>JADGDJ010000004.1 GCA_016744925.1 Spirochaetaceae bacterium
TCTATCCCTGGTTCCCCAGGCCGGCATATTGGGCATAGTATTGGTCCAGCACATGCCGATCATTCCCGCATCAGCAGCCTGCCATCCATAGGCTCCACCGCGCATCCAGTGATTGGTGTTCCTCAGAGCCACAATGCCGATACCATTTTCTTTTGCCAGTTTAATTGCTCTATTCATAGCACTTTGTGCATTAGTGTTCCCCATTGCCAGATTTCCGTTCCACCGTTCGAATCCACCCATGGTAGCTTCAACCGAGGGTTCTGCATCTGCTTTTATATATCCCTTTTCAAAGTGTGAAATAACCCGGGGGAATCTGTTCACACCATGAGAATACACACCATCAAGACTGTTTTCTGCAAAAAGCCGGCTGCTTCTTTCAGCAATATCCGCTGTGAATCCCTTTTTCAGGAGAATCTTTTCAAAAGTTTCCACCATTTCATCATAAGTAATTCTTAACATTTCAAATTCCCATATTAGTTTTTCCGGTGTCTGGAGTCTTTAACTCTCTCATTCACATTTTCTTTTATAAAACTATATAAACTAGTGCTTTTACCTTCCGTGATCCGATCGCTCAGAATAAAACTTTGTTTCGACCGGGTATAGATAATCATCAGGTTAAAAATTCTGATAACAGATTTCACCTCTGAAAAATTGACATGGGATCTCGCCTCCTTCGCCGAAGTTGTGATCCCTGTCTTGTCGAAGGATATTTCCATATCCCCGGGCATTGTGCTGACGATTTTTCTGCAGCGGAAATAGATCATCAAAGGCTGAAAAACAGGGATGAGCAGAACCCCGGCAGTAATAAGAGTTCTGATACCCATGCTGCTGCCTGACCAGAATCTGACAGCCAGCAGCACCATAGAAACCGTGAAAACCAGATTGCACACCCCCAGAAAGGACCTGTAGAAATTAACCATTGTCAAAACCCAGAGATTTTCCGGCTTTATACTGTAACGAAACTTGAACATACTTTCCAATTTGAATCCTATTAAAACAACGATGGCAGAAACAGACTGATAGCAGGTATAAATGTCACCAGAATCAGAGTCACAATCATCAGGATGTAAAAAGGCAGTGTCGCTTTGACAACGCGCTCCATAGAGACTTTACCCACTGCCGATCCGATAAACAAAACGGCTCCTACAGGCGGTGTCAACAGACCGATTCCGCAGTTTAAAATCATCATGACCCCGAATTGTATGGGGTCAATTCCTATAGTCGTCGCAATTGGCAGCAATATGGGCGTGGCGATCAGGATTATGGGCGCCATATCCATAATCATCCCTAAAACCAGAAGAATTAAGTTAAGCAGCAGGGCAATCAGTATAGGATTATCTGTCAACCCGATAATGGCTTCTGCCGCCAGCGACGGAACATGCAGTCGAGTTAGAAGAAATCCGAAAATACTGGAAGTGGCAATCAGAATCAGGACAATTGACAGAGTATGTACACACTGATCCAGAACTTTCCAGACATCTTTCCATTTCAATCCTCTGTAGATAAAGACACTGACGAACAAACTATAAATAACCGCAATGGCAGCTGATTCCGTTGCTGTGAAAATCCCTCCAACAACACCGACCACAACTATCAAAATTGCAGCCAGAGCCCAAAATGAGATACTGATCTGTTTAAGCAGTCTGAGGAGATTGAACTTTTCACCCTTGGGATACTGCCGTTTTACAGAGATGATGTAAGCACCGATCATCAGAGTTCCCGCGAGAATAGCCGCCGGAAGATAACCCGCCAGGAACAGGCTTCCCACAGAAATTCCCCCGGCTGTCGTCGCATAAATAACCATATTGTGGCTGGGCGGCACGAGTAGACCTTCACAGGAACTGGTAACCGTTACAGCCGTTGCAAAGTCATCATCATAACCCTGTTCGACCATCATGGGGATCATAATACTTCCCAGAGAAGCCGTGTCCGCTGCTGCAGAACCGGAAATCCCGCCGAAAAAATAGGACGCTACGATGTTGACCATAGCCATCCCGCCGCGCATCCATCCCACGCAGGCATTGGCAAGTTCAATCAATTTTTCGGAAATACCGCCGCTTCCCATTAAATAGCCCATGGTAATAAAGAAAGGGACCGCCATAAGACTGAAGGAACTTATCCCCTTTACCATTTGCTGGGCTACAGTTGTCAGGGGAAGCCCTTGATAGAGCAGACATAAGATGGAAGAAAGAGCTACAGCGTATGCAATAGGAAAACGCAACAAAACCAATATTAAAAAAGATACCAGAAGTATCGTTATAGCCATACTGTTTACTATCATTTGTCAGAATCCTCTCTTAAAACAATCTTTTTCATCTGGTTATAGATTATTTCAATCTCAAAAATAACCATAGCCACTCCCGCAAGGGGTACGGGAAAGTACATCCAGAATCGGGAAAGTGCCGGTATACTTATATATGAACCTCTGGATCCGATTCTCTGAGCATAATTCCAGCCCACAAAGATCATCACAAATCCCAGAGCCATTACAGCAAGATCTGCAAACAGATCCAGGAAATTGAGCAATTTTTCCGGCAGGTACCGGTCAAGAGCTGTCATCCGGATATGAGCTTTCCTCCGGATCGCCAGTGCGGCGGAAAGTACCGCCATATAAGCCATAAGTGAAAGGACAACTTCTTCACTCCAGGCGGGGTCTGGAATAAAAGAAATATATCTTCCGGAAACCGCGACTGTTGTAATTAGAATATCTATTACCAGAAGTATTTTACAGATTAAAAGAACCCCGTTATAGACATGGTCGTAAAATGGTTTCATTCTATCCATAACCTGAAAAAACGCTTTCATTTTGACTCCTCATTAAAATGAATAGGGCACAGAAACATTCGCTTCTGTGCCATAATTATTAAACTTGAAACGGCTTACTGCAAGATTCTACTGCATTGCCAGGATTTTCTGATAAAGAGCCTTGTTTGATGCAGTTGCTTCAGCAATAATATCAGCACATGCAGCCTGCCATGGTCCCTTATCGGCAACTTCAACAACAACAGCACCTTCTGCAGCAAGCTGTACCAAAACTTCTTTTTCAGCTCCTTCGGAGAGTTCTCTGTTATAGACGGAAGTGATTTTACCAGCTTCAGTTATAGCATCCTGCTGGGCAGCAGAGAGATTGTCCCATGCTTCATCAGTAATGATAACCTGGATAGCCCCCAGAGTATGACCGTCGAGGATCATGTAAGGAGCGACTTCGTTGAACGCTTTTGACTTGTAGTTGGCGATAGGCTGCTCAGCAGCATCAACCACACCACTCTGAAGTGCGGAATACAATTCACTGTAGCTTACCTGAGTAGGATCGCTGCCAACACCATTAACCATCCCCTGAGCTACAGGGTCATTGGAAATTCGAACTTTGAGACCTTTCATATCTTCAATGCTGTTTAGAGGAACAGTACCGAAGAAATGTCTGAAACCTTCTTCTCCATAGAATAGTCCACGGATTCCTGTGCCGTTATTGTGGGGTTCCATCAAAAAATCAGGAGCCAGATCACTGGCAGCGAAGTTCCAGAAATGATCTCTGCTTGTAAAAGTATAGGGAACGGAAAGAAGTTTGGATTTCTCACCACCATAACTAGTCAGAGCAAAAGCGGAAATTCTAGACATATCTATTGTTCCACCACCACCGAGCATAGCGTCAAGTACATCATGTTCTGCACCTAGTACACCACTGTGCTGAATATCTAACATAACAGTTCCATTAGAAAGTCTTTCAACTTCTTCTTTAAATTTTTGACCTGTCTGACCAACGATTGAATCGAGGGGATTAACTTCAGCGTACACCAAAGTAACTGTTTTGTCCCCACTGTCTCCAGTTGAAGCAGTTTCAGACTGTCCATTTGCGAATACAGCTGTTGTGCATACTAACATTGCCACAATAAGAGCTAAGATTTGTTTTTTCATTCTTTCCTCCAGAATTTTTTTAAGTTAAGTTATTGTAAATCTGGTTTTCAATATCCCGCTCTATAGGAAAATATTATCTTCTGCACATTTTTGCGCACTTATATGTATTTAAATCTTTTTTAATTTTATAAATCTTTCATTTATTGCGGTTTTAGCATTTTGTTGTTGCGGTAATCACTGGGAGAGTAGTTAACCACTCTTTTAAAAACGCGGGTAAAATAGTTTGGATCACGGTAGCCTATGTCACTGCTGATCTCTCTCATTGATAAATTCGTCTCTTTCAATAATTTTTTTGCCTCATTTATTCTGATTTCAGTGAGGTAGTTGATGAAATTCTGCTTCTTGTGTTCTTTAAAAATCTTACTGAAATAAAACGTCGAGAGATTGCAGAATTGTGCCGTCTCCTCCAGGCTGATCTCCTTTCGGAAATTCTCCTGTAGAAATAGACAGGCTTTTTTTATGGATGGAATATTTTCCCGTTCGAATAGATCTGTGATTTTTTCCAGACTTTCATTGAGGAATACTTTGAATGCAGTAAGTAACTCGGAAATTGAATCGGCTTCACTTATATCATTAATGTTAATTGAATAGTTCCCCTCGGGAAACTGAGAAGAGGCGGCATGTCTGAGAATAGCTGTTAAATCTGTAATGCAGCTTTTTTTCTTTTTAAATGTTATTAGAGATGATTCGATCCATAAATCAATATTGTGATATAATTCTTCTGTTTTATCTTTGTCACAGGCTATTATTGCCTGCTCGAGGTTCATTTCCAGTTCCAGAGGTAGCTTTTCCGATGAAATCGATCTGTCATCAAAATTTTTAGCTTCTATAAAGGATTGGACAGCTGCTTCAGCATTGTGAAAAAGTGAACCTTTTCCCAGTAGTATATCAATATTAAGATTTTCCTTTATTTTGTTACTGATTGCACTAATTAAGTCTTTAATAAATTCATCAGATTCTATTTTGTCACTTTGATAACTGCTGTATACCAAAATAATTATGTTGTTGAGATCCATATTAAATGAACAGAGAAGATTCTGCTGTTTCAATATATCATTCATTAACCTTAAGCATCTCTTTTTTAATATTTGTTTCTGATAATCGGAATTGACCAGAATCGGATAAGTTTCATAATTTAATTTCATTATGAATCCTCTACCCATATTGAAGTTTATATCGAGGAGTGTTAGATAGTTTACAAATTTTTCCTCTTTCATATTTCTTGTGGCCAGGTTGTATATGAATTCGGAACTTAAATAATCTGTTGCCTTATCCAGTCTTAACTCAATGTTTTCTCTTTCCTGCCTGGCGGTTTTTTCCTCCAGGAGTTTAGAGGTCACTTTTTCCATCACTTCTATAATTCTTTTTTCTGAAGATGGTTTAACAATATAATCTAGGGCTCCCACTTTTATCGCTTCATGGGCATAATCAAATTGGTGGAGGGCCGTGAGAAATATAATGGAAACGTTCTCATCTTTTTTCCTGATCTTCCAGGCGGCTTCAATGCCATTGATTCCGGGCATGTTGATGTCGAGGATGATGATGTCAGGTTTTGATGCCTGTACTTTGGCTATTGCCTCTCTGCCGTTTACTGCCTCTTCAATATCAATGATAGAATCTATGCTTTTGGAAATAATAAAACGAAGAGCTTCCCGTTCCAGTTGCTCATCATCAGCGATTAATAATTTAAACATATTCCTGCTCCGGTATGGAAATTGAGATAACTGTTCCCTTTTCTTTTGTGCTTTGAATATTAAATGTCTCCATTCCATTGAATTTTAAGGAAAGCCTTTTTTTTACATTAGTAATTCCGATACCGGTAGATTTCCAGGAGTGCTTGTTTATGTTGATCTCTTCCTGGTTAAATCCGACTCCTGTATCTTCAATTCTGATGAGAATCTTGTTCCAGGGGGCTTTATCTATATAAATGGTAATTCTGCCACCATCTTCTTTAGGTTCTATGCCATGTTTTACGGCATTTTCAATTAAGGGCTGCAAGGTGAAAACGGGAATTCTTAAGTGTGAAATATTTATACTGTTTTTTATATTAAAACTGATTCGATCGCCATATCTGGTCTTTTGTATAAACATATACTCTTTTAAAATTTCCAATTCTTCTTCTAATGTGACGACTTTTTCCTGATTATTCAGGTTGTACCTGAAAATACTGGATAAACATTCAATTAGTCTCACCGTTTTGGGAGCCTGTTCAAACATGGATGTTCGGCAAATGGTGTTGAGAGTATTAAATAAAAAATGGGGATTTATCTGTGACTGAAGACTGAGGAACTGAGCTTCCTGAAGAGATTTTCCCATATCAATCAATTTCACTTCATCTTCAAAAAGTTGTTTCTCTATTTTTGCCTTGTCCTTCAGACTCTCAACCATTTCATTTATGTTAATACTCATCTTGTTGAATGAATTGGTCAGAACACCGATCTCATCATTTGACTGGGCTGAGACTTTGTCCACTTTCAGGTCTCCCCTGGCCATTTTCAAAGTATTATTGGCAAGGTCAATAATGGGTTTGGTAAGTGTTCCTGAAAAGAAGTTTCCAAAGAGGAGACTAATGACTCCAATAAAAAATATACCGACAAAACTGATAATCCTTATCCGTGAAACTGCCTCTTTCTGGCTTTCGTGTAATCTTGTACTTTCATCGAGTCTCACATTTATTAGTGAGTTGAGATAATTTTCAATATAATTTTCTATTCGTCCGGCTCGTAATAACTGTTCAGTAAAGATCTCCTGATTTTTGTTTACTGAAGAGATTGATGATTTTGTACTTTCCAGATAAGTCAGCATCCCATATCTGATTGCTTCTATCTGAAAAAAAGCATCTTGTGAAGTATTGGCATTATTCTTTACTTTATTCCAGGTACTCCAAACCGGTTCAATGGTGTTTTCAAATTTTTTGATGTTTTCTTCACTGTAATTTCTGATGACATGGTTGAATTGGTCATTATTATTTTTTATGGCTCCTGATAGATTCTGGACTAGTGCTGTTTTTATAAGATCTTCTTCATAGGTCTGCAAATATCCAAAAGCGTTATTGAGAATATAAAAATAGAGAAATGAAACACTTAGAATCAATATAGAGAAAAAGAGGAATAATTTTCTTTTTATAGACAGATCATGCCATGTTTTGGGAATTATACTTAACATCTTTGCAAACTATTATACCATTGTTTTTCATTTTATTGCTACTTGAAATGTAACCGCTTACAAATTTTCCGGTTTCGATTTGTGGTTGTACCTTTTATGAGTTAGGATAACAATATGGATATAAAACTTTTTTTTAATAAAGAGACAATGTTTAAGGAAGTCGTAGAGGGTGATGTCACCAGGTATATCTATACAGGTGAAAATATTCAGGTGGTTGAATATCACTTCCCGCGGAATAAAACCTTTCCTCCCCACAGTCATGACAGCCATGAACAAATGGGTTATCTGGTCAGTGGTAAGATGGGGTTTTTAATTGATGGCAAAGAGAGCATCCTCAATGTGGGAGATTGGTATCATGCTCCGATCGGAGCAGTACATAATGCCTGGACTTTTGATGAACCATCAGTTCTGCTTGATGTATTTTCTCCCCCCCGGGAGGAATTGATGCATTAATATGGATTGGCAGCTCCTGATTTTTTTGGTGAGCTGCCAATACTTATCCTCGTTTTTTTACATCTTAATTTTGGGCAATTGCACGCTGAGAGAGAGATTCGTTGTATTTTAATAATTCGTATATCCGAATTGACTTTGTATATAAGAATGGTATACTAAGATAAGTATGAAAAATCGAAGCGTTGTAAGAAGCATTGAAATTCTTAATCTCATCTCTTTATCAAAAGAAGGACTCTCTCTCAATGAGATTATTGAGAAGACGACAATACCGAAAACCACAGCATATGAGATTCTTTTGATGCTTCTCGATTCTGAAATGATTCAACCGGATAAGGGTACGACGAAGCGCTATCAGATCGGTCTGAAAGCCTTTGTCATCGGAAACAGGTATATTCAGAATCTTGATTTGATAGAGGAAGCCAAACCCATAGTAGCGCAGGCCTGTACTGATCTTGAAATGACAATTTTTATCGCCATGCTCGATGGGAATCAGATTATATACCTCTACAAGCAGGAACCGGAATATGTTCCCATTCCCACGGCAAATATTTCCAACAGAGATGATGCCTATTGTACATCTCTGGGTAAAGCCATTTTGTCTGAAATCTCAGAAGCAGAGCTGAATCCTCTGATTAAGACTATGAAATTCAGGCAGAGGACCGGCAGGACCATTATGGATACCAAGACTCTGAAAGAAGATCTTACTCTGACTAAAGAGAGAGGATATTCTCTTGATGACAGGGAAATCCTCGATTTTATTATGTGCCTGGGTGCTCCCGTGTTTGATCATAAGGGGAAGGTTGTTGCCGGAATCAGCGCAGCAGGTCTCTATACGGAAAATAGAAATCCTGAATTGGAAGGGAAGATTCTTAGAGCTTCGGCAGATGCCATATCAAGTCGTCTTGGTTTTTCAGGAAATTGTAGAAATTAAATTAATAACCATAAAAGGAGCCGATTATGAAATTGGATGTGAGATATGCAAATCATCCGGATGATGCAAAAAAATACACTACAGAAGATATAAGAGGTCACTATCTGATAGAGGATCTCTTTCATGTCGACTCGGTCAATCTGACCTATTCACATGTTGATCGGATCATCGCCGGTGGAATTATGCCTGTGAAAAGCATTGTTAAACTCGAAGCGGGTAAAGAGATGGGTGTCGACTTTTTTCTCGAGAGAAGAGAAATGGGAGTCATCAATATCGGTGGGAAAGGAGTATTAACTCTCGACGGTACTGAATATGAACTGGAAAGCCGGGAAGGAGCCTATGTCGGTATGGGAGTGGAAAATGTCCTTTTCTCCAGTGCCGATCCCAAAAATCCGGCAAAATTTTATGTCAACAGCTGTCCTGCTCATCACACTTATCCCACAGTAATGATCGACCTGGACAAAGCTGGTCAGGTACACCTGGGAACTGATGAAAATCTCAATAAAAGAACCATTTATCAATTTGTGCACCCGGCGGTATGTGAAAGCTGCCAGCTCGTTATGGGAATGACACTGCTCGCATCAGGAAGTGTCTGGAATACCATGCCCTGTCACACCCACGAGAGACGAATGGAGGTTTACTTCTATTTCGATATGAAAGAAGACACCAGAGTATTCCACCTAATGGGACAGCCCGATGAAACACGACACATTGTTATGGCCAATGAACAAGCTGTCATATCTCCCAGCTGGTCCATCCATTCCGGAGTGGGAACCAGTAACTACACCTTTATCTGGGGAATGTGTGGAGAAAACAAAACATTTGACGACATGGATTTCGTCGATATGAAGGATTTAAAATAATGATATTGGACAAATTTAACCTGGAAGGTAAAACTGCTATCGTTACCGGTGCCTCAAGAGGATTGGGGCAGGGGATCGCTTTATCTCTGGCTGAAGCCGGATGTGATATCGTCGGTGTGAGTACGAAAAACTCTGCGGAAACAGAAAAAAGGGTTCTTGCCATGGGGAGAAGATACCTTGATATCGCCTGCGACCTCACTTCTCAGGATCATCTGGATGAAATCGTCGAAGAATCTGTAAAGACTTTTGGAGAGATCCATATACTTGTCAACAACTCGGGAATTATCCGGAGAAACGATGCCATAGATTTTGAAGTAAAAGACTGGGATGATGTTATGAATGTGAACCTGAAAAGTGCCTTTTTTCTCTCACAGAAAGTTGCCAGACAGTATATCAGTCAGGGCCGGGGAGGCAAGATTATCAATGTGGCATCTCTTCTCTCTTTCCAGGGGGGAATCCGTGTCCCTTCTTATACATCGAGTAAATCGGGGATGAAAGGACTCACAATGGCTCTGGCTAATGAATGGGCTAAACACGATATAAATGTCAATGGCATTGCTCCGGGATATATGGCTACTGATAATACGGAAGCCCTTAGAAATGATCCCGATAGGACGAAAGAGCTGATGGCCCGAATTCCAGCCGGCCGATGGGGTGACCCGGAAGACATGGGAGGAGCGGCTGTTTTTCTTGCTTCCGATGCATCATCATATATCAATGGATTTACTCTGGCTGTCGACGGCGGTTGGCTGGCCAGATAGTCATGACATACATGAACAGATGGGCTATCTTGTTAAAGGGAAAATGAGTTTTAACATTAATGATGTTGAGAGAATTTTACTTTCGGGAGATTATTTCCATGTAAAGTAAGGTGTTGAGCATACTGCCCGGACTTTTGAAGAATCTTCAGATTTGAGACAGCTCTTTTCTTTTTTTCAAAAAACGCACCTGTAAAAGAGGCGCATTCACTCTGGGAACCATTTTGGAACAGTGATGACTTTACAATCAATTTCCTCTTTCCCCGGATGCTATAAGTTGTAAGAAAATCATCGATACTTTTTAAATCGGGAAGTGGACTTTATATCTCTCCCGTACTCTCTCTTTCAATAAACTCAGTGTTGATAGTATTCAATTTGGGAACATTTCTCTTAGCCAGTATATCTAGAGTCAAACGGGCCGCGGCCAGCCCCATGGCACTGCTCTGGCTGTCAATGGTTGTCAGAGGGGGAGTGGAGCATTCCGAATATATGGAATTATTAAAACCGGTAATTGAGAAATCTCCCGGTATGGAATATCCCAGTTTTGTCATTTCCTGAATAATGCCCAACGCGGTCAGATCTTCTCCGCAGATTACAGCAGTGGGCCGTGGTTTCATAGACAATATACCACCGGCAATTTTACGGGCGCTATGTAAGTCTGTACCGATATGCAGGATCTTTCCGTCAGTTTTCAGTTCTCTGATCTCTTCCGCCGCGTCGATAAAGCCTTTCACTTTTCTTTTTGAACTGTATGTTTCGCCGGCCTGAATATACACAAAGTCTCTATGGCCTTTTTTATGAAGTGTTAAAACGGCATCCTTTATCCCTTTTCCCTCATCGCAGATGAGGGAATAGATATTGTTCCCCTCCACCTTTTCATTCGCGATTATCAGAGGTATTTGCTCTGCCACCTGACTTATAACTCCTTTCAACTGAGGATTTTTGAAAACGGATCCTACGAGAATCAGAGCTTCAACTTTTTTCTGTAGAAGAAGCTCAATATAGTTTCTCTGATCGTCGTACTCGCCGCCTGTATTGCAGAGAACCACATTGTACTGGAAAAGGCTCAACTCCTGCTCCAGAGAATGAATGACAGAAGCAAAATACTGATCCCGGATATCAATAGTGAGAATACCTATGGTTTTAGCCGGAGTCCCCGATAAACCTCTGGCATAAGCACTGGGGAGATAATTTTCCTCTTTCATCAGTTTATGGATCTTCTCTCTGGTTTTCTCACTGACTTTGGGGCTGTTATTGAGGACTCTTGAAACTGTTGCTGTAGAAACTCCTGCCTTTTCGGCTATTTCATAGATATTCAAATACTTATCCTGGAAAATTAAAATAGTTCAGACCGTTATTGTAACTTATATTCTGAACCATTTCACCCAGTAAATCGTAATCCTCAGGTGCTTCACCATTGCTTACCCATGTTCCTATTGTATTGCACAGTATTCTTCTGAAATACTCGTGTCTCGTATATGATAGAAAACTTCTCGAATCGGTGAGCATTCCGACAAATAATGAGAGTATCCCCATATTGGCAAGTGATTCGATCTGTTTTTCCATACCGGTTTTCTGATCGTTAAACCACCATCCCGAACCGAACTGAATTTTTCCCGGTAGGGAACCATCCTGAAAGTTCCCGATCATTGTCGCTATGGTATCATTATCCGATGGATTCAGAACATATATGATTGTCTTCGGCAATTCACCTGTCCTATCCAGAGAATCGAGTAATCTGGATAGAGGATAAGCGACAGGACCATCTCCTATGGAATCAAATCCCGTATCGGGGCCTAGTTTCTTGAACATTCTGCTGCTGTTATTTCTTATAGCACCGATGTGGATCTGCATAGTCCATCCCTTAGCGTAATTCAATCTTCCGAAGAATTGAAATAGAGCGGTTTTGTATTTCGATGTTTCAAGAGCTGTCACTTCCTGATCAGCCAGGATCCGGTCAAATATAATTCTGATTTCACTCTCTGTGAATTCGGCATACTCGGGAAGAGTTAGAGCATGATCAGAAAGCCGGCAACCTACAGAATGGAAATAGTCGTGTCTCTGTTCCAGGGCTTTGAGTAAATCGTTATAAGAAGAAATACTGATACCGGATGATTCTTCCAGACTTTTCAGGTATTTTTTATAGGTTCCAGGATTTTCTACAGCCGATGCTTTGTCCGGACGGAATGTGGGGAACATTTGAAATGACAGATCACCTTCTGATTGAATCTGTTTATGAGACGCCAGATCGTCAACAGGATCATCAGTAGTACAAATCACCTTAACATTCATCTGGTTGATAATTCCCCTGGCAGAAAAATCAGAAATCTGGAGTTTCGAATTGGCTTCTTCCCAGATCCCCTGAGCTGTCTTTTCATTTAAAACTCGATCGGATATTCCGAATGGTCTGTTTAGTTCAAGATGAGTCCAGTGGTACAGAGGATTCCCAATTGTCTGCGGGACGCATTTAGCCCAGGCCATAAATTTTTCATGATCAGTGGCATCTCCCGTAATAAACCTTTCATTTACACCGAGGGTTCTCATCGCTCGCCATTTGTAGTGATCGCCTTTCAGCCAGATCTCAGTGAGATTTTCAAATTTTTTGTCACCGCTTACATCAGTAGGTGGTAAATGACAGTGATAATCAATAATAGGCATTTTTTCGGCATAGCTATGATATAGCCTTTCAGCTGCTTGATTTTGTAATAAAAAGTTCTCTGTTAAAAAGGTGGACATAGACTCTCCTCTGATTTTTCATATTTTCCTTGCCATAATAAATGTAACCGCTTACACTGGAAATTGTCAATGATAACCAGTAAAAACGAAGGAGCTATAGTATGAAACTGGAAAAATATTCAATGGGAACGGGAGACCGGTTCGGAAGAGAGGCCAGTGCGCAGCTTGCTGCAGTAATGAACGCATCTGAAAAGGGACGGGATATTGCAATTGTCTGGAATAAATCCTACCGAGAACATGCCATTATTCATACAGATCCGAAATCGGTAAGATCATATGCTGACAAAGCCATTGGAGAAGCCAATTGGAAAGGCCCGTATTTTGTCGATGCTGATCATATAAATTTGAAGACTGTTGATCTCTTTGTTGAGTCCTCTGATTTTTTTACACTCGATGTAGCTGATTATATTGGTAAAAAGCCCCAAGATAATGACATAGAAACTTTTATCAAAGCTAATAAAAAATATATAGGAAGACTGGTTATTCCCGGTGTGGAAGACCCTGTGGACATAACAGAAAAAAGTCTTCGTGATATTGCATCGAGGTATCTCTTTGCTGTAAAAGAAGCCCGAAAAATATATGAGCATGTTCGCGACATCAAAGGAGCTGAGAACTTTATTACCGAAGTCTCTATGGATGAAACAGAGCTTCCTCAGACACCTGAAGAACTCCTTTTTATTCTTGCGGCAATTGCTTCAGAGGGAATCCCGGCTCAAACCATTGCTCCTAAATTTACAGGGCGATTTAATAAAGGTGTTGATTATGTGGGCGATGTCAGCGCCTTCAACAAAGAATTCAACGATGATATTTGCGTGATCAAATGGGCTGTTCAGGAATTTAATCTTCCTCCCAATCTGAAGCTGAGTATTCATTCGGGAAGTGATAAATTCTCAATTTTCCCTTCCATAAAAGAAAATATGAGAAAACATAATGCGGGGGTGCATATAAAAACTGCCGGAACGACCTGGCTTGAGGAGATAATCGGACTGGCTGAAAGCGGTGGCGAAGGCCTGCTAATCGCCAAAGAGGTTTACACTTCTTCTCTCGATCGATATGAAGAACTGGCCGCTCCCTATGCCACTGTAATAGATATTGATAGAGATAAGCTCCCTCCGGCAGAAGAGGTTAGCCTATGGTCCAGTGAAGAGTTTACCTCTGCCTTGCGACACGATCTGGCGAATGGCGATTACAATAGACATATAAGGCAGTTGCTTCATGTGGGGTATAAGGTCGCCTCAGAAATGGGCGAGCGATATTTACAGGCGCTGGATGCTAATTCAGTAATCGTAGGTCGCAATGTCACAGAAAATCTTTTTGAAAGACATATACGATCTTTGTTTTTAGACTGATTTCAGAAAGGAGGGGGAAATGAATCTCCTCCTTTAGAAATTATAAAGTCACGCCGTCTTTGAAGATGGCGATTTCCCGATAGTCATTTTGCTCGTTAAGCGTCTTTTCACCCGAGGCTATACTCATTATGCAGTCCATGAAAGATTCACTTAAATCACTCATGTCTGTACCTTCTGTTAAACCACCGGCATTAAAATCAATCCAGTTCTTTTTCGTATGTGCCAACGCACTATTGGAAGATATTTTTACTGTGGGAACAGGACCTCCCAGCGGTGTTCCCCGTCCTGTAGTGAACAGGATAATCTGAGCCCCGGCTGCTGCGAGATTGGTAACAGCGACAATATCATTTCCCGGGCCGTTTAGAAGATTTAAACCATGAGTTTTCACCTTATCCCCATAATCGAGAACAGCTACAACGTCCCTGTCACCGCCTTTTTGTGTACAGCCGAGAGATTTATCTTCCAGTGTTGTTATTCCACCGTCTTTGTTTCCCGGAGAGGGATTTTCGTATACAACCTGATTGTATTTTTTAAAGTACTTTTTGAAATTGTTGATAAGATCGACAATTTTTTCAAACACTCTCTCGTCTCTGGCTCTGTTCATCAGCACTGTTTCGGCTCCGAACATTTCCGGTACTTCCGAAAGGATCGATGATCCTCCGCCATCGATAATTTTATTGGATATGGTGCCGAGAAGGGGATTGGCTGTAATGCCTGAAAGACCGTCGGATCCGCCGCATTTCAGCCCGATGGTCAGATCTTTAAGGCTGCATTTTTCTCTGGAGTCTGTTTCTGTAATATCAGAGAGTTCCCTCAGTAAAACCAGGGCTTCTTCAATTTCATCCTCAACAGATTGGGATTCCAGAAAGCGGACTCTCTTGTTTTCTTTTGTTCCGAGAACTTTTTTGAACTCTTTTATATTATTGTTTTCACAACCTAGACCCAGAACCAGTACGGCTCCGGCATTGGGATGTTGAACAAGATTTCTCAATATCTTTTGAGTGTACCGGTGGTCCTCACCCAGTTGGCTGCATCCGTAAGGATGGGAAAAAGTAATTATTCCGTCACATTTATTTTCGAACAGAGCATTGGCTTTTGCCGCAACTTTTTCTGCGATTTTATTCACACAACCAACGGTGTTAATGATCCATATCTCATTTCTTATACCCACTTTACCATCAGCTCTCTTATATCCATTGAAAGTGCGCTCTGAATATGAACTGAAAACAGATGATTCCTGTTTATTGTATGAATATTCCAGAATTCCATCGAGATTGGTTTTCAGATTGTGACTGTGAACTAATTCACCTCTCTGAATCTCCTGAATAGAGTGACCGATAGGAGATCCATATTTTAGAACCTGATCACCTTTTTCAATATTCTGAAGAGCCAATTTATGTCCCTGACCTATATCTTCAATCAGAGTAATTTTCATGTCTGATATTTTCAGAACAGTCCCGGATAGTAGAGGTTTGAGTGCGATGGCTACATTATCTTTTTTATCAATTTGAATTATCTGATTCATAGAATCCTACCTAAAGCCTTTCTGATTCCCTGTTTCTTTATGCTGGTAAAAAACGTGAGCACACTCTCTTGTAAAACAGATATGGAATTCAAATCCTGTCCCCAGAACGTTGTATCAGTTAACACTGACTCTACAAGATCCTTATCACTGATTTTTGAACTGTTGTGATCTGCCCATAAAGAGGTGAATTTTTCAAGTAT
Source organism: Spirochaetaceae bacterium (assembly GCA_016744925.1). GTDB lineage: Bacteria > Spirochaetota > Spirochaetia > DSM-2461 > DSM-2461 > Spirochaeta_F. The sequence continues at coordinate 15,896 of JADGDJ010000004.1, forward strand.
ATCACTATCATCTGAAACTTTGTGAATATCACCTTTATCATTTTTTCCACTATAGAAATGGATTAGAGATGCGAGTGAAAATGATAATACTTCCGGTGCATTATTGGTTTTTTCAATATAATCGAGAATTGTCGGTAGAACTCTGGATTTGAATTTTGAGACAGAATTGAGGCTGATACTGATCAATTGATGTTTAATATAGGGATTGGCAAACCTCTCCATAACATTTTCAGCAAAAGTAACCAGTTCCTGTTTATCAAAATCTACAGAGGGAATGATCTCTTCATAAATCCCCTTAGAAATAAATCCGGATATTACTTCATCCTGTAAACATTCGCCTACAGTTTCTATTCCATATAAGTATGCCGGAAGGCAGGTCATTGTATGTATACCATTCAGGATTCGGACTTTTCTTGTCCTGTAGGGGGTCATATCATCAGTCCAGATGACATTGCATCCCGCTTCCTCTAAAGGAAACTCATTTGCATATTTTTTATCGGCTTCGATGACCCAGAGATTAAAGACTTCAGCCGTATTGATAAGATTGTCTCTGTAGTTTAATTCTTTGCTGAGAGTTTCTATTTCCACTCGGGGATATCCTGTTACGATTCTGTCTACGAGGGTGTTGAAAAAGGAGTTGTGATTTTCAAGCCATTTTTTAAATGAATCTCCGAGATTCCATTCATCGGCAAGACGGAAGACTATTTCTTTTAATTTATCGCCATTTCTGTCAATTAACTCACAGGGCACAACAAGAAGACCTTTATCGGGTGCTCCGGAATATGTCTGGAATCTTCGGTAGAGGAGTGCTGTCAGTTTACCGGGATAAGAAATTTGAGGAGCATCAGTTAGAGATTCGCCCTCTCTGTAGGAGATACCGGCTTCGGTTGTGTTGGAAATAATGAATCTGAGATCCGGAAGGTCGGCGGATTCTAAAAAATCAGAAAAATCTGTATAGGGATTAACACCTTTTTCAATTGAAGTTATGACTTCGTTGTGGCTGACAATTTCACCCTTATCTATACCTCTGCTAATGAGCGTATACTGTCCATTCTGTTGATTTAGAATATCAACCATTCCATTTTTAATAGGCTGAATAACTCTCACTTTTCCATGGAATAATCCTGATTCATTTGTTCTGTGAATCATCCAGTCTACAAAACCTCTTAAGAAGTTTCCCTCTCCGAACTGAAGAACTTTAACCGGATAGTCCGTATTCTTTATTTTTATTTCGTTAATTGTCTTAAGATCTTCTAATTCTGCCAATTGTCTTCCCGTGGATATTTTTTTTGATAATGTAACCGCTTACACTTTATGATGTCAATGAATAATAGTTAAAATCGAGTATAATTTAGGTATCTGTAAATAATATGTATACGGTTACAATATGAATTACTCTCTGAGAGTTGATAAAAAAGAACGCAGTTACAAATTACTATTCAAAGTCAATTTTATCAGATTGACTATTTAGACCGTCTGTTTTAGTTTTTCATGTCAATGAAAAAGGTATTTTTCCGACACAAGAATATGGCTATTTTACTAATCCACCTCATTCCATTAACGTCATGTATTCAATATCAGGAGTAGTTAGATGATTAAAAAGATATCTATGGTTTTACTTATATTCATATCTGTAACAGTATTGTTTTTCGGCCAGCATGATGCCCATGAGCATGGATCTGCTGAAATGCAGATTATTTTGGAAAATGATTATTTGGAATTGCTTTTGCTTATACCGGGGGCAGATTTTGTAGGATTCGAACATTCTAATGCCAGCGATGCTGAAAATAAGATGATTCATAAAAGAATGGAAGAGCTTGAATCGGAAGGAGAAGGTCTGATTCTGTTCAAAACAGCCTGGTGGATGAAGGTGATGTCTGAATCCCAGAATGCCGGCGAGGTCGAGGAAGGTAAAACTTTCTTCCCGGTAAATGGATAATGGAGAGAATATGATACACCTGGAAAATGCCCTGTTCGCCTGGCCCGATGAAGAAGCGCTGATAAATATTAGAGACTTTTCCGTCAAAGAGGGGGAAAAAGTTTTTCTCAAAGGGAGCAGCGGAAGCGGCAAAACAACTCTCTTGTCTCTTGTAGCAGGTATTCAGACAATTCAGTCCGGCTCTTTGAAAGTAAGAGGTGAAGAATTGAAAAACATGAAATGCCATAAACGGGACCGGTTCAGGGGAGATCATATGGGATATATATTTCAACAGTTCAACCTGCTTCCCTGGCTTTCCATCGAGGATAATATCCTGGCACCAGTTTTGTTTTCTCCAGTCAAACGAAAAAAAGAAAAGGGAAAACACCATAATAAAGTCAGGGAACTGCTCGATGAACTTTCTCTTGATGTGGATTTGAGAAAAAAAGCCGGGAATCTGAGTATTGGTCAGCAACAGAGAGTCGCCGTCGCAAGAGCCCTTATCGGTAATCCCGAGCTGATTATTGCAGACGAACCCACTTCTGCTCTCGATGCTGACAGGAGGAAAAACTTTATGAATCTTCTTTTCAGCGAATGCGAGAAGAGAGGTGCCACTCTTCTTGTTGTCAGTCATGACAGGGAGTTAGCAACCAGATTCTCCCGAGTGGTAGATCTGGAGTCAATCAATGGAGGCGCATATGTTTAAACTTGCCCTGCAAAGCCTGATTAATAGGAAAAATGTTCTGATACTCATCTATATCTCTCTCTCCTTGAGTGTTCTACTGTTTCTCGGCGTACAGAGAACCAGGGAGATCAGCCGGACCAGCTTTTCCAGAACCATTTCAGGAACGGACCTTATAATTGGTGCCAGAACCGGTCAGATCAATCTTATACTTTATTCTGTTTTTCATATGGGGAATGCCGTTAACAATATATCCTACAACTCTTATTTGGAACTGGCGGGCCGGGAAGAAGTAGCCTGGTCTGTTCCTCTGTCTCTTGGTGATTCCCATAAAGGTTTCCGGGTTGTCGGAACTACAGATGATTATTTCAGGTTTTTCACTTATGGAAAGAAACACCCTCTGACGTTTGACAATGGTGCGGAATTTCAGGATCTTTTCGATGTTGTTATCGGTTCAGCAGTGGCTGAAGAGCTTAATTACAAGGTCGATGATTCGGTCATAATCAACCATGGTGCGGGAAAGGTATCCCTATCCAGTCATGATACACTTCCTTTCAGAATATCGGGGATCCTCGAGCCAACTGGTACACCAGTGGATAAAAGCCTTTTCATCTCCCTGGAGGGAATTTCGGCTATCCATATCGGATGGGAAAGGGGAATGGAAACGAGAAAGGTCACCAGGGAACAGGCTCTGGCCGTCGATCTGTCTCCTCAGTCCATTACTTCGGCTTATATAGGATTGAAAAACAGACGAACCGCATTCTCCTTTCAACGAATCGTAAATAATTACCCCGATGAACCTTTAATGGCAATACTCCCCGGTGCCGCTTTATATGAGTTATGGAGCCTGATGGGAATTGCCGAGAAAGCTCTTACTTTTATTTCCGGAGCTGTTGTTCTCATCGGGCTTATCTCGTTGTTGTCGGCACAAATGGCAGTGCTTAATCAAAGGAGGAGAGAGATGGCTTTACTCAGGTCTCTCGGAGCAACGCCGATCCGGCTGTTTTATTTTCTTTTCATCGAGTCTTTCATTATGACGGCAGCTGGGTGTTTATCCGGAGTGTTTCTTCTCTATGCCGTCCAGATTGCCGTTTCAAAGATATTCAGTTCGTCGGGATTATATCTCGACCTGACACTGCCCTCGCCAAGCGAATGGATTCTGTTAATCATAACTCTGGCAGCGGGACTTCTCACCGGGCTGATTCCCGCAATAATGACTTATAGAAAATCTTTAACCGACGGGATGTCGGTCAGGAGCTAACCATGTACAAATTTTGCATTTTTATATTACTTGTTTCAATTTTTTTCTCATGCAGCGATAAGGGGGACATCGTCCCTTCCGGAAATCTACCAGTGGAAACAACATCAGAAAAGACTGATAAAACAAGTGATGGAGCTGATGTGCAGGAAGAACAGGAAGAACAGGAAGAATATGCTGACATAGAAGAGGGAACAGATGATTATATCGATATAACCTGGTGGAATCTGATTTCAGAGGAGGAATTCAATTATTACCAGGAGTTGAATAAAGCATATGATTACGACCCTGAGTATCAACCCGAAAGCGATCCTCCTGCTCCGGGGATTAATCCCGGGGCGGACAATATAAAAATCCGAATTCCAGGATACCTGGTGGGAATGGATGCCGATCCTGACAACTTCACCATGGTCACCAGTTTTCTTTTCGTCCCCTATCAGGGGGCCTGCATTCATGTGCCGGCTCCTCCTGCGAATCAGACTATTTTCGTTACAGTTGAGGAACCGGTCAGATCAGATCCATATATGGCTTTTACTCTTTCTGGAACTATTTATTTAGAAGAAGGTGATAATGAAATGGCATCGTATTCTTATTTAATGACTGGAGATCTCCTGGAACCTTATGACATGAGTTTCTAATCAGTCGGTATTTAATCGATCTGCCGGAAGCTTATGTGCTTTCGTTTATAGAAAAAGGATTCCCAAAAGGAAAGTCGGATTTACTTATGGAATCTCTTTATGAAATAAAACTCAACGGATAGGAACAATTATTCCGACCTCTGCAAATGTAAATTTTCAAATTGTGATTAGATCATTTAACATATGTAAGGGTATTTCCCCTGCCTATAAAAGAAAGAGCTAAATATTGTTGTGCCAGATCTATAATATAAAAACATGTATCACTAGTTTCCATATATATATATTGAGGAGAGTCAGAAGAGTTCTCCTCATTGATCACCGCAGTATCCATACAACTGTCGGATAATACGTAAGTTTCCTGACCAGTAACTTCAAGGCCATATGAATAAATTATTTCTTTTTCAGTGAACATTACGTAACTGTTGGTATCATCCATGCTTTGCCATTTTCCCAAGAGAAGTTTTAAGGTTTCACTTTTTTCTTCTTTGGGAGGATCTAAGCTTGTGCTTTCATCATTTACAATTTCAACTTCCCAGTTGGCTACAAGAATTATATCGCCTTTATTCCCGAAATTCTCTCCAAGATCTGCTTTTCTGTTATAATTGATCCCGGGGTGACCCGATTCCCCCAGATAACCGGCACTGATGATCAGAGAAAATCTATTTGAATCTAACCAGACAATATTATATATATTGAGTTTATCCCGCTTTCCCAAGTCCACTCCATTGATTAGCTGGTCTCTGGTAATTTCAATATAATGGCCCGATTGAACATTTAAAACAACAATTCCCGTAGATCCATCATCTGCATAATAATCAATGTTATGAATCACTACATATTTCCCCGATGAAGACCAGCTGTAACTTTTGGGTGAAACGATTATATCTTTTACTGAATGGGTTTTTAAATTCGTTCTGAATGCTAGTGAGTGTAAGCCATGATCTAAATCTTTTGTTATTAATTGAACATCACCTTCTGGGCTATACATTCCTGTATGGACAAATCCAAATGCTATATCTTCCATTTCAGAAATATCCAGTTCAAGTCCATTCTCTGCTCTAAATATAAGTTCTTTGTTATCAATTTGTGGTTGTTCTCGGGATATCAGGACTTCTGTGAGTTCTTCATTTTGTATAGCACCTGTGTCATGGTTTTCCTGCTCTATTATGGAAGGAGTCCCGGCACATGAAATCAGGATAGAAAGTGAAGTAATTATTATAAAGTAGAATCTTTTTCTCACTACTGGTTCCTCTTTTTTATGAAATTATAATATACAATTCAATAAGCATAAAATCTATTCTTAATCTTATGAATATTCTTCAATTGAAATCTTGTTACTTCTTTCATTTTAATCCTTATATTAATACAGCCTATTTTCAGGGATTCTTTTTTTATAAATGTGGCAAAATTAAGTTTATTAGTTTCCTCTTTTTTTTCTTGTATTATTAAAAATTTGTGATTAACTTCTTATAAATTTTAACAAAAGGATATGAATTAAAAATGAATAAAACTAAAATTAAATTAATTATGCTTATTACAGGTATCATAACCTGTTCAATGTCATATGCCATAATCTTCCCGAATGAAGCTCTTATCTCTATGTTTGGTGTCAGTCTGAGTGGTATTCCTCTTGCAGGAATTATAGTCCGAAGCTGGGGTGCATTGGTTACATTGGTAGGGGGATTGCTGATTTATGGAGCTTTTAAGCCTTATAGCCGTAGTTTAATTCTATTCATAGCCGGTATTAGTAAACTTGTCTTTATTCTTCTTCTTCTTATATATGGACGTGAATATTTTCCAAAAACAACCTCTCTAATTGTAATAGATAGCATTGCTGTCATTTTGTACGCTATAAGCTTTCCCTATACTAGAGGTGAATAGAAATAATCTATAATTGATATATGTCCAATCAAATTTTAACAACAAAACTGCATATACCATATAGTAGACCTTCTTCGTTTTGTACAGATATGGATATTGCCGGATAAAGATAATCACAGTCCCAATTGCGGTAGTCATAGATTCAAAATGGAAGAGCGACAAGATACATGACCTATTCGAAGAATTCCTTTCAGGAATTAATAACTAAAGCTTCAGATAGGCTTTCGGTATCAAATGATTTATTAAAATTCAGTTAGATTTATTTCCCCTGATTCTTATATGAAACCAAGTATACTATATGAAACATATTGACAGTTTCACGAAATCGTTTTATTAATGATTTATGTCTGAAAAAAATGAAGTCCCTGCAATAGAAAAAATGAACAGAATTTTCGATCTCCTGGTTTCAGAATCAAAAGGACTGAGTCAGGCATCTATATGCTCTCAGCTGGAAATGCCCAAAGCGACAGTATCACGATTGATCAATACCCTTTGCGGAATGGGATATCTGGAGCAGGATACGACCGGCGGGTTTTATTCTTTAGGAGCTAAACTTCTCGCTCTGGGCAATATTGTTAATCAGCGTCTCGATATCAGCGTCATCTCCGCTGCGTTTATAGAAAAATTGTCCCAAACCACTGATGAAATGGTGAAGGTCAGCATTCTCCGTGGGGATGTTGTTTATCCGGTTCAAAGCTGTGAAAGTAAAAAAGCCATCCGTATTACTCTTGATTCGGGGACTGTGTTTCCACCCTATATTGGTGCCGCGGGAAAACTTCTGCTTGCCATGACCGCACAGGGGACACGTTATACTGAAGATTTCCTGCCATATGTTAAAATAAAATCATTTACTGAATATACGATCACTGATTATGAAAAGCTCCTGGAGTCTATTGAAGAGATAAAAACCCAGGGATATGCCGTTGATCTTCAGGAGGAGTCCGAAGGGATTTATGCCATAGCTCTGCCTGTATTCGACTCACAATCCGATGTCATTGCTGCAGTCAGTATCCCTTTTTTCGGTGATTTTGAATTAAAAAAAGAAAAATATATGCCGCTACTGAAAATCTGTACAGAAGAAATATCTAAATCAATGGGATATCATAAGGAGTTTTAATTGAACGATAAGTATTACGAAATTGCAGGCAAAATAGAAGAACTGGCCATTATACCGGTTATTAAACTTCACGATGCCAAAAATGCCGAACCACTGGCTGAAGCTCTGCTTGAAGCTCGTCTTCCAGCTGCTGAAATCACTTTCAGAACAGATGCCGCAGCAGAATCCATATCAGCAATCAGCAGAAAATTCCCGCAGATGCTCACCGGTGCCGGTACAGTTCTTACCATAGAGCAGGTTAAAGCTTCGGTGGATTCCGGTGCTCAATTTGTCGTCAGCCCCGGTTTTAATCCCACAGTTGTGGACTATTGTGTAAAAAACGGGGTTCCCATATATCCCGGTGTAAACAATCCTACAGGAATTGAGATGGCTCTTGAGAGAGGACTCAATATTCTCAAATTTTTCCCGGCTGAAGCTTCGGGAGGCGTTAAAATGGTCAACGCCATGAGTGCTCCTTACGGAAAAGTGAAGTTTATGGCAACAGGGGGAATCAGTCCTGCTAATGTTCTCTCATACCTTGATTCACCATATATCGCCGCATGCGGCGGGTCGTGGATGGTTAAAGGGGATCTTATAGATTCTCAGAAATTTGAAGAAATAAAGAAACTCAGTTCCGATGCAGTGGAACTGATTAAAAGCTGGAGAAATAAATGAATACAATCGTAACTTTAGGTGAAATAATGCTCCGCTTTAAGTCCCCGGGACATGAGCGGTTTTTTCAGAGTCCTCTGCTCGAAACGACATTCGGCGGTGGAGAGTCCAATGTAGCTTCAGCCCTTTCTCTTCTTGGAAAGAGTACGGCATTTGTTACAGCACTTCCTTCAAACCCCATTGGTGACGGTGCCATCTCGGCTCTGAGATCCAGAGGTGTTGATACTTCAAGAATTATCCGTCAGGGAGACAGGCTCGGAACATATTATCTGGAAGCAGGAGCCAATCAGAGAGCTTCCAGTGTCGTTTATGACAGAGCTGATTCATCTATCTGCAATGCAACACCTGAAGATTTTGACTGGGATGTCGTATTTAAAGATGCTCAGTGGTTTCACATTACCGGAATCACTCCCGCTATTTCGGAGAAAGGATCTATGTTATCGCTGAAAGCAGTTCAGGAAGCGAAAAAACGGGGTATTACCGTTTCATGTGACCTCAACTACAGAAAAAAGTTGTGGAATTATGGGAAAACGGCTCCTCAGGTGATGAATGAGCTGGTTAAATATGTCGATGTAGCTATTGCCAACGAAGAGGACTGCCAGAAATGTCTTGGAATCGAGTCCGATGCGGATGTTAGCAAAGCGGAATTGGGATTGGACAGATATAAAGATATTTCAGATCGCGTACTGGCCCAATTTCCCGATCTGAAAAAAATAGCCATAACAATGAGAGAGAGTCATTCGGCGGATCACAACACATGGTCGGCTATACTCAATAACAGAAGTGATTTTTTTGTTTCTCAGAAATATGAAATTAAAAATATTATCGATCGTGTGGGCGGAGGCGACTCATTTGCCGCCGGTCTTATTTACGGATTAACCACATATAAATCCGATGAAGAGGCTTTGCGCTTTGCCGTAGCCACTTCCTGTCTGAAACATTCAATTCCGGGAGATGTGGCTCTGATCACAGAAGCGGAAGTGCTCAATTTAATGAAGGGTGATGGTTCAGGTCGGGTCCAGAGATAAACATTCATTGGATGGAAGGGTTTCTTTTTATTTAAATTAGTTTTCGTATATAATAAGACCATGACAAATTTGAGCAAACCCATCCCCAATCCCCGGGAATACCCCATCCTTCCACCGGATATGAATTATATCTATTTCGAGAATGCCCATCTCTTTCCCTTTGAACCGGAGAAAAGAGATTATTCTCCTGTAAATGCCTGGTGGTTATCCGAATGTGCTTTTCTGGTTTACTGTCATCCGGGATTTGCCCGCATGGCAATGGCACTGGTCGGCTTTGATCATTTTCACTTCTTTCAGGGTAAAGGGACTGAGTGTATGGTCAGCTGGAACAAGGACTCTATCATCGTTGCTTTTCGCGGGACAGAGATGAAGAGTCTCTCCGCATTTCACGAATTGAGAACCGATCTCAATACGGCACCGGTTGATTTTGATAAAGGGAGTAAAGTTCACAAGGGTTTTTTAAAAGGATTGCAAGAGATCTGGGAGGGGGAAGAAGGATTAAAACTCTTTCTTGAGACTCTGTCAGCAGAAGCCCCTTCACGATCCATGTGGATTTGCGGCCACAGTCTTGGTGGTGCTTTAGCCGCTCTCTGTTTTGCCCGCTTGGAAAAAGCCTCAGGTCTCTATATATATGGTGCACCGCGAATCGGTGATGGGGAATTTGTCCGGATCTGTGATAATCGACCGGTATGGCGTGTGGAACACGGCCGGGATCCCATACCGCTTGTCCCTCCCGATGTACCGGCATTGAATTTCAATTTTAAAGATATGGGAAAACTTATTTATATCGATTATAGAGGTGAAATCCTCTTTGAAAGACCCCTTGTTACCGTTGAAGAGGAAAAAAGCAAAGTCCTTTTGAATATATCCCAACAGCGGAAAAGGCGGGAATCTCTTTCAGTAGAAGGGTTTAAAGGTGTTCTGGATAAGGATAGGGCTAAAACTCTAATCAATGGTATCAACGAGCATATTATGCAGTCAAGGGTAGAGTGGAAAGAGTATTTTGATTCTCTCGATAAGGGAATAGGTTTGAAGATTAAGGACCATATGCCTATCTATTACTGCGCGAAACTTTGGAATATTCTTATAGAAGGTCTTTGAAAGCACATAGAGGTGCGGATATAATAGATCTGATGAAAAAATGGATAATCATTCTGATGCTTTTATTCTTTACAGTATCGGGGTATAGCGAAACTCTCAGAAGACTCGAAGCCTACGCAGGTCGTGGCGATATGGATGCCCAGTACAAGCTGGGATTATGGTATTATTCGGGATTTAATGTCGATCAGGATTTCGGGAAAGCCGCAGAATATTTTGAATTATCTGCCGAACAGGGGTATGTTGATGCGCAATTTATGCTCGCCTACCTCTATTTTTACGGTATCGGACTCGATAAAAATCATGAGACAGGTCTGCAGTGGTTTGAAAAAAGCGCCGAACAGGATTATGGACAGGCTCAATTTGATCTGGGTTATATCTATTATTACGGTATCGAGGTTCCTGTAGATCGGGACAAGGCACTCTATTGGATGGAGCGGGCTTTGGGGAATGGAATAAAAGAAGCCGAAGAATATAGAAGAGAATAAATCTCACGAGAGTGAACTTCCATATCTCCGGTGCATTAATTTCATTTTATTAGAAAATATTCTATTCAGACAATCGTGAACTCTTCTCTGTACAGGGGCTCATTTGACTGATGTCCCAGAGACTTTATCTCTTCATGGAGCAGTTTTCCCAATCTCTTAATCCCCTCAACGATTAGTTCGTCAGACATTGTTGAAAAATTCACTCTCATCGTATTAGTCACTCCACCATTGGGGAAGAAAGAAGCTCCGGGGACATAGGCCACTTTAATTGTTGCGAGAGACTTTTCCATCAATTTCTTTGTATCTATGTTTTCGGGGACTATTACCCATGTGAATAAACCTCCCGTGGGGTGGGTCCAGGTGACTGATTCGGGAAAGTATTTTTTCATACTGTCCATCATCAGGTCCCGTCTTCTTCTGTACACGGCTTTAATCTTCTCTACATGTTTGTCCAGGTCGTATTTATCCATAAAAATGGATATCTCCCGCTGGCTCATGGAGTTGCACTGGAGGTCAGCACTTTGTTTTACCATAATAAACTTATTTAATATTTCCGGTGAAGCACAAACCCATCCGATTCTCAGTCCCGGACAGAAGGTCTTGGAAAAAGTTCCGAGAAAAATGACCAATCCTTTAGTATCAAGAGATTTGATAGAGGGCAGTCTCTCTCCTTCGAAAATAAGATCGCCGTAAGGGTTGTCTTCCACAATTGGTTTGTTGTATTTATTGGCTAGTTCTATAAGCTTTTTTCGTCTTTCCAGACTCCATGTTCTTCCTGAGGGATTCTGAAAGTCCGGTATGGCATAGATCATTTTAACATTCTTTGATTCTTTAAGAGCTTTTTCCAGATCTTCCATAACCATGCCCTGAATGTCGGTTTCTATCTCACGAAAGGTCCCTTCGTAAGCTCTGAAGGCATTTATCGCTCCAAGGTAACTAGGGCTTTCACATAGAACCACATCTCCCGGGTTTAGAAAAATTTTACCGGAGAAATCCAGACCCTGCTGAGAACCACTGGTTATGAGAATGTCATCTCTTGTTACCTCAATACCACTGGGTTTCATTCTATTGGCAATATGATCTCTCAGGGGATTATAACCTTCGGTTGGACAGTACTGAAGTGCTTCTTCACCCATAGTTTCAAGAACCAATTGTGTTACGACTTCCATCTCTTTTGTGGGGAACAGTTCCGGGGCCGGCAGACCTCCTGCAAAGGAAATAATATCATGTCTGGCTGCCAGTTTGAGGATCTCCCGTATTTCTGAGGCTTTGACATCTTTAATGCGATCTGAAAATAATTGTTCCATGAATGTTTCCTTTTCTGTTCTAGCTTATCCGAAGAATCTTTTTGACATTTGATTCACAAATTTTAAAGTGTGCTCTTCTGTTGTAGTTCTGGCTTTCTCGGGATTTCTCTCTTCAATGGCGTGAGCCATATTTTTAAGAGTTTCGTAAAACCAATCAAAATCATCAATTTTATACTCGATCGATTGAAGGAATCGGGCTGTTTTGGTATTGAGTTGATCGAGGATCTCTATGAGCATTTCGTTTTTTGACGCTTGCCTTATTATCTGATGAAACCTCTGATCATCGTTGATGCAGAGTTTGTAGTCCTTGATAATATCGTAGTGGGCAAAGCGGTTTATTATTTCAAATAATTCACTAATTTCTTCATCTGTTGCTCTGGCAGCAGCCAATTCCGCAGCCAATCCCTCGAGGTTTTTTTTCACCTCATAGGCATTTTTTACAGATTTAAGATCAATCTGAGTGACAAACGTTCCGATGCGGGGCCTGGTTTCAATCAATCCTATCTGGACGAGTTTTATCAGAGCTTCCCGTACCGGTGTTCTGCTTACTCCAAATTCTTCTATCAGTGTTTTGTCCAGAATAATATCGCCCGGTTTCATTTCCAGATTGATAATTCTCTTTTTAAGAGTGTCGAAAATATGTGTATTCGCCGGTTTCATTGATACTTCCATCATTGTTGAGTGACAGATGCCATAAAGGCAGCCAGTCCTATTGAATTTAATTTGGTGTCCATGCTGTCAGCTCTTGAAGTGATTATTACAGGAACTCTGGAACCAACCATATATCCGGCTGTCTTTGAGTCTGTTAAAAATCCAAAAGATTTGTATAAAACGTTTGCAGAGACAAGATCCGGTAGTACCAGTATATCAGCATCTCCAGCAACAGCATTGTCAAGGCCTTTTAATTTTGCAGCTTCTTTTGAAATGGCATTGTCAAATCCAAAAGGTCCTTCTACTAAGCAGCCTGAAATCGATCCTTCTTGATTCATTTTTGTTAACTCTGCAGCATCTAAAGTATCAGGCATTTTTTCACTTACTTTTTCTTTAGCACATACCATAGCAACTTTTGGGTTTGAGATCCCCAACTTATGCAGCAGATCCACGGCATTATGGATAATATCAATTTTTTGATTCAGATCAGGTCGAATTATAAAACCTGCATCCGAAATAAAAAGGAGCTTATGATAGTGAGATGATTCCACTATGCCCAGGACGTTCATACTTCGCTGTGTTCGGAATGATTTTTCATTTAAAATTGCTTTAAGTAATACAGACGTATCTATATTACCTTTTAGTATAGCTTCAGCTTTACCTTCTTTTATTAGCTCTACTGTACGCTTTGCAATTTTTTCACCAGCGCCATCAAAATGCTCTATTGGAAAATAATCCAGAGGGATATTGCATTTAGTTAATTCTTCTTTAATCTTCTTTTTGTTGCCAAGCAATACTGCTTTGGCGATTCCAATTTCAGATGCTTTATATATTGCTTCTAATGCCTCTCTTGATTCTGCACTGGAAACCGCAAATGTAATCGGCTCAAACTGTTTGACAGCATCTAAAATTTCTTTAAAACTTTTCATTAATCTTTCCCTCCTGTATCTTGAATTGTATTAATAAAAACTTTTCTATTGTAAGCCCATTAGAATTGGTTTTAACCCGTTGAAAAAAAACTCAACAGCAATAACCATCACAATTAATCCCATCAGTCTCATCATAACGTTATTACCAGTCTCTCCCAGTAATTTAATAATTTTTGATGAGCTTAACAAAATCACATATGTCAGCAGCAAAACTAAGAAGATAGATGCAAATAATACTATTTTTTTTTCAATTGAAAGGGCATCTTCCATCATCACAATTGCATTCGTTATTGCACCTGGTCCACAGATCATAGGTATGGCTAATGGTGTAATAGATATATCATTTACATAGGTTTTTATATCCGATGGCTTAACTTTAACTTTTTGTAATCGAGCCTGTAACATATCCAATCCCATTATAAAGAATATTACACCACCGACAATCCTAAAACTATTGACAGAAATCCCAAAAAAATTAAATAAAAGCTGTCCAGACAAAGCAAAAAATATAATAACCAGGAAAGCTACAACAGTTGCTTTTTTAGCAATTTTTACTCTTTCTACAATGCTTAAATCTGCAGTCATTGTCATGTATATTGGCATAGTGCCCAATGGATTAATCAAAGTAAAAAATGAAGTAAATCCTAAAAGCCCAAATGATAATAAATCTGCCATATAGACCTCCTTGAATTAAATATTCCAGTTTTTCAGCATTTTAGCCCATTTGGCATCTCTTGTCGTTTCGATCATTTTTATTTCTTCATCATTAATATGCCTGAATCTATTTTGTCTCATCAGATGGTCTTTTACAGGTTTGAAATCTTTCGGTTTCAAGTTTAGAGAGAATTCACCCTTTTCAAACTCTGCCAGATACCAGAGTCCCGTATCAACCACTTCTTTTCCTAAATCAACAGTTATCTCTGAACCGTGACCCCAGCCTGTAGGGCAGGGACTATAGACATGAATATAGGAGGGACCAGCACAATCTTTGGCTTTCTGAACTTTATTTATAAAGTCCTCGAGATATCCAACACTGGCAGTGGCAGCGTATTCTATGCCGTGTGCAGCGACTATCTCAAACATATTTTTCTTTTCATTTATATTGCCGTGTATTACTTTTCCCGAGGGCGTTGTCGTCGTTGCTGCTCCGAAAGGGGTAAGACCGCTTTTCTGGATTCCCGTATTCATATAGGCTTCATTATCCGTACAAATGTAGATAAACTTTTCCCCTCGGTCTATTGCTCCGGAAAGGGATTGAATTCCAATATCGGCGGTTCCTCCGTCACCGGCGAATCCCACCGATAAGGGTTTTTTCTTTCCAAGGGCTTCAAGGCCGGCGGCAATTCCTGTTGTTACGGCAGCTGTGGAAGCAAAGGGGGTGATTATGGCATTGTTTTTAAAGGCCAT
Source organism: Spirochaetaceae bacterium (assembly GCA_016744925.1). Classification (GTDB taxonomy): domain Bacteria; phylum Spirochaetota; class Spirochaetia; order DSM-2461; family DSM-2461; genus Spirochaeta_F. The sequence continues at coordinate 30,949 of JADGDJ010000004.1, forward strand.
ATTGGGATAGATAAAAGAAACCGCCGCCATGCAACCAGCCGGGAGAGAGAGATAGGCCTCATCTCCAAGAACTTTCAGAGCCAGTCTAAGAGCCAGGCTCTCTCCGCAACCACCACAGGCTTTGTGTCCATAGAAATTTTCTGTAGAGTCTAATTTCCTCGCATTGAGTTTAGTGTTTGTACTCATAAAGTGCACCCCATATTGCTGTATTGAACAGTTTCGCCTTCTCCCGACTGAAGTGTTTGAAACATTTGACGGATATTCCCCTTTGTAATATCTTTGCCTCCGAGTCCCCCAATGAAATTTATGGTTTTAAGACTGGCTCCTTTTTGAAAAAGCGCCGAGTTAACATTAGTGAAAACTGTACCTTCATAACCGAATGAAATATTTTTATCGAGAACACCCACCGCTTTAGCGCCGGATATTTTTGAAACCAGATCACCGGCAGGGAAAGGACGCAATAGTCTCAGTTTTACAACACCCACTTTTTTCCCCTCAGCTCTCATTTCATCAACCACGACTCTAACTGTTCCCGTTACGGAACCGGTTGTGATCAAAAGGGCTTCTGCATCTTCAAATTGGTACCCTTCAACGGCGCTGCCATAATTTCTTCCGAAAGCTTTGTGGAAGTCATTGTCAATCTGTTTCAGTTCATCAAAGACTTTAAACATATCTCTATGCTGTTTGACTTTAAATCCCATGTAGTGCTGATTCCCTGCAGAAATACACATGCTTGTTTTATTATCATCAGACATCAAGTGTGGTGAGGCCTGAATTTCCGGGAGAAAATTATCGACCTCTTCCTGAAGAGGAATCTCTACTTTTTCATAAGTATGGGTCAATACGAATCCGTCTACATTGATCATGACCGGTGTGAGAATATTGTGATTTTCGGCTAACTTAAAACTCTGAATAACCATATCCAAAGCTTCCTGAGCATCTTCTACATACAATTGGATCCATCCTGAGTTGATCACATGCATAGAATCCATCTGATCTCCGTAGATATTCCAGGGTGTGGCAATGGATCGGTTGGCATTCATCATCACTATGGGCAGCCGGGCTCCCGAAGCATAAGGCAGGCATTCAGACATATACAGTAAACCCTGGGAAGATGTGGCTGTGAAAGTTCTGGCTCCTACTGAACTGGAGCCTATGGAGCAGGCCATGGCGCTGTGTTCCGATTCGACATGCATGTATTTACAGTCCAGTTCCCCGTCTTGAACAAAGGAGGAAAGTTTTTCAACAGCCTTAGTCTGTGGTGTAATAGGGTAGGCAGCTATGACATGGGGCCTTGAAAGTTTGACTCCATAGGCTATGGCTTCATTACCGCTGAGGAAAGCAAAATCACTCATTATTTTTCCTCCTTGATCATTGATATAGCTTTGGGCTTGCATTCATGGGCGCATATTCCACATCCTTTGCAAAAGCTGTAATCCACATCAGCTTTTTTATCATCAGACATATGAATGGCCCCATCGGGACAGACAAAATAACAACGGTAACACCCAATGCATTTTTCCAGGTCAACTACAGGTTTAAAAACGCGCCAACCGGCATTGATGTCGGTAATATGGAAACTCGGGCAGCTGGATCCCATGGGGATATCACCGAGTGAGTTCCACATAGGCTTAGGACTCATTTTGAATTCTTTCATTTGAGTGTCTCCTTTCCTAATTGGTATGCTTTTTCCAGAAGAATAAGGTTTTTGTCTAATATAGAAGGTTTTAAAGCGGATTTTAGGGCATTTACACAAGATCCATAGGTCACAACACCTTCTGATAATGCTACTAAAAACCCAAGCATGGCTGTGTTGGCTATAGGCATACCGAGAACATCGATTGCCAGACCGGTGGCATTTATTGTTTTTATTCTGGAATCTGAAAAGAGTTCTTTATCCGTATTTATAAGTACAAGAGCATTTTCTTTTAAATCATCCAGATATGTCTCATTCCAAAGTGTTTCATCGAGGAAAATGATAGAGTCACATTTCTCAATTTCACTTCTATCGGTAATTTTAGTATCACTGATTCTGTTGAATCCCAATACGGGAGCTCCTCGTCTCTCGGGTCCGAAGGAGGGAAATGCCTGGGCAAATCGACCATCGTTTATGGATGCTGCAATGCCTAGCAGTTTGGCTCCGGTGAAACTTCCCTGTCCCCCTCGACCGTGCCATCGTATCTCTTTTATCATTTCTAGATCTCCTAATATCCTTCTGATATATTAGCTGTATATTTAATATGGTATGATTGAATTCTTTTGATGTCAAGAGAATTGGAAAAATTGAAAATCCAGGGCTTGACGCCAGAGATCTCTTGTATTACTTTATATATGAAAGTTACTTTGTACTACAAAGTAACTTTGCAAATGAAAGAAGTAGGGTGAAGATGGAAGAAAAAAGAAAAGTTGAAGATTATTTGAAAGATCTCACAGAAATTAAAAAAATGATGGATCAGTCGGAAGATTATGGATTAATTGAAGTCTGGGTTTTTTGGTTATACGGAATCTTTATTACCAGCGGATCTGTTATCGCTTATATTCTCATCACTACAAGAGATTTTAGTTTATTAAAAATTTTACTGACAGTTTGGCTGCCTATCTTTTTTTTAGCGGGTTTAGCAGAAACAGTAGGGTGGGTTCGTAGGATGGATAAAAAGTCTGCACCCCTCTTATCAAAGCGTATCACTAAGTTGAGTTCGGCATTTTTAGGACTGTTAATAATAATTTCAGTCATGGTTTACTTTTTAATTCAGACAGATATTCCCCATTCTGGCATTTACATGATGCTGGGAGCTGTTCCTCTCTTTTTGTATTCACAGATAACATACACTTCAATAATCATAGAAGCCTGGCTTTTAACATGTGGCGGTCTGCTTTTACTATTAAATAATATCAGTTCAATTCAAGGTTCTCTTTTTGCCGGAGTGATTGTAGGTGTCGTCTATTTTATTCTAGGATTTCATATGAATTATGAGGACAAAAAATCCAATGAATGATCTGTATACACGTTTTGATAATGTATTTTTTGAAAAAACAAGATTATCAATCATGACAATCCTTTTTAAAGAGGAAACGGTTTCTTTCAATCAGCTGAAAAAAATAATTGGGGGAAGTGACGGTGCCATATACACGCATATGGAAAAACTCATTAAAGCTGATTATGTGGAGAAGAAAAAAGAGCTGGTCGGCAGTACCGCCCAGACTGTTTATAAAATTAACAAAGAGGGCAGAATCCTTTTTAGAGAATATCTAGCCTTTTTGGAACAGATGCTTCAGGACCACAGATAGACATTGCGGGTAAGGAGAATAAAAATGCAGGAATATAAAGAAAATATGAGGGAGAGAATACTAGGTAGCTGGGCTGTCTGGTCCTCTCAAAACTGGGGGAAGTCTTTTCTTATTTTACTGGCCATAACCATAATCATGGGGTTTGGAATATCTATATTGAAAATGGAAATGACCTTTTATTCCATTCTGCCCAATAATTCCAATCAGGTCCGGGACATGAAAATGATCATGGAAGAATTCCCCGCAGCCTCTTCAATTATCGCCGTTGTTGATGCCAGAGATATTGAAGACCCACAGGAAGCTGAAGAAATTGTGAAAAAGGGAATCGATTCAATTGTCGCCAAGTTGTCGGAAGAACAATTTAGTGATTATGTGGTTCGTGTCACGGGAAAAGCCGATATGTCAGCCTTCAAAGAACATGGTTTTATGTTCTCCAAAGAGAAAGAGATCACCCGAAGTGCACGTATGTACGAAAATCTGAATCTGGTGCCACTTCTAACCGCCATCAATAATGATTTTGAAAGAGAATATGCCGGTGATGAAGATAAACTGGCCGATGAAGAACAAATGGCTGTCGGCATGTTCCGCGGGCTCAATGAGGTTCTGGTTCTCATTGAAAAATCAGCAGCCGGTGAATCAGTCGGCCAGGGAGAAATTGACAAAGCCCTTGAGTCGTGGCTCTACGGTGATTCTTATATTCTCAGCAACGATAATAAAATGGGTATTGCCATTATCCAGCCCACCTTCACCATGGAAGATATTTTGGTTATGACCCCCGGTGTAAATATTATTGAGCGGACCGTAAAGGAGTTGGGACACAATTCGGGTTTTAAGGCTGGAGTCACCGGAATGGTTGTGGTCGGCAGAGATGAAATGGTAACTTCCGAAGAGGGCATTGTTCTCTCTTCGCTCATTGCTTTTGTCGCTATTCTTCTCATTATGATTTTTGTCTTCCGAATGTTTTCAGTTCCCTTTATTTCCGGAATACCACTGGTCATAGGGATTATGTGGACCATGGGAATGAGTGGGTTTATTATCCATAGGCTCAATATTATGACGGCCATGTATCTGGTGGCTCTACTCGGTCTGGGGATTGATTTCGCTATTCACCTTCTCACCGCGTTTATACAGGAAAGGGATGAAGGTGAACCGTTCACTGAAGCTATCAGAAAAGCCATGGTTAAAAGCGGATCAGGTATAATCACAGGGGGACTCACATCCGCAACAGCTTTTTTTGCCCTAGTCATAGCCGATACGGAAATGATAAGAGAGCTCGGTTTCGTAGCCGGTATGGGAATCCTTTCAGAATTGGTTGCCATGATTATGTTCATTCCTCCTCTCCTCGGCTTTCGCGAGTACAGACGGAATAAAAAAGGGAAAGGGGAACACAGTCTATTCTCCAAGGTTAAAATTAATTCTGATGCGGCTTCAGGCATTGGAAATGTTCTGGTCAAGGCGCCAGTTGCCTTTTCGATTATTATGTTTGCCATAGGTCTCTTCTTTGCCCTTCAGGCTCCGGGAATCTCTCTTGAGACCAACCTTATGGAGATGGAAGCGAAAGGTCTCGAATCAATTCTTTTACAGGATATACTTGTCGATGAGTTCGGTATGGCACCTGACAGTCTTTCTGTAATTTCAATGAACCCCGCCGAAGTTCGCGATCTCAGTGATAAACTGGACGATCTCTCCTCGGTAAAAATGGTAGATTCCCTGGGGCCCTATTATGTTTCTTCTGAAGATGCCCGTTCAAGAGGAGCTTTACTCCACCGGTTCTCCGGAAATCTGCTCAATAACCCTGTTTCCGATTCTGTCGATGAGGATATGCTTCTGGAAGAGTTATATCGCCTGGAAATGAATCTGATCGAAATGGGTGATATGGCTTATATGGGCAATATGAATAAAATGCTTCACACCATTGGAGCCGTAACAGGTTTTAATGACGATGGAGATAAAGTTTCGGAAAGCACTCTCGACAGGTTGTTCTCACTGTTGGAAAGCGGTGAATCTGACAGTGAATCTCTAATCCTGTTTCAGGGAGAGATTGTACCTCTTTTGAAAGAAAAACTTTTGACCATGGCCAATGATGAACCGGTCACACTCGACGTATTGCCTGAATCTTTGAGAGATTCCTATATCTCCAGAGACGGGACAAAATATCTCCTTAATGTCATCCCAACACAGAATCCCTGGGAAGCAGATTTTCGCAATATCTACACGCAGCAGATGCAGACTGTGACAGATAAGGGAACAGGCATGCTACTCGCAGGAGATCAGCTCAGCCATATGGCGGAAGTCGACGGCGTTAAAGCGGCTATCATAGCCATTGTCGTTGTCTTTTTTATTCTATTGATCGATTTCAGGAATATAAAACTGGTTATTATAACAATGATCACCTTACTTTTTTCCTTTCTGACACTATTCGGATTAATGGTTGTTTTGGGGATTAAATTTGATTTCATGAATATTATCGTCGTACCTCTACTTATCGGAATCGGTGTTGATGACGCGGTGCATATCAATCATCGCTATCTCTTTGAAGGGAAAGGGAAAATGAAAATTGTCATCGGGAAAACCGGAACGGCTCTTATGATTACATCTCTGACAACCATAGTCGGGTTTGCCTCATTTATTCCATCGGTAATGCAGGCCATGAGAAGTACCGGTATCGTTCTCTCTATCGCAATGGCCATTGCTTTTTTGTTTTCCGTACTGTTCCATCCGGGGCTCTTAATCATCGTCTCAGAAAAAATGGGACTCAATCTTAAACCATGGGGGAAAAAATGAATAAGATTTTAATTTTAACAGCTGCTGTTTCACTTTTTGCTATTTTGAATCTAGGCGCTGAAAGTGCAGAGGATATTGTCAATCGCGCCGATGAGGCATTTAAAGGGGAGAGAGTCTTCAGCACCAGCTCCATGACCGTCTATAAATCTGAAGAGGCACAGCCAGTTCAGAAGATGGAGAGCTACTCTATGGAGAAAAATGGAAAAACATATTCTCTATCGATCTACCTCGCTCCGAGAAGGATGAAAGGGACAGCCAATCTGATGATTGAAGACGACCTCTGGGTACGTTTCAGTTCCACAGGAAGGATCAGGAAAATGAGTAGTTCCGCTAAAAAGAACTCCGCTGGAGGTACTGACTTTTCCTATGCCGATATGGGTGACGGAGGATCAGGTCTCTCTGAAAAATTCACTCCCCAACTATTGGGGGAAGAAACAGTAGAAGGGCAAATCTGTTTTAAAATAGAGCTTTTAGCATCTGATTCAGATGCCCCCTACGAAAAAATGATTGTTTACATCACTAAAGACACCTACCGCTATATAAAAATCGAGTATTTCGAAAGCGCTGCCAATATAAAAAGCATGACATTCTCTGATTATAGAGAAGTAAACGGAAAGGATTACCCCTTTGCTTATACAATGGTGAATCACACAAAACCGTCGAGAACTGAAGTGGTAGTCGACATTTTTGAAGTGAACAGCAGCCGGGTACAGGATCGCTATTTTACGGCAGGTTATCTGGAGAGCATCCGTTAAGCTGGTCGTAGACTACGTCTACTGCTCGCCACCGAATCGTATCGCAGGTGCTTGCACCGAGAAACGAGTTCGAATGCATCCTCAGGCTGGTCGTAGACTACGTCTACTGCTCGCCTATGCATCCTCAGGCTGGTCGTAGACTACGTCTACTGCTCGCCTATGCATCCTCAGGAGGGATTTTTATGAAAAAGAATATTTCAGGTTTACTTCTATTGTGGATCGGGGCGGTTTCCCTCTCGGCACAGCTCAGTTTTACCGGTACCGCCGATATTTCACTTAATAGCAATATTGCCGAGTCGGGAGATTATTCCAGTCTGATGAACCCGGGCAATGGTCTCGGAGTCAATGATGCGGGTATTAACTCTTCTATAATTGCAAAACTCGACGGGGGTGATGAGAAAACCACTTTTTCCGTCTGGTTTTCCTTAAATAAATACCAGATGGGCATGGCATATTACGCTATTCTGGGTGATCACGATTATGCAACTGAACTCGCTGAATCACTGGGTGATACAATTATTTCATTCGATGTCATGCGCTTATCGGCCAATGTTTATCTCACTGACACTATCTCCATGGAAGTGGGGCGTCAGAGCATGCTCACCGGTTACGGCTACGGCTGGAATCCCATCGATTTCGCCAATCCACTGAAAAATCCACTCGATCCCGATGCGGCGCTCCGCGGAGTGGATGGTGTATCCTTTAATTTTTTTCTTGGTGATTTGACAGCTCTCAAGGTCTATGGAACATTTCCTCAAGATGTTCTGGCCATGGGATTCGATTACGAAGAGATCAAAGCCGGAGGTGAACTGACTGTCTATTTTCCGGGAATAGAAGTGAAATTGGCAGGGTTTTATGACTATGACGGGACTGAAGGAAGTGACGCTTATACTCCTTCAGTGGGAGCCGGATTTATCGTTGATATTGCCGGTGCAGGCCTTTATGGAGAAGCCGCTGTCAGAAAGGGGAGCCGGAATAATTTTACCGATGGAGTGAATATCATAGGTAGAAAAGGTGACTGGCTGTTTTCCGCTCTGGCAGGAATAGAGTACACCTTTTCCAATGAACTCTACGGTGTCCTCGAATACTACTATAACGGCGAGGGCTACAATAATTCCGAACGAGTTGATTTTAAAACTTCTATCCCCTCTTCTAATGTTTCATCAGAATTCTACGGGATCTATTCCGTTGGTTATTTCGCCCGTCATTATCTTATGGTGAATCTGATTCAGCCCCTATACGACTTCAATACGGATCTGAATTTTTCCGCTATGTTTTCACCAGACTCGGGATCTCTGATCCTCATGCCCAATATTAGCTATTCCTTTTCTGGAAATTTCAGCGGAAAACTGGCCTATACGGGGATGTTTGATCTCTATGAGGATCCATTCAGTGAAGTAACCGGCCAACCTGTGCAACATATTGTCAGCGCCGTATTTACCTATAGTTTTTAGACTACTTCTTTTTCTAAAATTGTTATAAAATCTTAAAAGGAGATAAAAGGAGCCCTTATGACACAACTTGATAAACTTGTAGATCTGTTGAAAGACGCTCCCGATGAAGTCTTTATCCAGCCCCACAATGTTCCCGATCCCGATGCTATAGCCTCTTCTTTCGGTTTAAAAACTCTTCTTGCAGCACGGGGTATCGACTCTGAGATTGTCTATGAAAATGAGATAGAAAAGGCCAATTCATCAAAAATGCTGGAATTATTCAATATAAAACTCACACTGGCGTCGGAAGTGGAGACCCTCGGTGCCGAAGATTGGACGGTTCTAGTGGATGGGCAGAAGGGCAATTCCAATATGACCGATCTCGTAACCGATGAAGTCGCTGTTATCGATCACCATGAATACTGTGGTGACGGCGGTTACAAATTGGAAGATATCCGCCCCGATGTGGGAGCCTGTTCAACCATCATGACCGAGTATTTTATAGAGAATAACATCACCATTCCCAAAGACGTCGCTACGGCACTGCTCTATGGAATTTTTATGGATACTGATAATCTGACCAGAGGAGTTTCTGAGTTGGACATCAATATGTTCTATCACCTCTATAATTTGTCCGATATTAACCTGATCACGGCTCTAAAAGGGAACCAAATCAGTCAGGATGATTTAAAAGATTATGCAAAGGCTTTTAATACAGTAGAAGTCTACGGCGAAATTGGGTTTCTCTATCTTGAAAGTGGAAATGACTCTCTGCTGGGAGCTTCCAGCGATATTGTGGTGACCATCGCAGGAGTGAATGTGGTGATCGCCTATTCTCCCAGAAAAGAAGGGATGAAATTTTCAACGAGAAGTATCAATCCTAAGATCAAAGCGAACGGCTTAGTGCGTCATATTTTGGAAGGAGTTGGATTCGGAGGTGGTCATGACAGCATGGCCGGCGGATATCTCCCTTTGAAAAATTTTGATAAAGACAAAAGTCTACACACATTTGTGAGGCATCGTGCGATCTCCTATGTGGAAGAATCCTCTTAAGAATCTATATGTCTGGACAGCAAAACAAGCAGGACCAATATATTTTTTAATCTTTGCTTCATATTGATTTTTGATGAATCGTATCCGATTCTCGTTAATTTCTGAAGGTGGATGATTTTACGGAATACATTGATGATCAGTTGTTCCGTATCCCAGCCCTTATATCTGTTGAGTGACTTTAACTTGCCTATGGTACGGTTTGTGATTTTTTTACCCTGTAGTTTATTGAAATTAAAATTGGACTCGTTGATTTTTATGAAGTTATCCGTTTCCAATTCACAAATAGTTTTATCCTCGTGAAGATCTTTTCTGTAAAACTCCTCCAGCAGCTGGATATTCTGCTGAATCTCCAGGATGAAAGATCTCTCTAAACCCCGAGAGGACTTTGCAAGCGACCCTAGGGCTTTTGCGGCCGAAGCCGCCGTACCGATTCCGGCAAAAATCACATCGATCATATGCAATACTGTACAGCAGTTCGGTTAATAATTAAAGAAATTATTATTCGGCATCTGTTATAATCACAGCTGTGAATACCAAAGGGGTAGAGCCTGTATTACGAATACTGTGAGAAGCTCCATTGCCTGTCAGAACGATATCTCCGGGATTAACTTCTTTATCAATGCCGTTATCGATAACAATTCCTTTACCCATTGTAATATAATAATATTCAATTTCATTCACATGGTCGTGTTCACCAATACTTCCCTTCGGCGGAATTGAGATTTCACAGAAAAGGCGGCAGTTTTTCATATGCGCCTTCTCAGCATGGTGGGTGATGGTCACTGTTCCTTCACCTCCCCGCATATGAACTTTTTCCTCTGATCTCATCTCTTTACTGTATATTACCATTTTGATTCTCCTGATTTTTATTATTCAAATTCAATACTGTATTATAGGGGAGAACAACATTTATTCGAATAAGTTTTTAAAGATATTGTGTTACCAACTCCCTTTTCATGTGTATTAATGACATAAACTTATCAATTAAGAGGATCCAATGAAAAAATTACTCCTAATATTATCGCTATCATCCTTTGCATTTTTCTCTTGTGGCATCAACAAAGCGCCCGGTACCATATCGGTCAGCGGAACGGGAAATGTTCTTGTCACGCCGGATACGGCACAACTGAGAATAACCGTTTCAGAGCGGGGAAAGACCACTAAAGAAGCTCAGAATGAAAGTAATATAAAAATTAGAGAGGTCATGGAAGGGTTGAAAGAAGCCGGAGTGTCGGGGAATAATATTCAGACTTCTGCTATATCCTTTTCCAATGAAACTGTGTGGAATACAAATACAAGGCGCAACGATTTAGTCGGTCAGATTGTCAGCCAGTCCGTTTCGGTTAAATTCGATAAGCTCGATGAATCTCCGGGCATTCTCCCTTCGGTCCTCGACACCTTGGGGTCAATAGACAGCATAGAGATTGGAAACCTTATTTTCTCTCTTAATGATCCCGGACCTCAATACATTGAGGCTAGGCAGTTGGCTTTTAAAAAAGCGGAACAGAAAGCTATTGAACTGGCTGAATATGCGGGAATCTCACTGGGACGGGCGATCAGCATTTCTGAGGCTTCTATTGGTGCCATGCCCCTTACCGGAAATATTCAGATGAAACTCTTTGAATCGGAATCCGGTGGCGATATTACAGGGACTCCTTCTGAGATTCCAGGAGGAGAAATATCTATCCGTTATGAAATCAATGTCCTTTTTGAGACAAATTGATGTTCAGTTCTTGAGAATGTGTTGGTAATTTGTGCGAAAAAATCAATATAATCATTATTATGAAAGTAATGGAAACTATGAACACAAAAAATACTCTTCTCTTTTTTGGTATACCGGGCTTACTCATGATGATAGCCATGAATTATCTACTTCCTCTGGCCTTACAGCGGGGAATTGCTCTTCACTGGGCAGTCTTTTTCGCAGTCTGGTCACCCATCATGATTTTGTTTGTGCTGGTACTCCACTTCCGGAATAAGTCAGGGCAACCTTTTTTTGAGTTTTTTCGAGTAACACGGATCTGTAAAAAATGCTGGCTTGTTACCATACTGGCTTTTTTTGTTGTTCAGGTCGGGGAACTGGCTTTGGCTCCGACCAGAGGTTTTCTGGCATCTCTTCCCTATATGAACGCTCCCGATTTTTATCCGGCTCTTTTCAAACCGGACTACATGGTTGAGCTTCCTCTGAAGATCTTTATGGGTATGAATGTTCAGGGCAATTCTGGGGTCCTCTTTTTCTGGGCTCTGTGGATCATTGTCAATATCGTAGGTGAGGAATTACTATGGCGAGGTTATGCTCTCCCCAGGATGGAGAAATACTTCGGAAAATGGGCCTGGCTGGTCAACGGTCTTCTGTGGAATTTCGCTGTTCATATGTTTATGAGATGGTCCTGGATAACACTGTTGCCCATCTCTCTGATCATCCCGTTTCTCTGCCAGAAAACAAAAAGTATTTGGCCCGGGGTATTTATTCACGGGTTGGGTAACCTTCTTGTCTTTGTCATTTTGATCCCTTCTGTGATGGCTTAAGAGTGATCTTTGCTTCATCGAGAATTTTCCGGTAAACCGAAGGGCTGGGGTAGTTGTCCACCTGGGAAATATCTATCCATCTGTATTCAAAGATCTCATCGTCTGAAGGAGTTATACAAGAGAGATCGATAGTCTCTGAGATTATCAGGCATGGAGTAAGAGAATCTTTGTTGTCCGTATAAAAATGGTTCCTCTTCTTCAAGAGAGTTCTCTTCATTCCCGACAAGTCATTTAGAAGCTTTTCCATTGCTTTACAGCTTTCGGCATCCTCATCAGGCAGCATCCACATGTCTTGGAATAACCCTTTTTTCTTCTTGCGAAGAAGAATCTTCCCGCTCGAACAAATGAGAAGAACTGTTTTTTCCATATGCTTCACTTTTCTTTTTTTTCTGAGAGGGATCTCTCGGGAAACTCCCTTCTTATGGGCCAGACATCCTTTCCTGAGTGGACAGGTTACACAACGGGGAGTTCCCGTGGTGCAGATCATCTGCCCGAACTGCATCATCGCCTCGTTAAAATCTCCGGGACGATCGGCCGGTATTATCGATTCGAGCTTTTTCACTGTTTGTCTGTCATCGTCTGCAGTCCAATCAGACTGAGCTCTCAATCTCTGAATAATGCGCCGCACATTGGCATCGAGTACGGCATAGGGCTTTTTAAAGGCAATGCTCAATATGGCTCTTGCTGTGTAATCACCTATGCCGGGAACATTTTTCAATTCTCCGTAAGTTTCGGGTAGTTTTGCGTTGTGCTTTTCCACAAGATAGGTCGCGGCTTTATGGATATTCCGACAGCGGCTGTAATAGCCCAGTCCCTCCCAATGGCTGAGAACTTCATTTAATTCAGAAGAAGCCAGGGTCTGTAGATCCGGATAATCGGTCATCCATCTTTGAAAGTAGGGGATGACAGAGGCTGCTACAGTCTGCTGAAGCATTATCTCTGAGATCCATACCGGGTAAGGAGATTTTTCTTCTCCCCAGGGGTATTTTTTTTTATTTGAATCGAACCAGTATAGAAGTTTGTCTAAGTTAAATATTTCAATCACAACTCATTCTAATTCTAGATTGTAAATAGTCCAGCGAAATAGAAAGCTCCTGCCTTAAAAAATCAGAATCTGATAAAAAGGAGGTAGGCAGGAGCTATTAAATACTAATTAAGCACGTTTTGCGTGACGTTTCATATCAAAATAAACGGCCACGATAATTATCATACCTTTAACGAGAAGCTGATAATAAGAGTCTACACCCATATAGGTCATACCGAATGTAATGATACCCAGTGTGAATACTCCTATGAATATTCCACCGATTGTACCGATCCCTCCCGAATGGGATATACCACCTACAGTGGCAGCTGCGATCGCATCGAGTTCCATACCATCACCGGTCAGGGGATTTGCCAGTCCCAGTCTACTGGAGAGAAGGACTCCTGAAATACCATATAAAAATCCACCGAGAGCGTATACTTTAAGTAGATTAAGTTTAACATTTATTCCAGAGACCCTTGCCGCCTGTGGATTTCCACCGATGGCGTAAAAGGCTTTACCCTGCCTTGTCTGTGTCATCATAATCCAGAGTATCAGAACGGCTGCCAATACATAGATCATAAGATATGGCAGTGGTCCCAATGAACCCTGAGCAATATGCTTGTATTCATTTTTCAAACTTCCAATAGTCGATGCTCTTGTATAGATCAATTGAAGTCCCGCCGCAATTGACATTGTTCCCAAAGTAGCTATGAAGGGGGGGAGGTTCCCATAGGCAACCAGTAATCCATTTATGATACCAAAAAGTGTTCCTACGGCTATTCCTACTATTATGGGGAGAAATACCGGAAATACTGTACCGGGATATAAGGCTCCGGCATAATCTGAAGTCTGTGCAAGAGATGCAGATACACATGCCACAAGTCCGACAACCTGACCAATTGAAAGGTCAATACCTCTATTGATAATGATGAGTCCAACTCCCAGAGCTGCAAAAGCCCTTACGGCTTCAGCAACCATCAGGTTCTGCAGAGAACTTATTTGAAGGGCTCTTCCTCCAGTCATAATTCCTAAAGCCACAATTAATACGACTAAAGTAACAAGGTTTGTATGTTTTCCAAGTGTGTGTTGTATTGTTTTCAGGGTAACAATACCCTTTTTATCTGCAACAGCACTTATTTTTGTATCCATTGTTTATCTCCTCTATTTTTCCTATTCGTCGAACCTACATCCTCAGAGCTCCGCTCTGGGGGGAAGGTTCAGAATATATCGCGGCTTTGCCGCAACCTCTACGAACGCATAACCTCGATGTTTCTGTTAAAGAGCCTATCGAAGTGTGCGCGAGATTCTTTATTCAAATTGTGTTGCAAGACGCATTATATTTTCTGAATTAATGTCGTTCTTTTCAAGAACTCCCGTGAGGTTCCCATTGCATAAAACCGCAACTCTATGAGACATTCCTATTAATTCCGGCATCTCTGACGAAACCATTATTATGGCTTTTCCCGCATTCACAAGTTCACTCATAATTGTATATATTTCATATTTGGCACCCACATCGATTCCTCTGGTGGGTTCATCCATTATCAGGATCTCCGGTAAGGTCATAAGCCATCGCGAAACAATTACTTTCTGCTGATTTCCACCGGAAAGATTCTGTATCGGAGTATGAAACGTTGGAGTTTTTGTTCTGAGTTTTTTGTTAATTCCCGTAGCAGTATTGAATATTTTTTTATGATCTAGAAATCCAACTTTTTTTCTGCAACCTTTAAGCGAGGGGATAGAGGTATTATCTATTATAGACAGCAGCGGAAAAATCCCCGATCCTCTGCGGTCTTCTGTAATTAAACCTATCCCGGCATTAATAGCATCTTCCGGTGATTTAATGCGAATTTCTTTTCCATTAATCGATAAGGTTCCGGTTTTGATTTTCCTCAAACCAAAAATCGATTCGACAAATTCTGTTCTCTGGGCTCCTACCAATCCACCTAATCCTAGGATTTCCCCTTTTCTAAGATCTAAAGAAATATCTTTAAATGATCTTTCCACATCAGAAGTATAGTTTTTTGCACTTAAACAAACTTCTGCAGGAATGGAGTCTACCGGAGGAAAGCGGTTAGTCATATCTCGTCCTACCATTAACTTGATAAGCTTGTCTTCGTCCAATTCAGAAGCTTTTTTTGTCGCGATCAGCTTTCCATCGCGCATTACTGATACATCATCGGATATCTGGAAAATTTCTGACATTTTATGAGAAATATATATGATGGCAACACCCTTATCTCTAAGAGAATTAATTATTTTAAAAAGATGATTAACTTCTGTCTCTGTCAATGAAGAGGTCGGTTCGTCCATAACGACTATAGAGGCATCGCACGACACGGCTTTTGCGATTTCACAAGCCTGCTGGTGAGATATTGATAGAGACCCCATTCTATCGTTGGGACTAAATTCCATTTCCAGGTTTTTAAGTAGGGTTTCAGTATCTTTGAACATTTTTTTATGATCAACAAACTGTACGGGACCCAGCTTCTTTCCAGGTTCTCTTCCAAGCCATATATTTTCCATAACCGAGCGTTCAGGGACAATCGAGAGCTCTTGATGAATCATGGAAACACCTGTTTCAAGGGCGTGTTTTGCACTGCTGAAATTTTCTTTTTTTCCATTAACGAAAATTTCACCGCCGTCTTCCTGGTAGATTCCGAATAGACATTTCATCATAGTAGATTTTCCCGCACCGTTTTCACCCATGAGGGAATGAACAGTCCCCGGTCGAACTCTCAGTGTTACATCATCGAGAGCAAGTACCCCGGGAAACTTTTTTGTAATATTACACATTTCCAGAATATAGTTCTGATCTTGCGCCATGATTATCTCCTGTCTTTTCTAAAAGAAAGCACAGGGAGAAAACTCCCTGTGCTCAAATTAAAATTATTATTTAATTACTCAGCACAATTTACTGCATGAACTCTTTGTAGTTATCCATTGTTACAGCTGCAAATGGTACGAGGTAACACTGTCCGACAATTGCGGCGTCAGTAGCAGGAGATTCACCGGTAACTTCTGTAAGAGGAGATATTCCCCATGCATCTTTACCAGTTGCGGAACCTTCAGTTGCCATCATGTAAGCCAATTCAAATGCTGTTGTAGACTGTCCGACTGCGTCCTGAAGAACTGTAGCGAAAAGTTTTTTCTCAGACATTGATTTTACAGCAACACCAGTTGCATCAACACCGATTACAGGTACACGAAGAACTGTTCCGTCACCATCAACATCTTTTGTAGGATCAGAAGGATCATCTGTGTATTTATTAGTCAATAGAGATTCAACTGCACCAAGAGCCATTCCATCATTGTTAGCGATTACAACATCAAATTTTCCACTGTATGCTGCTAACCATGTGTCCATTTTAGCCTGTGCTTCGTCCGGCTTCCAGTTAGCTGTGTCTTCAGCAACAATATTTACTGTGTAACCAGCATCTTTCAAACCTTTAACAGCTGCTTCAGATCTGAAAACCTGAGCAGGATGTCCAAGCTGACCATATAGGAAAATTGCATCGATTGCATTAGGGTCACCATTGGCCATTTTTTCGGGATGTGCCTGAAAATACTCATCAAGAATCTGAGCCTGGATCTGTCCGGCAACTGATTCCGGAGAAGATGCAAGGTAGAAGTTAGGGCTTACTTTAAGAGCTTCAACAGAAGGCTGAATATTTGAGAATGCAGCACCACCACCGACAGCATCGATTTTTTTTGCCATATCTTCTGTAGCTTCAGTTACGTTTGGAACAATTACAAAGTGCTTAACACCCTGAGTCAAAAGAACATTCAACTGGTCAAGCTGCATAGCCTGGTCGCTTCTTGAATCGAGAAGTTTCAGGTCAACGCCTCTTTCTGCGGCGAGTTTTTTAAGATTTTCTGCATAATCTGCAACAAACTGCTCATCTGTGTTTCTGATAAGAGCCCCGATTGTTACTTTTTCTGATCCAGCTTCCTGCTGTCCAGCAGCGAAAGTAAAGTTTACTGCAGTCATTATAACTAATGCAGCTACGATTAACTTTTTCATTTAAATCTCCCTTTATAGTGTTTGTGATTTAAATTATCTTCTCACTGAAATTTTGATCTCACAATCGAAGATCCTCTGAAGAATGTCTAATATTCTACTGTATTAGTACAGATCTATGTTTCGTTCATCTTATTCGCAAGTATAGTCGTCCATGCAGCCAGTTCAGATATTTTCATCTTTTCCATTCCCGGGACATAAGTTTCAAGTCTATCGTTGAAAGGCTCAGTCCAGATAGGATCTATAGGAAACATAATCCCCAGAATACTACCCACTTCTCCGGCATTGCAATCTACATCGACGCCGCAATCCCCCAGTATTCTGAACGCAAGACTTATGTCATTTTTACAGAACCAGAGACTATGCAGAACAGCTATCATATTGGGATACACGTGAATCCAATTGTACGTTTTAAATGAATCTTCCAGACTTTCCCAGGAGCTTATATGATCTTTATGCTTTTGTACGCTTTCCATCGCACGATCAAAAAAGTGTGCAAACTCAGATCCTTCCGGAATATAATCTCTGGATTTCAGCAGTATTTCGCGTGTATCGTTATTTACAAATGCCAGGGAGCTTAGAACGGCACTGTGTATTCCACCATAAATACCATTTGCCTCATGAGATATACTACTGTCCATAAAGGCATATTCTGCCGCTTTCAGAGGGTCTCCGGGAGCCAGGTAACCGCAGACCATAGTCCGCATCTGAGCCCCGATCCACTCAGAGAAAAAATTCCCGAGTTTCCCCGATTGGGGAGGATAAAATCCCCTCTTTAAATTTTCCAGTGCAAAATATTCTGCCGACCATCCGAATGGAATATATTGGAGCCACATGTCGGCAATATCTTCGGCAGTCATTTTCGATCCCTTTCTTTCAGCCGCTTTTAATACTGCCAGTTCAAACGTTATATCATCATTCAGAGTTTCCGGTTCTTTTATGTAAAAATTTAAACGGTCGCCGTAGAATCTTCTAAGGGTATTTCCAGAATACCCTTCAATTGCAGTTCCGTACGAACCTCCGGATATCTGACCGTTCCATCCGCCCAGGATCTGTTTTTCCAGGTCCTTTGAATTCTCAATTTTTTCTGTATTGCAACGAAAAGCAGAACGGATTTCATCCCAGGTTTCAGGTCTACTGAACTGATGGGTGGGATGTGCCGGATCAATAGGGGCTTCGATTAATCTTTTTACAATTTGCCCGGAGAGTCTTTCCAGTGTGTTATAATTTTTTGCGGAATGTTCTACAAGTGCCTGTTCAATGAGGTCTTCTGCCTCGGTTACATCGTATCCGCGATTAAACCAGGCTTGAATCATCGCTATATAGATTGATTCCGGAGCACGAGATCCCGGGACCTGACTTGCCCAAAAAAGATCCAGAAGTCCTTGTCTCTGTTTAATAGATTCATCAATTCCGGTCCAGTCACTCGGATTTAATTTAAAATCTACTGGTATGGCAGAACGAAATTTATTCTGTTCATGTTCCCATGCTTTCATTTATGCCTCCTTTGAAAGAATTAACCACTCTCTATATCTATTGAAATATATAAAAGAACAACAGCTCTATTCACCGAATGGAAATAAGACTTCCTGCAATTCCTGATGATACATATTGTCAACGGTAATTAAAAGAGAACCAGTATTAATAAAGGAATCTACATCCTGACCCTTTAAGTGCTGAAAAGCCGTTTTTATGGAGAGATAGCCCATATTGAAAGGTCTTTGTATCACTATGGCCTTCATAATATCCTGTTCCAGATATTCCAATTCTTCAGGAGCATTGTCAAAACCGACTACTATGATAGAATCTTTTTTGTTCAATTCGTCTATTGCCTGCGCCACTCCCAGAGAGGCTTTCTCATTTAGCGCAATAATTCCATTCAGGTCCGGATAGTCTTTTATCAGTTCTAAGGTTATTTTATAGGCTTTTTCTATACTGCCTTCGCAAAATCGTGTCTCCAGATATTTCAAATCACCGATGCTGTCCATGACACCGGCCTCTCTGTCTATAGCGGTAGCCGTTCCTTTAACATAACTGACGATAGCAATTTTTCTGTTTTCACGTGAGTTCATCAGTTCGGCCATGGCATATCCGGCTTTTCTTCCAGCTTCCATATTATCTGTAGCAATAAATGAAATAGGCAGATCGGAATTAACACCTGAATCGACTGTGATCACAGGAATTCCGGCTTCCTTGGCTTTTTCAACATAGGATACTAAATCTTCATAATCAGAAGCCGCCAACACTATGAGAGGAGGTTTTTCCTTTATAACTTTATCCATTATAATCATCTGTATTTCTTTGTCTTTTTCCAGTTCCGGGCCTGTGATGTAGAGATCGATGTCAAATTCTTTGGAAGCCTCCAGAACTCCTCTTTTTACAACACTCCAGAAATCAAATGGTTCAGAAGTGTTGGCTTTCAAAATTACCGGAATGGGGCCACTCTGCTTTATTTTGGAAGGATTTCTATCGGGAAAAAAAGTTAGAACAAAGAGGAGAACAGCCGAGAATATAATGCTGATAAAGATTAAATATCTGTTTTTCATAAAGGTAGTTCCTCATCTTCTATAATTGGGATATTTACGGATATTTCAGTCCCCTTGCCCACAATGCTGGTGCATTGCAATCCATATTCTTCCCCGAAATACAAACGCACTCTTTCATGG
Organism: Spirochaetaceae bacterium; assembly: GCA_016744925.1. Taxonomy (GTDB): domain Bacteria; phylum Spirochaetota; class Spirochaetia; order DSM-2461; family DSM-2461; genus Spirochaeta_F. Next base: position 50,505 of record JADGDJ010000004.1, read on the forward strand.
ACATTTTTTACACCTGTTCCCTGCTTTGTACTGGCGGAGTTCTGATTGAGAATGGAATCCAGTTCTTCTTTGTTCATCCCCTTACCATTGTCTGAAACTCTTAATATAATCTGATTGCCAACTTTTCTTCCGGTTATTTCTATCAGTCCCTCATAATCTACGCTCTTTATCCCATGGTATATGGCATTTTCAACCAAGGGCTGCAAGGTTATCTTCAAAGTCTTGCATTGCAGGATTTCTTCATCAATATCGATTGTGTAACTAAACTTATCCTTATATCTCATTTCCTGAATCGTCAGGTAGGATGTCACATGATGAATTTCATCTTTTAAGGATATGATCTCTTTTCCTCTGCTTATGCTGATTCTAAATAATTTAGAGAGGGCCGATGTCATTCTCACAACATCTTCACTGTGGTTCATCTCCCCCATCCAAATGATAGAATCAAGAGTATTGTAGAGAAAGTGAGGATTAATCTGCGCCTGTAGAGCTTTCAGATCACTTTTTCTTTTCGATTCCTGCTCCGTGACAATCGTCTGCATCAATTCATTGATTTTTCCTATCATGATGTTGTATTCGTATGCCAGTTCCTGAATTTCACTAGTCGCTTTTATATTGCCAATGGGTCTGAATTCTCCTGTTTCAACAGTCTTCATCGTATCGCATAAATATCTCACGGGTTTCGTAATACTCTGAGAGATAAAGGTTGTTGCAAAACCGACAATAAGAAACGCTATCAATCCGATTAGAACATAGTAATATTGAACATTGCGCCAGCTATCCATTATTTCATCGTCAAAAGAGACGCTGCAAACTCTCCACTTGCTAAGTTCGGAAGTCATGGACAGATAATTTCTACCATCTTCATTCAATGTGTCAGTTCTCAATATTGTTTGGATAGGTTCTCTTTTTATTCCACTGTAAACCAGTTGTTGCGATGGGTGGTAAATATAATTTCCCAATTGATCGACTATGAAAATATATCCTTTCTTTCCAGGAGTGAGAGAATTGCATAATTGCTGGATTCGATTGAATCTGAGGTCTATGAGCATGATTCCAAGATCCTTGATTTCTTTACTCATTGAAACGACCCATGAATATTTACCTTTTATTGTATTTTGAACATAGGATGAGGACAAATAAGGCTCGCCATCCTTCTCTATAGCACCTCTATACCATGGCGTCTCTTCAAACTTTGCATATTCATTGAGTGATTCAAGACCGGAATCAAGAATGATGCGGCCGTTAAAAGCGAATAGGGCAATGGAATATATATCCTGCCTCGCCTTGTGAAATGTATGAAATCTATTCTCAATTTCCAACTGCAATTGCTCATCCCATTCATCGGTATCCAGCATTAGAAGCTGATCTACACCATCTTCATCTTTAAGGATTTCTATGATGAGGTCCATATCACTAATGTACGAATCCAACTGGGTTACTAATCTATTCAAAAGCGTTCGGTTTGTATCGAGAGCGCTGCTTTTTATTGAAGATGATGCAGAATAATAAGATACCACCTGCATCGATAGAATCATTATGAAAATGAGAGTCGTAAATATAATATAAATGCGGGAATCAAGAGTTTTTAGCTTGAGTCTATTTTTCATTTTAGAGAACTCCGGAATTCTGATGTTGTCATTGAAGTTCCCTTTTTAAAAATCATGGAAAAATATCTGGGATCTCTGTATCCCACTTTTTCAGCAATCTCATAAGTTTTCAATTCTGTTGTCTTCAGCAGCAGTTTTGCCTTATCTACCCTTACAGAGGTAAGGTATTCTACAAATGTTTTATTTGTTCCCTCTTTGAACACTGCTGAAAAGTGACTGGGCGAGATGTATAAGTCTCTGCATAATTCATGGAGAGAATAATCAAAAAGAGAATAATTCTTTTCTATTAACTGTTTTGCTTTCACTAATCTTTGAATAGATGTGTTCTCTCTTTTTTCTTTAATGACCCGAGAGACTTCTTTAATAATCCCCTTTAGCCAATTGGAGGCTTCGTCGATAGATTCCCAATCGGGACGATCCATCAAGCTGCTGAACATGGAATTCCTGTCAATCGGTGACAATAGATCTGTCTCTTCAATGAATGATAAGAGAATAAAAAATAACCTGTTAATGTGGAATATGGCATCCTTTGTGGTTATATAAAATTCTTTGAGCTTCGAAAAATACTGATCGATCACTTCGACAGCCTTTTCTGTCTTATCCCCCAGTAAAATTTCTGTAAAGGAATCCTCTAACCTCTTTCTCCACTCGGGATCCGGTTGGTTTTTATCTCTCAGTTCGCTTATGTGCTGGAACCCCCTGGATCCCGTCAGTTGGAGATAGGTCATACTGTTCTTTGCTCCGTCATAGGATATTTTCAAGTCTTCAATTTTTGATACAGCTTTGCCGATTCCAATCAACGGCGGTGTTATTTTTAGATGGGATTTTAATTTATTCATTATTTGACTGGTTAAATCCAAAGTTGATTGTGACAGGATTTCTTCATTTTCACCCTGCAGGAAAATAACGATCTGTTCATCTCTGTTCTGGAATAATTCATCTCCCTTTTTTAGGAAATCAGCTACAGTTTCCTCTTTTTCCAAACGTATAAACTCATCTTCTTCCGGGCTGACAGAAACAATAAGAATCTGGTAACTTTTTTGTCGATCGTGGAGTTGAATGAAATCTTTTCTCTGATTCCATTCTTTTTTTCGCATTCTCCCACCAACCATTCTGTAGAGGAATCTTTTTTTTAATAAGGGAAAACTCTTCTGCAGCTTTTCTTCTAAAAGAGCGCGGTCTTTTAAATTGCTGTGATGTGAGGTCAGAGTTACTGCTGTTTTTTGAATGATCTCGGTAAATTCCGCCGAAGTGACAGGTTTTAAAACCAGTTCCATGATCGAATCATATTTTATTGCTTCTCTGGCATATTCAAAATCATCATAACCAGTCAGAAGAAGAATTTTAATCTCGGGATATTGAAGCGAAACGATTTTGCTTAATTCAAGACCATCAATTTTAGGCATGCAAATATCTGAAATAATCAGATCGACAGAGTTATTCTTCAAGTAATCAAGAACCTGGCTGCCATCTTCGAATGTTCCTTTAAAATCATAACCGCATTCTTTCCAGGGGATTCGGCTGCGGAATCCCTCGCGAATAATATCTTCATCATCAACAAATAAAACTTTGAACAAGAGAAACCTCAATAAAAATCCTCGGAGCAGAGCTCCGATTATTGTTCGACACCTTGTGTCGTTTGTTCAGTACAGTAAATTATGCACTTCATGAATTCGGAGAGGGTGCGACTAGTCGCGAGGAATACACCGCCCTCATCTCCGGAGCAAGCACCGAAGTATTCTGGCCCACCGAATAAACAAATTTTAATTAGTATACCCTGCAATATCCTATTTTTGGAACAAATCTTAAAATTCTCATACAGTTCAATGTTGTTTACACAATGAGAGAAATGTCAGGTGACCTGGAGCAGAAAATGACCATTGATTTGTTACGGGTATTTACTACTTACCTGTATTCTCGGTCTTATTAAAAAAAAGCTGTACACTCTTTATATTCTAGTGTACTATAACACTTATGAGAGATTATATTTTAGTATTCGATTTAGGGACTACAAGTCTGAAGACCGTACTTTTTACAAAGGATCTTGAAATAATAGCTTCCTGTGATAAAGAGTATCCAACTAGTTACCCTCATTCTAATTGGGCTGAACACGATCCTGAAGATTGGTGGAAGGCCATAATTGAAGCGACAGATGATGTGGTTCACAACGCTGGGATCAAGCCTGAAGATGTGAAGGTCATCGCTATAGATACTATGACTCCTGTACTTGTTGCTGTTGATAACACAGGGAATAGTCTGAGACCGGCGATCATCTGGATGGATAGGAGGGCTTCAGAGCAATGTGAAGAAATTGATGAAAAAATTGGTTCCAGACTTTTTGAAATAAATGGAAATCATAACGATCCCTCCAATCTTGCACCTAAAATTATGTGGGTGAAGGATAATGAACCGGAGATATATGAGAAAACAGATAAGTTCCTCTATGCCAGTTCCTTTCTCGTAAATCGCATGACCGGAAAAATGGTCGTGGACAAAACACAATGCGGCTTAAGTCAGCTCTGTGATACAAAAACGAGTGAATGGAGTTTGGAACTCATTGAGGGATGCGGTCTCGATCGCAATAAACTTCCTGAGATAGTCGATTCAACTGAGATTGTGGGAAGTCTGACAACTCACGCAGCGGCCTTAATGGGATTGAGTGAAGGGGCACTTGTTATTGCCGGAGCCATGGATAATGTGGCCGCAGGGCTGGGTTCCGGTGTGTTTGACGATGGCCAGGTGTATATCTCTGCAGGAACTGCAACAAACGGCTGTGTCTGTTCTAGTACACCAATATATGATAATGCTCTCCATGTCTATCACCATATTGTTCCTGATCGCTGGCTGAGTGTAGCCGGAGTCGATTACGGAGGAGCAGGGCTGAAATGGTTCAATAATCTTCTGGGCAATACGACAATTCCCGAACTTATCCTTGAAGCGGAAAAAAAAGGGAAATCAAAAACTTCCATGGTATTTCTCCCTTTTATGGTCGGTCAGAGGGCTCCTCTCTGGAATAGTGAGACTCGGGGTGTGGTTTTCGGACTTGATCCCTCGGTGGACAGAGCAGATCTGGCACAGCTCTTTATGGAGGGTAATGCTTTAGGGGTGAAAAACATCTTTAAAAAAGTTGAAGATTTGGGATTGAACATCGATGAAGTTAAGCTGACCGGAGGCTGCTCCAGAAGTGATTATTACAGTCAGATTTTTGCCGATGTGACGGGGAAATCAGTAGAGGTTGCTGGTGAAACTGATGTCGCTTCTCTCGGGATGGCCATGGCTGCCGCATACGCTATGGGATATTACAATAGCTTTACTGAAATGACAGGTCTTATCAGAAACCGCTCCTCTTTTACACCGGATAGTACAGCGGTTGATTATTATGACGATATATTTGATCTCTTCAAATCTCTATTTGAACAGCTGGAATCTCAATATAAAAAATTAAATTCAATTCGTGAAAAATATGAAAATATAAAGGAGCAGACAAAATGATATCTGCACTCAGAAATGGTTTGAAAACAGTCAGACCGGTAGAAAAAGAAATCCCTGCAATAAATGAAAATGAAGTGCTGATCAAAGTATCTTTTGCCGGGATCTGTGGTTCTGATATTCATCGGGTTGCCGAAGATCTCGAGAAGTGGGACAGGATAGTTCTCGGGCATGAGTTTTCCGGCTTAATTGAAAAAATAGGCTCCAAAGTGGAAGGGTTTCGAGTCGGTCAGAAAGTTTCTGCTGCACCACTTGTTCCCTGTCATGAATGTGATGCCTGTAAAGAGGGAAATTTCTCACTTTGTAAGGGGTATACATTTATCGGCTCCAGAAAAGACGGTGCTTTTGCCGAATATGTTGTTTTTCCCGCTGAAAATCTCGTTCCCTTAAGTGATGATTTTCCCCTCGTCAAAGGAGCCTTGATTGAACCGGTAACGGTTTGTCTCCACCCTATTCTACGTCTGGGAAATCTTCTGGGCAAAACTGTTGCTGTAACAGGATTGGGAGGCATTGGTCTTTTAGCTGTTCAGATTTTTAAATCTATGGGTGTTAAAAATATTATTGTCAGTGATGTTATTGATGAAAAGATTCAACTGGCTCTCAAATTAGGCGCAACTCATGGTGTCAATGTCCTGAAAGAAAATCTGAGTGAAGTAGCAGCGTCCCTGGGAGGTGCGGAAATAGTATTTGAAGCATCGGGAACATTGCCGGGAAAAAAATCAGCCATTGAGATTGCCAAAGGTAGAGGTACTATACTTCTCGTGGGTACAAATCCCTCTGAAGAAGTTCGGATGGATGGACTTTTGTTTGAATTGATCTCCCGGAAAGAGCTCAATATGGTTGGTTCATGGATGAATTATTCCAACCCATGGCCCGGTCGAGAATGGTCTATCGCTGC
>JADGDJ010000147.1:0-7921 GCA_016744925.1 Spirochaetaceae bacterium
CCCCCCGAGAGGGCCAGCCAGATTACAAACCAGACTACTACAAGGCCTGCAAAGATGTTCGGAACAATTCCTCCCGGATCAAAGGGGCTGGATGTTAACTGAAGAAAATCTGTAAAGAAAAAATCATTTGTATTTTCACCCCATCCCAGGTCCAATGAGAGGACCATATATCCCAAGGACCAGGATATGATAACGACATAATAGACCGCTATTACAAATGCTATTAAAACCTGCCACCATCCAAGCCATTCCCACCTTTTATTTGCTCTGGCAATTGCAACAGGCGCTGAACCTCTGAACTTATGGCCAATTGCGAACTCCATAATAATTATTGGAATTCCCGCAGTTAACAGAGCAATAAAATATGGTATCAGAAACGCTCCACCTCCATTTTCATAAACCATATAAGGAAATCGCCATATATTTCCCAGACCGATTGCAGAGCCTACAGCGGCTAATATAAAACCTGCACGGGAACCCCACTGTTCCTGTTTTGCCATCTAATACCCCCATTTGTTACTATATGATATTTAGCGCAGAGCTTAATAATGAGTAACTATAAATACTGTTTTGTAGTTTTTTCGAACTTGGGCAAGTCGAATTGTTAATTTCAGGTATTTATACAATAAATCAGGAACAGATACGAGACCTGAATTACGAATTATTTAATAAATTGATAAATATACTCTAAGTGTTGATGATTGCTGTTAGATGGGATAATCGGAATTTATTACTGTGCTCTAAAGACAATATTTAGGATGTTTTAGGGATTTATTGTCTAATAATATACGAAATGCGCATATCGTAGTGCTTGTGTTTGCATTTTTAGTATTTAAATGCTGACGATGTATCAACTTTCAATAAAATAGACGAATTACACTGCCGATGCAAGAGAGAATGCAATCAATGCCTGAGCTGTCATATAGGTCTGCATTACAAGGGTGCTGTTCTTTTTTATGCGGGTGGTAAACTGTTTAATCCCCAGGAGAGAGTCCGATAGGAGAAACATCATGGCACCACAGAGCAGAGTCCAGAAACTTAGAGAAAAACCCCATTCAAAAAAACTTAATCCCGCAGTAAAAACCATTATAAGAAGAACTAGTACATAGAGAAGCGATGGCCAGAGTAGAATGCCCGCCTTGGTTTTCAATACATAATATGCGGCAATAAGGTAAAAAAAACAGGGTATGATAAAAATCCGATATTGTAGTGCTGCCGCGCTGAAGTTGTCGTTGAGCCCTATGAAAACGAAAATATAGAGGATATGGCCGGTCAGAAAAAAGAGTAATCCCATTATAAATTCTCTGGTTCCGTCAAAGAGAAGGAAAATATCGCCAAGCCATCCTCCTGCAAAGGCTAATAGTAGCAGAGGAGAAACAGTTCCGGCATTCATAAGGTAAAATAGAGTTATCAGAGGCATTATCAGGGGTTTTGAAAAATACCTGAGTTTTATCTTTTCCTTATGAACGCCATAAATTTCCATTGCGAAAATTACGACAAAGACCAGTAGGTTTATTTTCATAATCAGTTGTAGAGTTTCTCGTAGGGATGACCGGTAACAAGCTCACAGATCTTTCTTGTCTCTTCCGGTACGTCTCTTTTCAATCCCCCGTCATCGAGCCTTTTGAGCTCCTCTATAACAATGTTGTGATTTTTTGGTGACAATCTGAAACGGGTGGCAATTAAAATACCTGCAATGCTCATTACAAGGGGAAACAATATAAAATAGAAGCGCAGTTTTTCAACAGTTTCACTTTTCTGACTCAATTTTCTCTGATCCCCGATCCCCGAGTATAAAAACCCGATGTCATCGAGAACTTCACGCAGTTTGTAAACGGCATCAGGAGACAGCTGACCTTCTGTTTCTCTGATTATGTTATATACATAGCGATCACCACTTTTTTCAAAAACTCTTAAAAGGTAGAGAGTTTTCCGCATCTGGTTTGTGTCAGAGCAGTCGAAAGAGGGGAGAATGATATCTTCAAATAGGTTAACGGGGAGAGAGTTTATCGATCCCTTTTCCTTCATCATTTTTTTATAATAGTCCAACAGTTCGCCGGATAGAGATTTTAAGATTACTGTTTCTTTTTTCTGAGAGAAATTGTTCAGATGATAGTTTCCGTCCTTTTCAAGCCTGAATGCATTTGTAACCTGGATAGTGTAGAGTTCCTCTTCATAGTTCTTTTCATCGGAGTTTTCCTGTATCAGAGTTAATGCCTCGTTAAACTGAGAGGCTGTAAGCACTGTCGGTACGGGATTTTTATAATCGATGGCACCGAGAAGAAAACCCAGTCCCTGTAGGATTACTATGCCCAGAAAAAGTTTTCTTGTCAGAGTCATCACTGCAGAGTATGTTCCGGCCCTGTCTTTTCCGGACATGAGCTTATCAACATCAACCACAAAGGGGAGCAGCTGATGAGGAATCAGGCTGGCAGCGGAGAGCCCCGCACCGATAACTATAACATTGAGGACAAGCAATAAGAGTGAAGGGTGGGGAGGTTGAAAGGCAAAACCTATCATTCCCACAGCGAATAGGGATAGGCCAATTTTATATGAGAGGGCATGTCCTTTCTCTGTGGCGATTTTTACATACAGAGGAAGCATAAGCATCATGGTAATAAGCAGAGATCCCTGGGCCAGAACAAAATAGGAACCCATTTCCAGATAATCGATAAAGTAGAACATGATCCATGCCATAAACACATCCATAGTTCCATAAGCGCAAACATACATAGCGACATGAATTCTGCAGCTTCTGCTTTTAAAAAGTGATAAAAAGTTGACGATAAAGTTGGCATCATCCACCTTTCTCTTCTGCTGCGGAACTTCCCATGTTCCCAGATACAAAGTGATCCAAGGCAACGCAAATATGAGACCGAAAATGAGACCCATGACCAGGTAACCTGTTTTATTTCCGTCATAAAAATCGATAATGGGTTTAACAGCTACACCAGCCAGTAAAGTTGATACAAATGAGAAGAAAATCCGTGAACCGTTGAGATCATTTCTTTCTTTTCTGTCATAGGTCATCTCAGCACTGAGCGCCGCGTAGGGGATATAGGACATGGTCGCCACAGTGAAAAATAACATATAGGTGAAAAGGTAAAAGAAAAACTTTCCCATTTGACTGGCAATACCAATGGGAAACCAGATCAGTGCAAAGGTCACAGCTATAGGCAGGATGGATATGAGAAACCAGACCCGTCTCTTCCCGAATCTGTTTTCTCTGGTGTTATCTGAAATATAACCCATAAGAGGATCGGATACGGCATCCCAAATTTTCCCGATTGCGGGGATCAACCCTGCGAGAACGGGATGCATTCCGACTACGTTCACCAGATAATACATGGAGAAGGTGGTAACTATGAAAAAAGCTCCCCCCCCGTATAAGTCACCGGCTCCATAGGCAAGATAGTTTTTGATAGTAATTTTTCGGGTGTGAGTCATAATTATGTTCCTTTAGTGATCTATAACATTGTAACGCAATATGCTTAGTTTTTGATATCATACTTTATTTAAACAACTCTCAGAATGATCTCATGAAATATTCGGTTCAGATCTCAATGCCATAGAGTTGTCCCAGGCAGAAGATGATGAGTCTCATAAAGAATACCTGTACTATTACGATGTCGTGGGAGTCCCTCAGGAGTTTTACTGGTGCATACTAGAAGCAGCCGAACACTTTTTATACAGAGAGGGAGAAACATCAAAGCGCCTTTTGAAGGCTCTCCTGAATGAATGAGAACTCCCGTATCCTGTCTGTTCTGCAATCAAATCTATTGTATTCTCACTCTCTTTGAGATATTCACAGGCTTTATTCAATCTGATCGACTCCAGATATGATGCAAATGACTGGTCTATGGTATCCTGGAAAAAGTGATATAGATAGGATTCTTTATATCCGAATTTATCTGCGAGAATATCCAGGTTCAATCCCGGATTTGAGTAATTTTCATCTATAAAATCTAAAAGAGTGTCTTTCAGGTTTTTTAATTCTGTATCATTTAAATCTACTGTTTTGTTGGCCAGGGTTGTAAACTGCCTTTTCAGCTCAATGAATTTATCTATTGCCGATGAAATAGACGAAATGGAATTCAGATCTATAGGATATTTATTTCTTTCGAGAAAAAACTCATTAATTCTGATAAGAGTATTGAAAAGAGATTTCAAAAGCTGATTCATCATAAATACGGAGAGATCTCTATTTTTAAAGTTTTCCATGAATATCTCATCGAGAATACTGGACATTTCACAGACCTGACCGGTCTTGATAAAGAGAATCAATCTGGATTCGAGATCCACTGTGTAGTAGAAACTGTCGGCTCTTTCAGGCAGTTCATCAAAATTGCAAATGGGATTCTCTTTATCAATTGTCAGCATGTATTCCATACCCTGAGATGCCTCTCTGTAGGATGTGGATATTTCCCTAATGGTATTTTGTGGGCGGCCGCGGGAGATGAGAACATCCATTGTATTTTCTTGTTTCAATACAACATTGAGTTCCAATAGTCGTTTTTTTACAGCTTCGGTCTTCAATTCTTGATAAACCCAGACAATATTCTCAGTATCAATATTGAGGAAATAACCGTTCTGCGGGAATACCTTTTTTATAGCATCTATTATAATAATTCTAATCAGATCTTTTTCAGCAAGAATATCGTCATTTATATGAGATCCATAACCTCCGATATTCAGCAACACCACATTATAAGGAGGATCTCCCAGCTCAATTTCATTGTACTTCAACATGGCTTTTATGTTTCCCGAATATCCGGATTTTTCATTTAATAATCGTTCAAGAAAGGAATTCCTACTGAGTGGTATCTGTGTTTTTTTGTATTCAGACAATTCCCGATTTGTCCGGATGAGATTTGTCATACCGTATTTTATTATATCGAGATCGCTGCCTTTGAAATCAATATTTACCAGCTGTTTTCTGGCGATATCTGTTAATTCCAATACGGGTTTGCTATTTCTATAACTGAGATATAAAGCGAAGAGTATTCCGAGAAGTATTATGAGAAACGTAATGGAAAAGATTATTCTTTTTATATAAAAAATCTTATTGTCTATATACGATGAGGGAAGAATGGACAGAATCCTGAAACCGGCAATCCGTGATGTCGATTGGGAAATCAGCCATTTTCGGTTTTCAATTTTCATATTTTCGATTGATGTTTTTCCGCTAGTCAAAAGCATCAGAGGATCTGTCTTCAGTTCTGTATTGCCGATTGATATCAGAAGTTTGTCATTACTGTCGAAGAGATACACGCAGCCCATTTTTTCTCGATTCAGCCTGTTCAGGAGTGATTTTAATTTTTCAGCATCAATAAAGCCCATAATATTTCCTTTGAAATGTTTTCTGCTGAAAAAGGGAACAGATTGAATGAATGGGATAACTTCGAGATCATTTCCCGAAAAGGAAACATCTGTTGCCGGAAGAAATGAGTAATGGTGATAGGCGTTTAATATCTCCTCATTCCACTGTTCATAAGAGAAATCGCCGAAACGGAAAAAATAATTGTAGTCGTTTTCTATTTCCGTATGGACTCTTTCCGTTGTAATTATAAAATTATTCGCACGGGAATATACAAGCAGTTCTTTTATAAAGTCCGTATTGATCGAATAAGAGTGGATTTCATATGAAGCACGAAGCACTTTGAAAAAATCAGGTGAACCGGAAGAGGGCGTTTTCGTATTCAAAAACGTGTTTACATCGTTGTTCATAATCAATCGGTTTATTGAGTAATCAACATTCGCCAGTTCCTTGTCCAATATTTCTATGCTGTCCTCAAGAAATTGTTTGTTAGACTGAATCGTATCGGATTCGACCATCTCCGCTGTGCTCATATAGATTAGGACTGATGAAACTATGGGAATCAGAAGAAAGAGGAGGTAGGATATTAGAAATCTGTGAATAATTTTGTGCTTTTTCATTTCACTCTCATTTCGTCGGATTATAACATGAATAAAACAACGCTGGTGATAATTCTAAAATTGTACTCAGCCTGAAAAAATGTACCTATTGCAATTCTAAACTTTGTACCCCTGTTAAAACATTGTCCCTTTGTTGCCTGGAAAAAGCAGGCATACACTGACATCACATTGAACCTACATTCAGGAGGATTTTTTGACAGATTTAACAACAGTGGGGCGGAAAGCAAAAAAACATTGGCAGTTTTATGTAATTATTCTTCTACCGCTACTCTATTTGATTATTTTTAAATACATACCCATGTTCGGTCTGCAGATCGGATTTAAACAGTACAGAGTCTCAAAAGGTATTTGGGGAAGCGAATGGGTCGGATTGAAGCATTTTATGAGATTCTTTTCCTCTCCTTCGAGTTTGCAGGTAATCTGGAATACCATTTCCCTTAGCTTATACAGCATTATGATTTCATTTCCTTTTGCCATTATTCTAGCGGTTGCTCTAAACGAGGCTGCGAGCAAGCGATATAAGAAATTCACACAGATGATTACCTATATGCCCTATTTCATTTCGACAGTCGTACTTGTCTCCATGATCATACAGTTTACCGATACGCGGATGGGGCTGATTAATCATTTCATAGGACTGTTCGGAATGAAACCTGTAAACTTTATGGCTAAACCCGATCTCTTTCGGCATATTTATGTGTGGACCAATGTCTGGCAGACCACCGGTTACAATGCCATTATCTACCTGGCTGCACTCACCACGATCGATCCACAGCTTTATGAGGCTGCGAAAGTCGACGGGTGCACCAGGATTCAGAAAATTCTGCACATCGACCTGCCTGGAATACGGTCCACAGTTATAATTCTGTTCATTCTCAATATGGGTTATGTCATGAGCATCGGTTTTGAAAAGGCCTATCTGATGCAAAATGGGCTTAATCTGCAAACATCGGAAATCATCTCTACCTATATTTACAGAATCGGATTGATCAATTCCGATTTCAGTTTCTCCACCGCTGTGGGATTTTTCAATTCGATTATCAATCTGGTTCTGCTGCTGACAGTCAACAAACTGGCCAGAAAAACAGGAGAAACAGGATTATGGTAAAAATAAAAAAAATTAAACAGCTGAAAACGGACAGAGCATTTGACCTGGTAAACAGCATCTTTCTCGGTTTATGTGTTCTGGTAGTCTCCTATCCGCTTATTTACATCATAAGCGCTTCCATTAGCGATCACAAAGCCGTGGTTTCAGGAAAAGTATGGTTTTTCCCTGTGGGATTCGATTTGAATGCCTACAGAGCTGTTTTCAGTAACAAAATGATACTCGTCGGATATGCAAACTCAATTTTTTATATGGTGGTAGGTACGGCTATCAGTGTATTCCTCACCATTTTGGCGGCTTTCCCTCTATCGAGAAAAGAGTTTTACGGTAGAAATATCTTTATGGGAATATTCCTGTTTACAATGCTGTTTTCAGGTGGTCTTATCCCCACATATCTGGTTATTCAGAAACTGGGTATCATTGACAGCAGACTGGCTATGATTCTTCCAAACGCCATGGGCATCTGGAATGTGATTGTCACCAGAACCTATCTGAAAGCCACGATTTCCGATGAGCTCTTTGAAGCGGCGCAGCTGGAAGGGTGTTCCGATATCAGATTCCTCTTTTCATTTGTTATCCCATTGTCGGGACCAATCATCGCCGTAATGTCTCTCTATTATGCCGTGTGGATCTGGAATGCCTACTTCGATGCACTGATTTATTTGAAAAGCCGGGAACTATTTCCCCTGCAGATAGTGCTGAGAAACATTCTGATTCTGAATCAGACCGATGGTGGAATGGTTAAAGACATAAGCGTATTGGCCCGAAAGCAGGGGCTGGCTGATGTTCTTAAATATGCGCTGATAGTTGTATCAAGTGCTCCATTACTTATTATTTATCCCTTTGTTCAGAAGCATTTTGTGAAAGGAATCATGATCG
>JADGDJ010000147.1:7931-11982 GCA_016744925.1 Spirochaetaceae bacterium
AAAGAAGGAGAATTGTATGAAAAAAATGAAGCTTGCAATCATGATTTTGATTGCGCTGGCGGTTGTGTCTCAGGGATTCAGTTCGGGGTCTCAGGAGAAGGATGACAACGCTAACCAAGAAAAAACACTTACATTTATGACTGTTGAAGCGGTCTATATCGAAGATTATTACACAAATGATTTTACAAAGCATATGGAGGAAAGGTCCGATGTGAGAATTAATTGGGAGACCATCCCCGAACAGGCTATGGAGGAGAAATTGAATCTGGTATTGGCTAGTGGAGACTATCCCGATATCTTTTTTGGTCTCAGCTTTTCAGATGATAAACTCAGTCTGTATGGAACCGAAGAGCAATTGCTCATGCCGCTCAACGATCTGATCGATCAGAATATGCCCAATCTGAAAAAAGTGCTCGATTCGATTCCCGGAGCCTGGGGTGCCATAACCAGCCCTGATGGTAAAATCTACGGATTACCCTCATTCAATATTTGTTACCACTGTGAAAATGCCAATAAAATGTGGGTCTACAAACCCTGGCTCGATGCTCTCGGTCTGGATATGCCGAAAACCACTGAGGAATACGAAGAAATGCTTATAGCGTTCAGAGATCAGGATCCCAATGGAAATGGAGAAAATGATGAGATCCCCTTCGCCGGAGCAATTAAAGGCTGGCATGCAACGGCAGACTTGTTTCTGTTGAACTCCTTTGTCTATACGGACATTGATTCCAGAATCGATGTGTCACCGGAGCGCTACATCGGATTTTATGTTGATAATGGAAAAATCAGAACAAGCGTTGATACCGATGGGTACCGCAATGGATTGCGTTATCTGAATAAACTATATAGAGAGGGGTTGATTTTCCCCGGATCTTTTACACAGGATGCTTCGCAGCTTGTCCAGCTTGTAGAGGGAAGTGACATTCCTGTCGTCGGAGTGACTACAGGAGGATGGGGCGGGGTTTTCTCCGACTTCGGTGGTGAGCGATATAGTAATTTTAGAGCTCTCGAGCCTCTGGAAGGACCTGATGGCGTTCAGTATACGCCGACTTACCTCTCAGAGCCAATTCCCGGTGGATTTGTTATTGCCGCTTCTTGTGCAAATCCCGTGGAAGCAGTTCAGTGGGTTGATTATCTCTACTCTACAGAGGGTACTCTCCATGCCAGAAACGGTATTGAAGGCGTCAATTGGGGATGGGCAGAAGACGGTGAATTGGGACTGGACGGAGAACCGGCCATCTGGAAGCAGCTAATTCCCTGGAATGATACAGATCCTCAGAATGAGTCATTTCTCGAAGTTGGTCCCCGTGCTATGACAAGCGAGTTCAGATTGGGACAGGTCACGGAACAGGATATGGAGTTGTACGGACAGGAAGGCATTGAGAAAATGCTCTTCGAAACGACAAAAGAACTGTATAAGCCACATGCTGATGCTTCTATGGCACTTCCCAGGTTGAAATTCCTCTCCGATGAAGTATCGGAATTCGCTACGATCAGAACCGAATATGCTAAATATGTAAAACAGTCTCTTATACAGTTCATCGTAGGAGATTTGGATATTGAATCGGACTGGAATAGCTATGTTTCCAATCTGAATAAATTGGAACAGGCTGACTTACTGGAAGTTTCCCAGAAAGCCTATGACCGACAATTTAAGTAAATATTTCAAATAAAAGTACGACCGCTTTCCATATTTCAGGGAGGCGGTTTTTCAATCGGAGAGATAAATACATGAGAGAACTGCCATATCGCCAGATACATCTGGATTTTCATACAGGGGATACAATCCCCCGAGTCGGTGATGATTTTAAGGGCGTAGAATTCGCTTCTGTTCTGAAGTCGGCCGATGTCGATTCCATTACCTGTTTTGCACGATGCCATCACGGCTGGCTTTATTACGATTCAAAAAAGTTTCCCGAGCTTGTCCATCCCAATCTTAAAAAGAGGGATCTTCTGCGCGAACAGATAGAAGCATGCCATAAAGAGGGAATCCGGGTTCCTATTTATACTACCATCCAGTGGGACGGAAAGATGTCCTACGAGCATCCTGAATACTGTGTTGTTACTTCAGATGGAGCCATCGACGGATACAAGCCTCAAAAGCCGGGATTTTACTCCTATCTCTGTGTGAATACACCCTATCGGGACTTTCTCAAAGAGCACTTAAAAGAGATTCTCACTACATTGCCTGTTGATGGAATCTTTATGGACATCGTCCAGGAACGCGATTGTTCCTGCAGGTACTGTCAGGACGGGATGAAAGATCTGGGTTTTGATACCAGGAATAAAGACGACAGGATGAAATACGCCCATATTATGTTAAAAGACTTTAAAAATGAGATCTCTTCATTTATCCGAAAGCACAACGATGACTGCTCTATCTTTTACAACGGTTCTCATGTCGGTCCCGGGATAAGGGATTCTCTCAATTCCTATAGCCATCTGGAAGTGGAATCTCTCCCTTCGGGCGGATGGGGTTATACCCATTTTCCACTGGTTTCAAGGTTTGCAAGGGGAATGGGAAAGGCATTTCTCGGCATGACCGGAAAGTTTCATACCTACTGGGGTGACTTTCACTCGTATAAAAACAAAGCATCGCTGGAATATGAATGTTTTAATATGCTCGCTCAGGGTGGAGGTTGTTCAATCGGTGATCAGTTGATTCCATCGGGAAAAATCGACCTGGCCGCTTATGATCTGATCGGGTCGGTGTATAAATCTGTAAAAGAGAAAGAGCCCTGGTGCCGAAATGTAGAATCGTTAGCGGATATAGGCGTTTTTAATCTTGAAGAGTGGCTTGATGGAGAAAATCCGGCACCAATGATCGGTGCTTTACGGTTACTCGAAGAATCAGGTTTTCAGTTTGATCTTATAGACAGTCTTTCGGACTTTGATAAATACAAACTACTCATACTAGCGGATTATGTTCCAGTCGATGCAAAACTCGAAGCAAGGCTTCAAGCCTATCTGGACAAAGGCGGAAAAATCCTCGCTTCTTTTGAGTCCGGTCTGGAACCTTCGGGAAAAGCTTTTGCTATGGAATCATTCGGCATAGAAAAACTCCTGGTTGATTATACCGACTGGAAAGGGGAAAACTCTTCCGGAAAGGACTACTTTACCAATGACTACTGCGATTTTGTAATCCCCGATGGGGAAATATTCAAAGGGTTACCGAAGGCAGAGCACTCAATGTATATCCGCGGTCTGTCGGTTAAGGCCGGAACGAATACAGAAGTACTCAGCCATATAGTTAAGCCCTGGTTCTACCGAAGCCCGGAACATTTTTGCAGTCATCAGCAAACATCTTCTTCCGGGGAAATCGGATCACCTGCGATTACACGGTTGGAAAATATCCTGTATTTTTCACATCCCGTATTTACGATTTATCGCAAAAAGGGGCCTATCTGGATTAAAAAAATGGTGTCAAATGGAATTAAAATGCTGGTTGAACCGCGAATTATTCACAATGGGCCATCAACGTTGAAAATGACGATAAACAGGCAGAACGATAAAAGTCGCTGGATCATACACCTACTGCATTACATCCCCGAGAAGAGATGTGAACAGATTGAAACTATTGAAGATATAATCCCCCTTCATGATACCTTTTTTACACTGAAGATAGAGAAACCGCCTCTTAGCATGAGAATTGTGCCGGGAAAAAAGAGACTTGATTTTACAATAAAAGGAGATAGAGCGGAATTCTGTGTCTCCAGAATTGAGGGGCACTGCATGATCGAGGTTCAATTTCAGGAATAGAAAGTTCTTGATAAAATCTCTTGAATCAGAGAGCTGACTCATGAAATATTTCTACAAACAGTGATGTAATATCGACGGTTTACCAATGGGAAACCGTCGTTCCTCTTTTCCTGACTCGATGTAAACACCGAGAGCGCAGTAGTGTCTTATTTCATGCCAGGAGTATTTATATTATTTTAAATTTGGAAGCTTCAGCCTCAACCTCTTTCTGGTTTTCAGTATTTCTCAAACTGAGATTATCAATCTCCATAATCGCATTGTTAATTTCATTTATTCCGATAGAGATCTCTTC
>JADGDJ010000148.1 GCA_016744925.1 Spirochaetaceae bacterium
TAATTAGAGATATATTACAGATATGAAAAGAAACACTGATTATGGAGAAGAAAACAATATTAACCTGAAACTGGTTTTGGTTCTGGGTAAAAATATAAAACGACTTCATGTGAAACTCGTTGAACAATTGAGAAATTATGGGATTACGACAGCGCAATTCAGTGTTCTAGAGGCCTTGTATCACAAAGGTCCTCTAACGATAAATGAAATAATCGAAACAACCTTTTCATCGAGCGGTAATATTTCATTAGTGGTTAACAATCTCTGTAAGGAAAAATACACAGTTAAAAAAGATCATGAGATAGATAAAAGATCTAAAGTCATTTCACTTTCAAATAAGGGAGAGAAATTGATGGAAAATCTTTTCCCGGAACACATAGAGGAATTAGGAGAATTAATGAATCATATGACAATCGATCAAAAGCGGGAGATTATCGGAAAATTGAAAGAATTGGGAAAAAGAGATTAGTCTCTTTTTTTATATACAAATATCTCTAACTAGAGAGAACAGGAGAAAGAATATGAAAACAAAAATAGCTGTTATCGGTGCTGGATTGGGAGGTCTTTCACTCTTAAAGACATTAGAAAAAATAGGTCTGGCTAAAGAGACAATACTCATCGATCCAAAAGATTATGGCGAAGTTTCATTTGCTGTGTTGAGATCATTTGTTACGCCGGAAACATTCCCCACTAAAGTGAGAAAGCCATTAAAAGAGATTGTCACCTCAGAAGTAATTCAGGGAAAGGTTGAAGAATTAAATGAACATTCTTTAATCCTGGAGGATGGACGAATTATTGATTTTGAATACGCTGTTATTGCATCGGGCTCATCAATAAATGGTTTTGAAAACCTGAAACCATCAGAATCATTATCTCTAGAACAGAGAGAGTACAATATGGGAGTTGAAACTAAAAAAGTTCACGATGCAAAAAAGATCTTAATTATCGGAGGCGGTCCTGTTGGTGTAGAACTAGCTGGAGAAATTGCTGATAATTATAAAAATAAAGAAATAACCCTGGTTACAGGTCCAAATAGATTACTCAATTCACTGTCTCCAGGAGCCGGGAAGAAGGCAAAAAAAGTATTAACAACAATGGGAGTAAAAGTATTAACCAACCAATACCTGGAACCAATTGAAGGCTCTATTAACAGTTATAAGTCTAAAAGCGGTCAAATATTTGAAGCTGACCTTGTTTATAAAAGTCTCGGAATCAAGCTCAATAATGGGTTTATGAAAAATGAAACAGCTAGGTATATTAACGATAGAGGTCAGATAAAAGTAGATGCAAGACTCATGGTTAAAGGAAGTACAAATCTATTCGCTTTAGGAGATATTACTGATGTCGAAGAGATGAAATTAGGAGCAATCGCCAATATGCACGCAAAATTGATAGCGGGAAATCTAAATAATCTGATCAATAATATTGGGAAGTTGAAAGAACACAAAGCGATGCCTGCAATGGGATTCATAACATTGGGACACAAAAAAGGGATAGCTCAGCTGCCCTTTATGAGAATGGACCCAATGATTGCCATTAAACAGAAAGATCTATTCGTTTCTATGTATTTAAAATAGGAGAGATAAATATGTCAATGATAAAAGAAAAATACAAAGCACAACAAGTTATGGAAGGAGCCGGAGTTCTGGTAAATAGAGTCTTCGGTCATGGTCAGACCAGAGAGTTCGATCCCTTTCTCATGCTTGATTATTTCAATATTGAAGAAAACAAAGAATCACCGGGATTTCCCTGGCATCCCCATAAGGGAATGGAAACGATAACCTATATCTTAAAAGGCAATGCAAAACACGAAGACAGCATGGGAAACAGCGGTATCATCAGCGATGGGGAGCTTCAGTGGATGAGCGCCGGAAAAGGGATATATCATCAGGAAATGTTAGAGCCAAGTCCGCAGGGAATACAGGGATTTCAATTCTGGGTTAATCTGCCGGCAGATAAAAAGTTGAAAGAACCGGATTATCAATACATTAAAAAGGGTGAGATGAAATCATCCTTCGGGGAAGGTGTAGAAGTACGTGTGATCAGTGGTGAATACAACCAAATATCAGGTCCGATTGATAAGTCGGATCTGGGAATTTCCATGCTTCATGTTATTGTTGAATCTGGAAAATCTGTCAATCTCACTAGAGATAAAGACAAACAGGGATTTCTCTTTATTTTTGAAGGCAAAGCAAAATTAAACGGAGAAAAGATCTCTTCTGTAACAGCCTATACATTAGATTCGGGTGAATTAAATGTGGAAGCAGGAAACGAGAGCGCTGTACAATTCATCTATGTCCAGGGAAGACCTCTCAAAGAACCCATTGCCTGGCATGGTCCGGTAGTCATGAATACACAGGAGGAGATTCAATCGACCTTCAGAGATCTACAGATGGGTACATTTGTACAGGGGATAAAATTCTAAAAAATTACTTCTCCAGATATCTAAGATAGTCCATTATTTCGGGAAGAACCGGTTTATTCTTCTTCTCGAATTTGATTATACGACTTTTGATCTTTACAATTTCCTTCTGTCTTTTATTCTGAAACTTAAGCTCCAATTGGCTGAATAAAGGTTTATTAGCCATCATTTCCCTAATTTTGTTATTAAAGGGACAGTAGCGGTAAAAAATATCTCTTGCCACACCGTTGAGTCGAATTTTCCCCTCATATTCGTATTGAATCCATGTTTTATAATCCCGGGTAAATCGATCTTTATCGGATTTTGTTTTCTTTATGAATTCCTCCAGGCGCTTCCTGGCCTCCATTGTCAGATTGGGATTTTTTTTGTAGAACTGGATGTAATCATAATACGCACCGACCAACCCGCCCTCTACAGGATCGGTCCAGTTATGCCCTGCTATAGTTTTATGCAGTTCCCAGCGGAAAGATGCCAACTGAGAGATAAGAGAATCTAAAAGATTTTCTGAAAAGAAAAGGGGAAAGAAAAAACGTCCCTCGGAATCCTTTTTCGTTCCATCCAGATCCTGCCATAACAATCCTCTCGATCCAACACAGGGATAGAGAATAAAGTGGGGCAATGTTTCTTTCTGGATAAAATCTGTCCCCAGATCATGACGTTGTAGAACTTCTCGATAGAACAGTGTAAAATCTCTATTCCTGATCTTCTCAATTTTAATAACCAGAGAATCCGGTTCCACAAAAAATCGCTTCATATTTCCCGTAAAATTTTCTGAGTAGAGTATGGGGACTGCCTGTTTCTTATTCCCAAAGAGAATCCCACTCATTTCGACTGAGATTTTTCTGATCTCGAAACGAACGCGATCCTCAGCGGTATTTTCATAGAGATAACACCTCTTCTTTTGTCCCTCGGTCATCTTTGACTGAATGCTTAGAACCTTTTTAAAGCTGTCTCCCATATCATTCATCGAGGGGTTCACTTCTGACCGGTATATCTTCTCCAGATAAAATGGGAGAGTCATCACCGGTATGGAATCATCGGAAAATAGATTTCTCGAATAAAAGTCGTCGATGAGCAGCAATTCCTCATCTGTCACAAGAGTATCATCAACAAGACCGAAATGAAGCATTATTCCGGGAATAAATCCCATTAAGTCTGAATCTATAATCTTGAGGAAACAGACTTCATAAAGATGCCAGTATTTCAAGGATATTTGGTGTTTCAAGCTTACCAGCTCTTCATCATCTCCCGATTTAGACTTTATATTCCTGAATGTTTCGAGCAAAAAGGAGAATTCACTTTTAAAACTCTGCGGCAAATCAGAAAAATCGAGAATTTTATTCAATAACCCTCTATATTTTTGAAGTTTCCCACGACTCTGATCTGGACGGATATTCCCGGCTTCACTATTCTGGATTGAAATTGTCAAATTTTTATATTTTTTCAGCCTTTTAAAGAGAGGGTATTCACTAGTCAATTCTTTTCCCAGCAATGTGACTGTATCTTTCCTGCATCTCCAGCTGAATTTGGCGAGAAAATGGAGAAAATCACGAATCTGATCCTGCTCGGGATCAAACTCGGTAAGGAGAGTATTCACCCAACCCTCCGAGCTGTATAAAACCGAAGTAAGTTGATTTATAACAGTGGCAAACCCCATATTGGTTTTCATCATTTTTTCCAGAACGACTCCTAAAAACTCAAAGATATACTGATTCATAGGTTCATCATTCTGAAATAGGCTCGTCAGTACACTATCGCTTTTTCTGAGTATGCGTTTGAGAAACAAAAATTGCTGGTAATCCATCAGCTCTTCAATTCTTATCTCATCCTGGTCGGTATAGAGTCCCAGCTGATTCTGAATTTTTCCCAAAAATAGATTATAACTCCACGATTCCGGTTGGGGGAATCCCTCTTTTGCCGTGAGAGATTTCACATATCCCGAATATTCAGCCAGAGTTGATGCGCTACGACTGAATTTTTGCCCGCTTCGATCTATGGGATATTCTGCTCCCAGGGCGATAGAATCAGAGATTGATGCGAATTTGTGCCATAGGTACTTGTAGTTGTTGAAAAGATAAAAAGTGGATTCAATCCTAGTGATGAGCGTTCTGAGAACTTTGACATTAAAGAGTAGATCCGACTGAATTTTCGAGATGAGTTCTTCCGCTTTAACAGGCTTTGAGCTGATAATGCATTCCGTTACGCATCGAATTGAGATTCCCG
Organism: Spirochaetaceae bacterium; assembly: GCA_016744925.1. Classification (GTDB taxonomy): domain Bacteria; phylum Spirochaetota; class Spirochaetia; order DSM-2461; family DSM-2461; genus Spirochaeta_F. Next base: position 4,646 of record JADGDJ010000148.1, read on the forward strand.
ACATCTTCTTTCGATTCATTATTCCCATAATACCGAAAGGAGATTCCCCTTTAATAAGCCCCACCCTCAGGCTCTGATGCACGATTTTGTCAGGATCAGTAGATTTTGATAGATCTTCATTATAGAGGATTTCAGCCAATCCCGAATGGAGAATGCTTATAGCCTTATCGCCCCTACCCTGCAGGATAAGCACAGAACCGGCCGAGAGTGTTTTTTTAGTGTATTCTTTTGTTAAATCCAGGATTTCCATACTTCAATAGTAGTGATGTTTATCTCTAGATTCAAGAATTACATCATTTCTCATAAACTCTACCTCTATGAAATATAAGTTTTATTATCCCAGTCCGTATTTAATACTCATACCTTTCCAGTTTGTCACCGGACATTATATATGAAAAAGAGGCTATGCCATTATCACCTTCTTCTGTTATAATTGTTCCGTATAACCAATAGGGCGTGTAAGGATCTGAATTAAAAGCACTGTCCAGTGTAACAAAAACGGTCTGGTTGGATGGCGGCGGGGGAACGTGGATGCATGCCCCTTGATAGGGAACAAAAAGAAATGAGTTCACTTTATTAAAATTGTCCGGATCTGCATCAACGCCGACAATGAACCCCGGAATTCGTATTTTTATTTTGTTATATTCAGAATTAACTGCAGGATCGGGAGGATTTGAATCCGGGATGAAATTAGGATCCGATTCGTATGACTTTTGAAGTTCCTCATAATATATTAATTCTTCTTCCGAAAGAAGCTCCCACCATGTAATATCCCGGTACCTCTCCGACAGATCTCCGGGAGCTTCCAATTGAGGATCTTCCCCGCTTGAATCCTCATCGGGATTTGTAGAAGAGCTCACCGCCTGGTCAATGCTCTCTGACGGCTCAGAAGATTTGATGAGTCCGTCATCTGCAGTATTTGTTTCGCTTAGGATTTCAGAGATATTCTCTGGTGCTCCTGAGATCCCCGAATAAGCATTTACATCAACTCCGCACGAAAAGAATAAAACGAGCAACAGTATCATATTTAATCTCTTCACAATTAACTCCTTACAGACATTCCATCTGACAATGTTTTTTTATACGTGATAATAGCCGGAAATAATCCGATGAGAATTCCAGCAGCCAAGGTTATGCCCAATAACAGCCACTCTTTAGAGGAGGGTACTGTCGGCTCCATAAAAAATCCCCATTTTTTTAATATTTCAGCCGCTCCGAACTGGACTGCATATAAGAGGGAAAGACCTGTTATGCAGCCCGCACCAGTCATCATTAATGATTCTGAGAACAGCATAAAAAACAGCCTTCCGGGAGTTGCTCCGAGAGAACGAAATAAAGCCATCTCCCTCCTTCTCTGGTCAAGAACAGCCAGCTGGGCGGACAATAGTGAGATCATGCCTATCAGGACAACAGCACTGGAAATAAATGTCAGAGCTTTTTCCATTGTGCTCATTAAACCCCACAATTCAAAAAGGGCTGCTCCGGGAAGAATTGCCATCAGCGGTTCATCTTCAAATTGATTCACTTCTCTTTGAATGCGAAATGCCGCAGACCTGTTTCTCAATCCGATGTAGGCACTTGTAATCGATTCGGGTGTCAAATCAACAGCCATCGCCTGCTGGGCTGTTACTTTTCTCGTCTGCATACCTGTACTCCAGCCAATGTGAATAGCCGAGATCCCCTGGAGAGGCACAAAAAGACTCTTATCTACAGGAGTTCCCGTCTGCTCCAGAATACCACTTACATGGAAAGGCATTGTATCGTGATCGGATAGGGAGATTTTTCCCGCGCCGTGACTGACAATTATGGAATCATCAATGCTGTACCCCAGCGCCATTGCGACAGAGGAACCGAGAACTACAGAAAAAGGGTCTCCAAATTCCTCTCCCTTCTCAAAATTTAGGGCTTCATTTCTTCCATATGTAAAAAAACGGAAATAATCCCGGTTCGTACCCACAACACGAAACCCCTTGTGGGAATCACCCAGGGAAATGGGAATAGACCAGGCGACCTCATCACGATTAGCCAGTTTTTCATAAGAATCGTAACCCATGTTGTTTACGGCATTACCCATATGAAAGACCGAATAGAGGATCAGATTAACCTGACCGGTTCTTGCCCCGATTATTAGATCCGTTCCGGATATGGTGCGGGAGAAACTATTACGGCTAATATCTTTCGTTCTCTGAACCCCTAGAAACAGAAAAACACTCAAGGACAGAGAGATGTATATAAGAATGAGAACATTCTTTCGGTTCATCAAACTCTGAAATATCAATCTAAACATGTTCAACTCCATTCAAATCATTCAGATCCTCGATCCTTTCGAATTGGGAGGCCAGAAGAGAATCGTGGCTTACGACAAGCAGAGTGGAACTCCTTTTTTCACATTCGCCGAAAAGCAGATCCATAAAATCTTTCCGCCTGTCTTCATCGAGCGCTGAGGTCGGTTCATCTGCTATGATCAGTTCCGGATTTCCCATTAAAGCCCTTGCCACGGCAACTCTCTGCTGCTGACCGATACTCAGATTGCGTGCCGGTTTTCTAATATCGATTTGAAGAGAAAGATCTTCCAGCAATTCAATGACCCGCTCACGGTGATTCCCCTTTTCCCTCTTTCTCTTTATCTTTGAAAAAAGAAGGGGGGACAATATATTATCCTCTATTGAGAGCCAGGGTATCAGGTTGAACTGCTGAAAGATGTATCCCACATGATCCCCCCGAAACACATCCCTTTTATGAGGGGGCATTTTCTTTAACTCTTCGCCTCTCACTTCCAGAAATCCAGACTGTAAAGTCTGAATACCTGAGATAAGAGACAGAAGTGTCGTTTTCCCACTACCGCTGCGTCCTTTAAGGAAGACTTTCTCTCCCCTCCCGACAGAAAAGTCATTCATTCTGATAACCGCATCGTCATTAGGCCATGCGAATACTGCATTCTCAAGGTGGATCATGTTAATATCATCTCCTTATATCTCTATAACCGAATTCGACTGTCTGAAGGGGTTGCTTCCCCTGCAGACTGTTCAAAGCTGTTTATCATAATCCAATGGATTTCTGAGAGAGTCGGAAATGCCCGGAAGAGACTTTCCAGCTCGAGATCCCTCAATTTGGAACTATCCTCCATGGAATAATTAAAGTGCAGTTCATACTCTGCATGCTCTGCATCATCTAAATGAAGATCCTCATCTCCTTGCTCTTCACGATGCTCTTCATCATTTACATGCAATTCATCCAAATGCACCTCCATCCGATTCATTGTTCTGAAGCTGATGAGATCAGAATCTGACTGTTCCAGGGATTCTATAGTATTGTGAATCAGTTTTTTTTCTTCTTCGTTGAGGTTTTTATGCTCAAATCCGATAAAATCTGATCCGGGTATGTGCAGGACAATTTCTGCATGTGTATTTTCAATTATGATCTGCATTTCAGCAACACCGTGTTCATGAGCATCGTGCTGAGCCCATGCCAGAATCGCTGTGTGCAATAATATTGATAGTGAGAATATCTTCTTTTTATTCATGATTTCTTCCTGTATTTTTTGGTGATAGACCGATTTTTAGCGGCATATCTTCTCAATGTGAGTTTTATTTTCTGGTTTATATTATTTATAAGAATTATCAGGAAGCCATAGGTGGAGCCCGTTCCTGATGTGCATTTCCAGAGGCTATATGCGGAATATCAATGGATGTAAATGGGAATGGCATAGGTGATTCGATTAGATTGGAATTTATATATTCTTCGATGGGTTCTTGGACAGCTCCTGTTTGAACGAGAAGGCATATGGGGCACTCCCCTTCCTCATTTGTATCTTCAGGGGGATGTATATGGAGTAGTGAAACCAACAATGCCGGTATAAGCAGAAAGATAAAAGATCTTTTCATATTGAGGAAATTACAGCATAGGAAAACTTTTGTCAATCTACCATTATTAGTCTTGCAAAACTTAATTATCATTGGGGTATCGCCCTGTGGCAGACAATGATCAGATCAGAGGCAGTAGAACTGAAAAAGTCACACCGATTTCCGAATTAACAGCCTGTACCGACCCGCCATAACTCTCGACGATTGTTTTTACGATAGAAAGCCCCAATCCATGATGTCTATCTTTCAAACCCTCTCGGGAAGTGAAAAAACGACCGAAAATGTTCTCCAGATCCTCTTCGGGAATTTGTGGACCATCGTTGTAAATGCTGATCAGGACTGACGATTTACTCCGATGAACTGTTGTTACGACAGAACCCGATTCTCCGGAAAAGGAACAGGCATTTTCGTATAAATTGACAAAGACCTGACTAAGCCGCTCTCCCGAAGCCCAGAGATACAAGCCGTTTATACCGCTGTTGATAAACCAGTCGGTTTGAGGGTACTGCAACCTGAAACCATCGAGAAGATCTTCGAGCATCTTTCCCACCTGAACTTTTTTCTTCTCTTCCATATCGAGATGAGAATCGAGGCGGGATATCTCTTCAACACCATTGAGAAGAGATTCCATCCTGCCTGAATTTCTGGTTATAAGTTCGGCGAAACGCCCGTTATCCTCACCGTCACGACTCTCAATCATTTCAGCAGCCGAACGAATAATCGCCAGAGGATTTTTAAACTCATGGCTTATATCTCTTGAGAGAGAATCGATAAATTGGATGTGTCTGTCGAGCCTGTCAGTCAAATCGATGAGTGACCTCGAAAGAAAACCTATTTCATCGTTGAGTTTCATAGGAGAAAAGGATCCTTTGATCCTGCCCCGCCCTGTTCTGATGGCCTCAGCCTCAAGCCTCAACTTCTTAATTCGAGCAGAGATTGTCTTAGAAAGAAACAGACTGATGAATGCAGCCGCTGCCAAAGAGGCCAGAAAGATTCTCAATATGAAAAGACGGACCTCATAGAGATCCCGCAAAATGCGAAATGTCGATTGGCTGCTGAGAACTGCTCCCACAACAGAATCTTCACTGTAAACGGGAATGGCAGTATAGAGGGTAACCGATCGCTGTCCCTCAGGAGATAACCTGGTAATTGCCCCGTAGCGCCCCTCTAGAGCTGCGAGAACTTCCTCTCCCCGGAACCGGGTAGTAGAGCTGTAAAAACTGACATCCGCAGCGGCGACGGGGGGATTGAATAACTTTCTGTAGACGACCAGTGGATAAATCGCCATCCTGTAAAGAAGAGAATCCTCATGAAGAACCTCCTTAACAACCTCTATGGAGGAGGAGTAGCGTTTTTTTGAAATAGGGGGAGCCTCGGTTAAGACTTTCTGAACTGTTGAACTGGTATCTCCGAGAAGCCATCCCTTTTGATCGACCACCCTCAGTCTGGTCTCGGTTCTTCCCGCCAGATTGTTTAAGATAAGCAGAACATTTTCTTTAGAAATTTCACCTTTTTCACCCAGTGACGCAGAGAGAATCCTTCCTTGCTGAACCATTGTTTTTTCCTGTGAAATAAGAAGCTGATCCTCATAAATATCGAGATATAGTACGGCGGCAATGGGAAGAAAAACGAGAAGTATATTAAAGATGAGCAGCCGGACGGAGATGCTAAGAGCCCACCTGCCTATAGCGGTATCCGAGACCGTAAACCGTTTCAATTTCATCAAATTCCTCATCTGTTTTTTGTATTTTTTTTCTCAGTCGTTTCACATGGGTATCGATAGTTCTCGACGAAACATAGGTCCCGACGGGATAAACAAGTTCCATGAGGGCTTCTCTGGTTTTCACAAATCCCGGTGCATCGGAAAGAGTCTTGAGCAACATAAACTCGGTAACAGTCAGATCGAGTAGACAATTTTTCCAACTGGCTCTGTACTTTTCCGGATCGAGGCTGAGATGCCCTAGAATAAGAGCGGTTGATTTCCGATTTTCCTCTCTAGCCCTCTGTCTTCTGAAGAGAACTTTGATGCGGACAAGCAGCTCTCTTACAGAAAATGGTTTACACATATAATCGTCTCCACCGATTTCCAGTCCCAGAATTCTATCAATTTCATCATCCCTTGAAGATAAAAAAAGTATGGGTACCGTTTCGGAAACAGTTCTGATTTTCCGGCACAATTCGAGACCGTCCATCTCGGGCATGGAGACGTCGAGAACGATTAAATCGGGTAGATTCGATTGAAAAATGTCCCAGGCATGACGACCATTTTTGTATGAAGTGCATCTATACCCCTCTTTTTCCAGAGCGAAAGAAAGGGTTTCTCTTAAATCCGGTTCATCATCGACGACAGCTACTCTCATATAGGGCAATTTATCACGGAGGGAGAATAAACACCAAGAGAGAAAAGTACATTGTCACAGGATTGCCACATTTTTGACTGAGAACAGCCACAAGGAGGGGTAATACTCAGATCAACAACAAATGAAGAGAGGATATTATGAATGATAACAAAATGTTACAGGGAATGAAAAAATGGAGCGGCTCTCCCCTTTCCAAACTGGCCATTACACTTTTTATTGGTTTACTGCTGCTCATCCCTCTGGCAGCCATTAAAGATTTAATGCGAGAGAGAGAGTACAGAAGAGATGATGCCAAAACTGAAGTGATCAACCAATGGGGCGGGTGGCAGCATATTGCCGGTCCGGTATTAGCCATTCCCGTAGAGGAGGAATACACCGAACATTATGGGGATAAAACAGAAGTGGGAATACAAAGGCACTACCTCTACATTCTGCCCGAATCACTCACGATGGATGGCGATATTCAATCTCAAGTCAGGCAGAAAGGAATATTCGATATTGAACTCTACTCTGGCCTTTTCACAGTGAACGGGATATTTACAAAACCGGTGAATCCTCTATGGAATATGGAACAGGGGAAAATACTCTGGGAAGATACAAGGCTTATACTCGGATTGGGTGATGTCAAAGGATTGAGCCAGGATGTAGATCTCATCTGGAACGATGTCCCATTAAAATTCCAGGGAGGAACATCGGGAACAGAGTTGTTTCCCGTAGGGATCTCTGCGGCGGCGCCCTTTTCAGATACAGACTCAGTCTCTTTTACAATGGAAATAAATCTTAAAGGAGGAGGATCCATCAATTTCTTCCCTCTAGGAGGAGAGACAAGCGTATCCATTCAATCCGATTGGGTCAGTCCCGGTTTTTCCGGAACATTTATTCCAACCAATAGAGAGCTGGATGATGCGGGATTTTCAGCCCGGTGGGACATACAGGCTCTGGCTAGAAATTATCCTCAATTCTGGATAGATGATGAAGTAAGCTGGAATGACATATATCAGAGCCGTTTCGGCGTAGACTTCCTCACCCCTATAGATGGGTATTTTAAGAGTCACAGAGCCATAAAATACGGATTGCT
>JADGDJ010000149.1:0-5977 GCA_016744925.1 Spirochaetaceae bacterium
CCATACAGTAAAAGACTGCACGAAGAATCGGAGGACAATATTCTACTGTGCAGGACCTTCGACTCTTCGGAGATAGAAAACGAATCCACAGAGTACAAGGCACTTTCTGATTTCCTATAAAGCTTAAAAGGAGGGAGACTGGCTTCACTATTTTCAAGAAAATTATAAATTTTATCATTTATTGTAAAATGGGGGGGATAAAAAAAATCCCGCTCCAAGGTTTGGGAAACCTGTAATACACCAGACTCGCTTAATGTATTTTTAATTTTATTAACCGATTCTGAAAGTATCATTGCTATTATTGAGTAAAAAAAGTTTATATTTTCATCACTATGCATAATCCGGGACAAAGGATTGTGAATTTGAGAGAGAACCAAAAGGGATAAAATCCTTCGCTCCATATCGGAACAATTTATCTGCCCGGAGATTTCTCCGGCGCGGTCGAAAACAGGATCTCGGACTTCCAGACCTTTAAAGTTTGAATAATAAAATTTATTCGTTGAATGCTCTAAGCTCTTAATGGTAAACAAGGGTGTTTCACTGCTGAATTCTGTTTTTAAGATTCGGCTCAAACCCTTGGCATCAGAAATGTCCCCAATGAGAAGATCTATTATTTTTGATGTTTGAACCAATGATGCCGCAAGAAAATATACAAACCGAGCTCGCTCTTCCATTGTAAGCTGACTGAACATCAATTCAAAAAGATCCACTGAAAAGCTATGCTTTGAGATAAGGATATCTATTACACGCAAAACTGATTCTCTGGAATAATGGTACAGCGTATCATATTCCCGGTTCTTTTTATCAATGCAACCCAGTGTATAAACTTTTTCCATTAATCACCTCCCCCTTTAAACTCAGTATTATTAGTAAGGAAAATCGCCTCTAGAAAAAAAATTCTTTCAGAATATAGAGGTATGCTTTGAGAAAGTCCTCCTGTCTTTCAATTTCGACTGCACCCCATCGGATATCTCTTACTGTTTCCAAAAGATCAATATCGTAATCTATCATTATTACCTCAATTTTTGTGTATACAGATTCTGTAGTGGCTCACGATGCAAAATCAAATATTGTATTTGATTCATCATACTTATTGATCAAAAGCTCCTGTTTTAATTTATGAGCTTTTTTATATGCGTCGATACCTTCAATATGCTTATTCTGGATTTCAAAAATTAAGCCCGTTAGTTTATAAACATCAGGATTCTCTGTTTTCAATTCTATGGATTTCTCAAGAGTTATTAAGGCCTTTTGATAATCTTTCATCTCAAATAAGATTGAACCCTGATTCATATATAGCTCAGATTCAGTGCCATTCTCAGCAAAATTACAGGCTTTCTGATACATAGATAAAGCATATTCAAAATTATTAAGAGCTTTATAGGTATCGCCCATATACTTGTATATATCACTTTTAAAATTATGAGCGTAACCATCATCGTCAAATATAGTAAAATCCTTCGATCTCAATCCCAGCGCTTCTTCAAAAGAATCGAGTGCCTTGTCATATTCCTTTGCGTGGAAAGCTTCCAAACCACGGAGACAAACACTTTCAGCATCGGGATCCCGTGTATTTGTATACCATCGCCAGCTGCACGATTTTATTTCTTTTCCCGTTGAAGAGATATCGCCCAGGTAAAATGTTCCCCCGACATATTCGGGAAGTTTTGTACCCGTTGTTGATGTCAGACTTCTCAGAAAAAGAGATTTACCTATATATTTCGGAAGTTCTAATCCCTCTACAGTTTCCAAACTATTCAAATCAAGGAAACCGTCCAGTTCTCCGGGAAAGATTAATCCTCTGGCTGATTCCAATTTTCCAAGAAAAAGAGAATCACTGATTTTACGAGGAAGAACGATACCCTCGGGTTGTGCAATTTTTTCAAGAGATAAAAACCCTTCAATCGTTCTCGGCAGTTTGAGATAGGTAAACGTCTCCAGATTGCCTAGATCTAGATTGCCCTCCAGCTCGATGGGAAGATACAATTTTTCAACTGATTTTAATTGTTTCAGTGCTATATCACTTTTAAAAAATTCGGGGAAATAGATATTTTTTGCCATTTTCAAATTATCCATAGACAAAACCCCATCAAAATATTCGGGCATTTTCAGTGTTTCGATTTTGATAAGACTATTGAGATAAAGCCCTCCCTCCAGATGTCGCGGAAGCTTTAATCCCTCTGTGGTTATCAAATTATTCAGATCCAAATTATAATTGATTCTCTCTGGCAATAATACTCCTTTAGCAGATTTCAAGCTCTTGAGATTGAGAGTACCATCGATATAACGGGGTAGAGAAACACGATGTATTTTTTCAAGTTTATTCAAATTTAATGAACCATGTATATGTTCGGGGAATTGGACATTTTTAATTTCTTTAAGATTCTCCAGCATAAGAGAGCATCCTAAAAATTCGGGCAATTTAACACCATTCAGTTTTTCAATTTTATTGAGAGACAAGTTCTCACCGATGTTTTGAGGAAGTTTAAGATTTTGAATAGAGAGAAGATTATTCAAATACAGACTCCCACTGATAATTTCCGGTATAAAAAGATTTTTATCAGAGGTAAAATTATCCAGATTCAGGTCACCGATGTGATATTTAATCCCTCCCGACAAAGCTTCCTCTTTAGAAGTGCTTATCTCATTTCTACTGCATTGAAAGATTTTCATTAAGTCCTGAAGGACCTCCAGACTTCCTTTTAGCTTCTGGATTCTGGGATCTCTGTCATATCCGAATCCTTCAATTTGAAAATCTATTTCGTAAAGGAATCGCAAATCACTTTTAGTTAATTCTTCATTCGATCTCTGCTTTTCTTCAATCAGGGTGAGATACTTCATATGGTCAACTTTTTTCAGATAGAGGTTTCCCCGTTCTCCAAATGTATTCAATTTCTCTTCCAGGACTGATCCAATATAGGGATCGAGATTCTGATCGTATGAAATCCCTCTTATTTCTGCAATGTCACTGCTTTCCATTCTGATCGCAACTCTGGGGATTCTCGGTTCATTGTCTGAATCCAAAGAATAATACACATAAAAATCTCCCTGATCCAATTGATATCCAGCCATTGATTCACTGGCAGTACACCAACCTGTATTCAATCCTGCAATAGAGTTCACCAATTGGGTACAATCGGATCCCTGTGTATATTTAATCCATGAGCCCTGAGTATTTTTTAATTGCCTCTCCTCTTTCTGCTTTGATTGATTCAGAAAGGACGCATATAGTCTTCCGAAATTACATATCCCCAAAGTGCTTTTGTTGTTACTGTTTACAATAACCAATATTTTTTCGACAACTTGAGATAAAGCTTCCCTATTCAATTCGGGGAAAGACGATGTTGTGTTCTTCGTTCGTCTGAAAAATGTGTGATTATCTTTTTTATATGATGATAGTTTGACCAGACTGGTAAAAATCCAGAATTTAACCCAGAAGGGGAACATATCTGCATCTCTGGACAAAAGATAATCAATCCAGTGGCTCAAGCTATCTTGCTGATTATAAACAACCTGGCTGATGAGATCTGACCTATTATCTGATGATAGTACAATATCACCCATGCCGGCATTTCTTTCCCTAATCAGATATTGCTCAAAATAACCCACGGGAAAATCTTCAGTCTTAATGACAAATTTATTGTAATAACTTAGTGTTATTTTTCTTTTAGTGCGTTGATCAGTATGATATCTCTGATGAATATTTTTGATAGTTTTGAGCCAAATAGAAATTTTTTCAGAGGGGATTTGCGATGTTTTCTCACCATTCTTCTTTCTGCGCTTTTGCTCTTGTTCAACATAAAAAGAGGTGTGGAGATTTGGAAATAGCTGATGGAGAAATGCTTCCCCTCTAAAATCTTTCATAAAATATTCCTTGCTGATCTAAAATCCCCTTAAACTTCTCGATGCGGGATTGAAATATGTCTTTTTTGTAATTGATTCCTCGCACAGCTGAAGTGTTTCATAACAATCCGGACAATCTGAATGATTCATAAAACAATGAGAACAGACAACTTTCCTCCTGGAATCACATTGGCAGTAATAATGAGCATCGTGGTCCGTATCCAGCGTCTTTGAGCAATGTAAGCATTTTTTGGTCATCATATATCTCCTACTAAACATTCAGTTCTTATTAGTAAGAAAAACAGGCTATACAAAAAATAAAATATGAGGTAATTATCAGAGAAAAGGAAACCTATAATGGATAATAAGCAAAATAGAAAAGAAACACTGCATAATTTAGTTTTTGCCCAAACTATACCGGAAGAAATTGCCAATAGCATTACTCATGGTATTGGTGCACTTTTGAGTATTGGCGCCATAGTATTACTGATTATGTCTTCATCCTTGAGTGGCTCTTCCATAAGAATTTTCAGTTTTTCACTTTTCGGGACAACGCTTTTTTTCCTGTTTATCTCTTCAACATTACTGCATTCACTCACACATTACAGGGCTAAAGCCCTCTTTTTGAAATTTGACCATATCGCTATATTTTATCTGATCGCTGGAACCTATACTCCTTTGATGCTGGTTGCTATCGGAGGCACTTTCGGGTGGATAATGTTTATTATTATCTGGAGTATAGCTCTGGCGGGTACTTTGGTGAAAATTTTTATGATTTCTGCCAGCGCCGACAAAATATCCGTTGCAATTTACCTTGCAATGGGATGGATGGCTGTGCTGTTTATAAAGATCATTATTGAAAAACTTCCGCTTCCGGGAATGGTATTGCTATTTACCGGTGGCATTCTTTATACAGTGGGCACTGTATTTTTTATTACAAAAAAGCTTGCTTTTTCCCATGCCATCTGGCATTTGTTTGTTCTGGCGGCTGCCGTTTGTCATTTTTTCTGTATTTATTTGTTCGTGTGAATAAATACCTCTATCATTTCACACCGTACTTATCGAGCCAGTTGGAAAGAGTCTGGTAATTCTTAAAATCGAGAAGTTTCGCCGCTTCGGATTTATTCCCGTGAGACAGACCCATGGCGGTATTTAACCATTGAACAGTCAGATTATCGAGATAATTCTGCAGGTTGAAATTGGCTGGAATTGTTGTGATCTGTTCTGTTGGAGAGGAGTTAGTTTTCCTTATTATGGCAAGATTTGCCTCTTCTGCGCTGATGAGAGACTTCTCCGCCCAGAGGATCATTCTGGTCAATGTATTTCTCAATTCCCTGATATTTCCAGGCCACTCCTGTCGGGACAAGAGATCCCTGGCCTCTGGGGAAAGTGTTCTTTTCTTCCAGACTTCATCAGTTGACTCTTTGAATAAATTGTTTATCTCTCCTGTAAACAAATCGATTAAAAAAAGGATGTCCTCCCCTCTTTCCCGCAATGGTGGAAGATCGATGATGCCAACGGCCAGTCTATGAAAAAGATCCTCCCGGAAAGAACCTTTTGAGACTTCATCGAATAAGTCTTTGTTGGTTGCGGCAATAATTCTGATATCAACTTCAATATCCTTTGTATCACCCACTCTTCGTATTTTGTGGTCATTGAGAGACCTGAGAAGCTTCACCTGTGACTGAAGGGGTAATTCGCCTATCTCATCGAGAAAGAGTGTTCCCTTATGAGCCTGCTGCAGATAACCTGTATGATCCGAGTCGGCACCGGAAAAAGACCCTTTTTTATGCCCGAAAAACTCCGATTCCAATAACTCAGCGGGAATTGCACCACAGTTAACCGCTATAAACTTCCCCGTACGTCCCGAAGCATGATGAATGGCACTGGAAATGAGCTCTTTTCCCGTACCGGATTCACCGAAAATAAGAACCGGCACATCAAAGGGTGCAATTTTGGAGGCATTGCTAATGACCTTTTTCATCTGAGTACAGCTACTATGTATATCATCAAAACATTTCTTCCTGTCTATTGGATCCATTTTACTCAGGGCTTTGGAGATAAAGTCAGCTTTTATATTAAAGGGGATGATAACATCATTTAATCCATCTTCGAGAGAGCTCTCTATCAAATG
>JADGDJ010000149.1:5987-11895 GCA_016744925.1 Spirochaetaceae bacterium
GGCGGGAAATTCTCCCGAAGATAAAATAATCCAGATGGATGACATGGCCGGTGTTCCCGGACTTAGGTGATATGTACGGTCTTCGGTTTCCCTATTTTTTGTAAGGATTTTTGCTACATTTTCATATATTGATAAAAAATCAGTGGGTCTCGCCAATTGTATGTATTCAAGAGTCAATATTATGTTTTTACTCTTCAGACCACGACCTTTGATCAGGTAATCAATCCAGAGTAGGTAATCTTTCTCTTTACCTTCAGGCCAATTGGATAAGATTTTGATCTGTTTGAATCTACCACTAAGAACTGCCTGAGCTACAGGTCCGGGGTGATTTGCATCCTGTCTTTCATAACAATTGAGATCAGTAGCTCCCAGCCAGGTGTAAAGAATTTCTGTAATCATGACTTATTTATATAAGTTATTTTGTCATAATACAATTAAAATTGTATTCCCATCACTCTAAAAAAAATGCATCCCATCATTTTCCTTATCATACTGTTTGGTACCTTCAGACTCTTCAAAGGCTTTTTTCAAATCAACAAGTATCTGATTATCCGGTTCGTCTTTCATAAAAACATTCAGCATATCCATAGCTCTGGTCATGCAGACGTATAATAGATTCCGCTGCATTGTTTCCGTTGTATTGTCGCTGAAACTCTCTGCATTAGTAGCAAAGAGTTTCGGCAAAAAGAGTAAGACCACGGGCATATCGAGACCTTTACTGGAATGAAAAGGAGATACCCGGATTTCCCTGGAATTTAAAAAGTCAAAGGCATCGTCCTTGACATTGACTGTTTCATATCCCGTCTCAAAAACCATGCGGGAAACTTTTTTTTCCATGCTTGTATTGGCCACAAGAATAAATATATTCTCGGGATCGTATTCCAGGACATCAATCAGAAAATGAATTCTTTTGGTTAAAAGTTCATACAGATTTGACGTTTCCCGTGCAGTGAACAGTTCAGGATGAGGACCATCTCTAAAGGCGGTACTATCTTCATCTTCCTCGTTATTGCGAAATCTCTTGGCGAGATCATGAATGGGATGGGTGCTGCGGAAATTAGTTTTGAGGTATGATGCATGGCCTTGGATGTTGATTCCCGACCTTTTATAGGGTGATTGTATGCCGTATATACTTTGCCCCATATCACCAGCCATTATGACGCCCTTGTGGGCAATTTTTTTCAAAATCCTCAGCTCCAGCGGGGAGAGGTCCTGAACTTCATCAACAAAAAATGTCTCGACCTCAGACTGCAGGTTCTGCTCATTTATAAGATACCGGCTAAACCCTTTGGATAGCTTATTCTGAGCGAGCATCTCCTCTTCAATTCTCTCTTTTATGGACCAGACTATCTCTCTTTTGCTTTTGTTCAAGGGGATGCTCATACCACGACGTTCAATGCTCTCATCAATATACTCTTCTCTGGAGATACCATTCCAATAGATGAACTCTTCCAATTCACACAAGAGCTGTTTGTAACTAAAAAAGACTGATTCATCATTATGTTTCCTACTGAGTTCAGATAAAATATTAAAATCAATAGTTCCCTTCCCCATTTTTCGTAGAAGATTGAACATATAGGAGTCCACAGTACCGATCAGATCATCGGTTCGGGCATCGAGGTTCATAATCTGAGTGATGTACCTGTTGTATTTAACCAGAGTTTTTGTGTAAGCCAGCAGAACATAACTACCATCATCCCAGAGTGATTCCTTCCGTTCAGAAATGGCTTTTCTCATGGCTTCCAGGATAAGATAAGTTTTTCCCGTACCGGCCGCGCCCCGGACCAGATAATCACTATCGAGATTTATTCTATTGAGCACTTCTTTCTGTTCGATGGATAAACGGAGAATGCTCCTCTCATAGTCGAGTCTTGTTCTTGTGTAGGCCACCATCCGTTTCAGGTTATTAGTATAAGTCTCTATGGATTTGTATTCTTCGAGCTGTTTTTCTTTAAATTTCAGTTTTGCTGTCAGATCAAATCTTTCCTGGCGAAGTAAATCGTTTTTTTCATTGAGAAGCTCACCCTTTTTATCCTGCAGTTCCAACTGGCCATTTAAAATATCCAGCTCAACAGTGAGTTCTTCATAACTTCTTTTATGTTCCTGCCACTCTTCCAGCCGGACATGTAATTGTTTGTTCTCTCTCTGAGTTTTGAAAACATCCCATTTTAATTTTTTAAGTTCTTCGATTTCTACTTTTCTTGATCGCCGTTCATTCCAGTGTTCCAGCGTCCCTTCGAGCTGAGCCAATGCCGTCCCTTCATCAATCTCAAGCAAACGGCAGAACTGAAGAAAACGGAAGGTAGCCTGAGTCGCCTCGACAGCAGTAAAATCCTTAAAATTATGGCGCACCTGGTTGGTGATTCCATGCTCCCGGGCGATGGCCTGGAAACATTTTAGATCGGGATTGTAATTTTGCTGACCGACACTTATATGATCGCCGAGATTCATAATATTCTTACCAAATGAACCGTAACTGTACTCGATATAGGGAATGGGCGAATCATCTTTCAAATATTTTTCCATATAGGAATGAAGAGCCAGAATATAAAACCCCGGATCGGAACCGGCCAGATTAACAAGGCGACTGATAGATGACATGGGAACCTCCTGAGGGTACGGTTCATTTTAGTATAATTCTGGAATTAAATATATTATTATAAAATGAATTGATAATTGGGTTTCTCTGTTCCCTAAGGAGACGATTCTCTCCTCTTTTTCCAGTAATCGGAAAAATTCTGAGGATTGAGTCCCGTTGATTTATAGAAAAATGGCTCAAGTAAATTATCATCTTCCAGTTTCAGTTCTTCCCGGATTGATAGCCAGCTTCTCTCTTTCTTAATCAGTTCCAGGCATATCCAGTTGCAAAGTATTTTAAGAGTATCCTCGTGTGAATAACCCTTTATGGAGAAGTATCCCTGATCTATATGGGTAAACTGCCGCTCCAGTATGTCGGGAATGATGTACATACTGCCCTATCGGTTGGGGGGACTCTTAAACTTGAGGGCTGGATGCCCAGTGTATTGTGAGTTTAACAATGTTGTTTGCTTCTAACTATTTGCCACGAGGTCTATAATAAATCTTTTCGATATGGTGTAAAGATATCATGCAATATTCCTACTTTTAAACAAGAAACAGGGCTACAGCTCCTCCTAAAACAACAACTAATGAAAAAAGTTTAATTCCAGATTCACTTTTCGGCAAATTAAATGCTTTATTATATTGTTTTAGAACCAGATACCCTTTCTTTAGAAAAATCCAATAAAGGAATAATAGCCAGGAGATCACCAATACTGAAACTCCAGCCCAGTAAAAGGGATTTGTATAATCCTTAAAGAATATATAGAAGGCGCTTTTGTATCCCGATAAGAGCTGAATAATCTGCAATAGAGCAAATGGTATTGTCAAAGATCCGAATATACCTTTGATGAGCTTCTTTTCAGGGTCAATATCAAAACCTTCATTGCCGCTTGAAATCATTAGTATTTTTTTCCGCAATACAAGTCCATTTACAATTCCCACAAGAACAGCGATTCCCAGAAAATTATTTGTAATATATTCCATTTATTATTCTCCTTCTTTTTCCATGCTCTAAATTCTCTTATTCAAAGTTTAAATATTCAGCAAAAGACAAAGATCGTTTTTTGAGATTGTCAATAATATGTTTTTCATCAGCTTCTATATTCGTTAGACCTTTTTTTATCTTTCTATAATGTTTTTCGGCTGCTTTGATATTATCAGTTTTTAAATACGCGAAAAGAAGAAAGATCGAGGCCATTGTATCTGTTATTTCATCTAAACCTGTTGTTTTAGTGTGCTTCAAACTTTCCTTTATCAGCTTGATCCCTTCATCATATTGTTCCAAAACGATAAGTACACTTCCTCTCGTTTCCTGTACATAAGAAATTTCAGAATTGATTTTACAAGCCTTTTGAGATAATACATCTGCTTCTTTTATAGAGTCGCCGGTAAATTTTAATAATTCAATAAAAGCTAAATTATTGTAAATTAGAATATGATATTTTCCAGCAGATTTCATATTAATGAGATTAACAAGTTCCACTTCAGCTTTATCCAGGATCATCTGTCTTATTAAAGTTACAGAATAATTAATGCGGGAAACAATTGATTCTGGAAAATCATTTAAACAAAGCTCATAGGCCAATTGTGCTTCTTTGTATTTTTTTGCCTCTATTAGTTCATAAGCCTCCATGATTTTTCCTGCTGAAAGAATTTCATTTATCTCATGTTGTTTCAAAAAGGGGATTCTAAGAAGATTAAACCCATCATTTGGCATTTTTATCTCTCTAAATTGAATCCTCATTGGTATTAAATTCAAAGATATTAATACTAAATTTGCCATTATAAATGAAGCAGAGACACTTACCTGGTAGCTACCGATAAAATCAGAAAATCTGAAATCTGTAATAAGGATTAATGGAATTATAAATATAATCTGCAGTAAGAATCCACCTGCGACAAAAAACAAATAGGCCGGTTTTGAGAAACCTTTTTTTATTTCTCCAATAAAAGTATAACCATTGCCCTGTCTTCTATTTAATATTACTAAGATTCCATATATTTTTTTTCGAAAGAAAGGTTTTCCTGTTCCGATTATTACGCGATTTATACCCATTCCTGATAGTAAAGCTGCGAGAACATGTCCTAGTTCGTGAATATACGTTGAGATATACGTAAAAAGAATAAATAAAAGTATATTAGGAATTTCAAAATGAGGAATATATAAACCTAAATTGGCCAAATATAATAAGTGTAGTATTATGGTAATAAATATTATTGTGCTTTTTATCGTCTTAGTTTTCATAGATCACCTACATCTTATAGTCTCAAATATCACGATACTCTATCCCACTGATAATTTAGCCGCTTGAATCCAAAACCTCCATCCCCAAGGGGATTTTACTTCTCCGAATAGGGAGGCAAAGCCTCTTCCAGCTTCCAGGTAATATTCATCGGTTCTTTTCCCGAATGGGAATCCAGATTCACTAGCCCCAGATTAACATAACCCAGAACCCTGCCGTTCTCATCCTTATTATGCTCCCGTACAAACAAAATAATGTTCTTTTCCTCTTCTCTATGGTTGATATAAGACAATCCCTTCCCTCTATCCGGTCGAGCGGAGTTCTGCGACTGCCAGTGGAAGAGATAGTCGCTAATGGCATAATCGTTGTAGAGGGTTGTGGGAGAGTAGTTCTTCTCCATCTTATCTAATGTTACAAATAATAGTTCACAGTTCAGCTCATTTAGGAATAGGACACCTTCCCTACTGCTCGATTTTTTTCAAAGTGGTTCTCACCAAATGCAGCCAGTATCTGGTCCCGGCTGTATCTTCCGTGTAACTGAAGGGCATTGGGAAATTCAAGATCCATAGGCATTTCGGAGATGTCCAAGCGGTCGAGTAATAATTCCAATACGTCTACACAGGTGGCGACCAATTGAGGTTCCACAGCAAGTGCTATTAGACTTTCATTTAATGTAGAAAATCCATCACTCAGTCCCGGTCGCTGCCAGAAATCATAATGGACCATCAATACCATCTGATTCTCAATTTCATCGGTTTCATCCCATCTAAAGCCCTCTCTAAACAGCTTGAGTAGAAATTTCAGGTATGATCTGGATCGGCAGGTGATAAAACGAGAGGAAATCGCCCGGTCAAACATCAAAGCCAGTACATTTTCTCTACCATTGAGTTTATTCCATCCGATTTTGTATATATCTTCCAATGTCACTTGGGGGTAGATGGTAAGAAAGTTTTGTACTGTCAGTTCCCGCTGTGTCTGTTCAGAATAGGTGGAGATCCAACCTTTGAGTTTTCTCGCATTGACAATGGCACCGCGGATATTGGCCAGAATCACTTCTTTGGTCTGTTTCTGCAAGACTATGGAAC
>JADGDJ010000377.1 GCA_016744925.1 Spirochaetaceae bacterium
GGCCCTGAACAAGTTCTTTTTACTGATTATGACGATAATTTGATTGGAGTCATTTATTGGTCGAAAGATGGGGAAATTAAGAATTTTATCAATTCTCTCGTGGGTTTATCAATTGTAATGATCTTATGTATATTCTTTATTTCTCTATTTTTTTATAACAATTTGTACAAATACAATAATCTGATAAGAAGGATAATAAGGACTGAAAAAGACAATAGTGAAAAATTATCATTTCAGGCAAATTATGATGAATTGACTGGTCTTCCAAACCGTCATTTATTTCTAGATCGATTAAACCAGGGCATAAGAAGAAGCATTAGAAACGGGAAAACATCTGCAATGTTATTTCTTGATCTCGATGGATTCAAAAATATCAATGATACTTTAGGTCATGAAACTGGTGATGAACTACTGATTCTTGTCGGTCAAAGATTAAAGGGAATTGTGAGATCTCAGGATACGGTGTCCCGATTTGGAGGAGATGAATTTTGCATTCTTCTAGAGGAAGTGGGAAACGTCGGGAACACAAACTGTGTTTTATCAAAAATTCAGGATGCCTTTGAGCTTCCATTTATTCTGAATGGAGATAAACAGCATATGGGAGTCAGTATCGGTGTTGTTTTGATTCCCGATGACGGCACTGATACGGTTACTTTGTTGAGGTTTGCCGATATCGCCATGTATCATGCAAAGGAAAGTGATTGCGTACAATATCATTATTTCGGTCCCGAACTTGACAAAAAAGCCCATTGGAGGTCAGCAATAAGAAATGGATTATCCCAGGCTATCGTCAATAAGGAACTGGCTTTACATTATCAACCCATATATGATTTGAATGACAAATCCTTGAAATATGTTGAGGCGTTACTGAGATGGAATAGTGAAGGGTCTGGCTCAATTTCTCCGGAAGATTTTATACCAATAGCGGAAGAATCGGGAATTATTCGTGAAATAGGATCCTGGGTCATAGAACAATCCATTAGAGATATATTGGAAATTAATAAAAGGACAAATAATAGTATTCGCTTATCCATAAACGTTTCGGTAAATCAGTTGCGTGATCCTCACTTTTTGAAAAATATGCTCTTGTTGACTGATCGTTATGAGATTGAGCATTCGATTATACAACTCGAAATTACTGAAAATTTATTGATAGACGATAGTATATACGATAATGATATTTTGAAAAGACTCTCGGACTCGGGATTTAAATTGGTCATGGACGATTTTGGTACGGGTTATTCATCACTTAGTTATATAAAAAATATTCCCCTTGAAACAATTAAAATCGATAAATCATTTATTTCTTTCGTAGAGCAAAGTGATAAAAATGGCGCCCTGATCAAGACAATCATTTTTATGGCGAAGTCCTTTGGATTGGATACTGTTGCAGAGGGTATAGAGAATCAGGAACAAGAGAATTTCCTTCTATCAGCTGGATGCCGATATGGGCAGGGTTTTTTATTCAGCCGTCCTGTATGCAAAGAAGTATTGATTGATAAAATTAATAATAAAGAGCTGAAAGTAAACAGTAATAATTTTATGGAAACAAATTCCTTAGATACCCGATCTTAACCTGCCATCTTTCTGTCCATGGTTTTGCTTTGAATCGGATTTTCCATTCAGGGCTGAATGGGTATCGTTTGTTATGACAACAACGCTCTATCCGCTTGAGACTGGCTCTCATAGACAGAACAATAAAAGTAATCAGCTCCCCTTCGCAGGGGAGTTCATTAGGTAAAAAAGAAATTAGTACATTTTCTTTCTTTCGAGTTTTCTGATTTTCTTTAATTCTTTTCTGCGTCTGGATTTCTCCTGTTCGTGACGCTGAATCGAAGGCTTCTGAAAATACTGTCTTCTTTTGAATTCTCGGATAATCCCTTCTTTTTCAACTTTTCTTTTGAATCTTTTAATTGCTTTCTCAAGATTCTCATCATCGTATACTTCAATATTCGCCAAAAAAATACTCCTTACTTATAAGCTACAAAGTCTTGCGTTTATTAGTCAACTCAATTAGTTGATAAAAATGACTTAATACCCATTTATTCTGAGGTTTTGATGATGTAGAGCCTAAAATGATAACATCTTCAAAGACCTCAGGCGATTAAGTGTACCTGCCAGTTCAATTGATCTGAACCCGGCCAGGTTTCCCGATAGTTGGTCACTCAATCCATCCAGTCCCTCTGCATCAATCTTATCTCTGATGATCTGTAGTATTTCTGATAAATTTCTCTTTCCGTCGATATATTTCATGGCGAGTTGAATGGCTTCCATAATGGCCTTTGTTTGAGACAATTCCCGCAGTTGTTCCATATCCGTCAGGTCTATTAGCTGTGAACCGAAATTAATTCTGTGAATTTCTTTTACATAGACACTTTTTTTCCCGTAAGCATTTAAGGGGGAGATCGACCCCGGCAGAGGGATTCTGCCCTTCAGCTTGAAATGGCACTCTTCTGATTCATTAATCCTCCCGGAGGCAGAATCTTCTGCAATTTTGTGAGCTTTTTCGGTGACATCGAAGGGGAGATAATTTTTCAGTTGAATCACTTTGTGTGATAAAGAGAAATAATCTCCCGAGCCACCCATGACGAGGATGGTTGATATTCCCATTGAAAGGAACAATTGCTCGATCCGGTCTATAAAAGGGGTGATCGGTTCATCTTCACTGAGTACCAGGTGCTGCATCCTTTCATCACGAACCATAAAAT
>JADGDJ010000150.1 GCA_016744925.1 Spirochaetaceae bacterium
GGGAGTTCCACTTCAATACTGACCTGCCCCGAATCCATGGCCGGTGTGAACTCAAAGGGGATTTTTCCGAATTGAATCATAGACAGGGTAAATAATAGGATAGTAACCGCAATGACTATAGAACTTCTGAGACGGCTCTTTAATATAGCACTGAGCGATTTAGTATAGCTTACCTCAAGGATTTTAAACATGTTTTCAATTTTAAGACTGAGTCCATGTTTCTCACCTTCCGGTTTTGCCAGCAATATAGAAGCCAGCATAGGAGTGAGGGTAAAAGAGATAAGCATAGAAAAGATGGTAGCGATTACAACTGTAATGGCAAAATCCTTCATCATTATCCCCGCCATCCCGTCCATTAGGCCGATGGGAAGAAATACACAGACATTGGTCAAAGTCGATGCGACAACTGCAAGGGTGACTTCTCCTGTACCTTTGGACGCCGCCTCTTTACCATCATGACCCATTCTTTTATGGCGGAAAATATTTTCCAGAACGACAACGGAATTCTGCACAAGAACTCCAACCGAAACAGATAACCCCATGAGAGAAAGCATATTTAAGGTAATGCCCATAGCATCCATAATTATAAAAGTGGGGATTATAGAAAGAGGCATAGCCAGAGCAACAATGAGCGTCGACCGAAAATCGCGGAGAAAGAACAGTATGATCGCCGCCGTAAGGATGATTCCCATAATGATGTTGCTCAATGTATCCTTGACAGACCCCTCGATGAAGAGCGATTCATCTTTTGCTATTTTTAATGTGACATTTTCCGGAAGCTGTTTCTCTATTTCAGGAATAGATTTTTTAATCTCCTCAGCTATAGCAACAGGATTTCCCTCTGCACTTTTAATCACAGAGATTAGAATAGACTGCTCATCAGGAATACCGTCTTTCCTATTGAAAAAGGTGACCCTTTCACGAACCTCTTCTGACCCGGAACTTATATCCGCAACCTGATTAAGATCTCTAAATCCGGATGAAGTGGGAACTGGGATTTTCCCCAACTCACGTTCACTACCGATCTGTCCGTCAAGGCGAACCGAGTACTC
The DNA here is from genome assembly GCA_016744925.1 of Spirochaetaceae bacterium. GTDB lineage: Bacteria > Spirochaetota > Spirochaetia > DSM-2461 > DSM-2461 > Spirochaeta_F. The sequence continues at coordinate 1,053 of JADGDJ010000150.1, forward strand.
TTCACTTTCATTGATAAAGTTTCCGCCGGGCATATCCAGATTGGCCTGGGCGATTATTCCGGCAATCTGAGTCAGATTGAGAGAGTTTTCAAATACAACCCGATTAGAGATATTCACTTTTATCTCCTTGTTCAGATTACCGGTTATATTGACATTTCCCACCCCTTCAATCCGGGAAAGACTGTCTTTTATTACCCCCGTTGCGAGGTAATCCATCTCCGAGGAGTCAATATTTCCACTTAAAACAAGGTTCATAACCGAAGTTGCCGTCAGGTCGACTTTTGATAGGACAGGAGTCTGTGCATCATCGGGTAGATCATTGACAATGCTGTCCATCTTGCTTTTTACTTCCTGATTGGCCGCATCGACATCTTTATCGAGATCAAACTGCAGAATGATCAAGGACACACTGTTGAGACTATAAGAAGTGATGCTGTCGATCTGACTTATTGAACTCACTTCATCTTCTATTTTTTTTGTAATGAGATTCTCAATCTGATCGGGAGAAGCACCCCCGTAGATAGTTTGAATGGTTATAATGGGGATTTTTACATCGGGCATGAGATTTAGGGGCAACTTCATGTACGCAAGCACTCCGAAAAGGAGAAAGGCAATCATTGCCATGGAGATCAAAACCGGCCTTTTTATGGATAAATCGGATAAAAACATCTATTCGCCCCTATCTCTTTGCCATCATGGGATCAATTTGATTGAGAACTCTTATTTTTTCATCTTCACGGACAAGATTCAGTCCTTCGGTAATGAGCTGATCACCTTCTATCAAACCGGAATTGATCAGATAATACATACCTTGTTTATCACCGGTTTCAATAATCTGTTTTCTTGCGTATCCCTCTTTTTCCAGAAAAACATATGATTCTCCACCTGTACTGAGGAATTCTCTCCTGTGCAATACAATGGCTTTTTCTACAGATCCCACATCAATTGAAAGGTCTGCTGAAACGCCACTTGGAATAACATGTTCCTGATTTTCCAGATGGATTTTAACTCCGAAAGCTTTATTTTTAGGATCTTTGGCCAGGTCGACCTGTGAGACTATACCTTTAATGACCTCTTCTTCCCAGCGGGCCGATACTCTCTGTCCGACTGCCAATTCCCGAATATTCCTGTCATTGACCCAGATGTTGGCAGTTAGTCTATCGTAGTTTGAAACTGTAAACAGCTCTGTTCCCGGAGTGACATTGTCTGAAGGACTCACGTTGATTCTTGTTATATATCCTGAAATGGGTGCCTTCACACGGACAAGCTCCTGAACATTTTCCCAGTTGGCCTGCTGAACTTCATATTGAGTTTTTGCATCGTCATAACTTTGGCGGGACACGCCATTGTTCTGATAGAGATTTTCAACCCTTTTGTAGGCTTGTTCAGCCGCTTTAAATCCCGCTTCAGCCTGGTAATAGTTAGCTGATGGATTATTTTCGGGAAAGAGAATGACAGTCTGATTCTTTTCCACATAATCGCCTACATCAAAAAGAATGTCTTCCACGGCATCGGAAATCATAGAGGATCCGGTGGATTCTTTAATTCCCTTTACAGTGGAAATATAATCGAGTGATGATACGAAACGATCCTCTTCGAGGGTTCTCGTCTTAACTGGTCTTCCCTGTTCGGCATAAACACTATCGAGTGTTTTCGCTTCCGATGTACTCTCGTTTTCACAGGACAAAGCGAGTACAGCCAAACTTGCCACAGTTAAAGATTTTATAAAATTATTCATATTTCTCTCCTTTAATTAACTTTATGAACATAATGTAATCGCTGAGTCTGCAAAATGACATAAACGGAGCTTGAACGAAGTTGAACGAGTTGTTCAGATTTATTTAGATGATAATTTTCTCGAGATATTATACTGTGTAACAGAGGAGATAAAGATGAACGGCAGATTATTGATCGTTGAAGATGAGAGGGATATAGCAGAAGTACTTATTATGTACCTTGAACGGGAAAAAGTTCAGACTGTATGGGTAGAATCGGGAGAAGATGCTCTTAAACAGCTGAACAGCGATATTTTTGATCTCATCATTCTAGATATCAATCTTCCGGGAATAGACGGATTTGAAACTTTGCGTAAAATTCGCCAGAAAAGCGAAACTACCGTCATTATCGTATCTGCGAGAGAAGAGGACTTGGACATGATTCTGGGCTTCGGTGTAGGCGCTGATGATTATGTAGTCAAACCCTTCAGCCCCGGTGTACTCACAGCCCGGATCAGAGCCCATTTACGAAGAATCCACGAATCAAAAAACGGAACATCGGATATTATTCAATTCGGAGATTGGGAATTAGACAGGTCTCATTTTATTTTGAAAAAAAATGGAGAGAAGATAGCCATCTCTCCCAGAGAGATGGGATTGCTCATTTTCCTCAGTGAAAATGAGGGAAAAGCTTTTTCTCAGGAAGAACTCTATAAAAAAGTCTGGGGAAATTCCTTCGGAGATCTAAGCACCGTTTCGGTCCATGTCCAGAGACTGAGAAAAAAACTTGAAAGTGATTCTTCCGATCCGCAATTTATTAAAACACGCTATGGATTCGGATATTACTTCCAGGGAGCATAAGATGGTTATCGGAAGAATCAACAAACGGATTATTATTGTCAATCTCGTATTACCCCTGAACCTGATTATCGGACTAGTGCTGATTTTTGCGAATTTACTGTATATGGAAAAAGAAAAAACGGAAAACGGTCTTACCGTTAACAACTTTCTTCATGCTCCCCTATTGGAACTACTTGAAAAAGCTGATGAAGCGAATGTTCCCAATTGGCTGCTCCTGGTCGCTCTGGATTCGGGAGAAGCTATTTACCTGGCTGAACACGAAGGGAAAAAACCGCTCATATTTATGGAGGAAGAAAAAAACATGGATCTTATCCTGGCCGATATCGTAAAAAAAACACCCGATACGATAAGCATGGTTCCCTTTCAGTACAAAGGACATAGCGGGCTGGCCATATATATGCAGGACCTCCTGCCCGCTCATTTAAAAGTTGTTCAAAGACCGGGTTACATCGGGTTTGTGTTCTTCCTGACTATGATTATGTTTCTTTTGGGTTTATTGCAGATGAACTCCTATTACAACAGCATAAGAAGACTGATCAGGGCTTCGGTTCGTATAGCGAATAAAGACCTGGACACGGAAATCCATCGGGGAAAACAGCCGGAACTGAGCAAAGTTTTTCTGGCATTCGACCAGATGCGAAAAGCATTAAAAGCCAACAGGGAAAAAGAATCCCGTTTTGTCATGTCTGTCACTCACGATCTGAAGACACCTTTGGCAGCGATGAGAATGTATCTCGAAGCTATGAATGACGGCTATATCGAAGTGAGCGGAGAAGCAGAAGAGGCCATAAAAAAAATACTGATTAAATCGGGAGTACTGGAAGACCGCATAGGAGAGCTTCTGGAACACTCCAAACTGCAGACCTCTGTCCATAAACTGAAAAAAGAAATTATCGAAGTTCCAAGTTGGATCGATGAGCAGAGCCGTTTTTTTGATGAAGAATGTCAGATGAATCAGAGAAAATACACACAGAAAATAGATCTGTCCGGTCAAATTAAAATATCGGGAAATTTAAAACTGCTCAACCGGGCTTTTTCAAATCTGATTGATAATGCCTGCCGCTATACTAAAGAAGGAGATTCGGTGAAACTCAAATCCTATCTTTCACATGGCTTTCTTAAAATACGCATAGAGGATTCGGGACCCGGTGTTCCTCCTGCGGAGAGACAGAAAATATTTGAGCTTTTTTATCGAGCAGACAAAGGGCGAAACAGCAGAGGAATGGGGATAGGCCTTGCTTCGGTTCAATCGATTATTGAAAATCACGGGGGAACCATAAGTTGCGGAGACTCTCCTCTGGGAGGAGCCTCTTTCTCCGTTTCTCTGCCGATTCACGAACTGTAATCAGTCAAGATTGCCCTTCCAGCGTGAAATAGCACCAAAACTCTTTACATCTGTATACCCGGCAACTTCAAGGGCTTTTTTTGCTCTGCGGGCTCTTGCGCCGCTATGACAATAGACCACCAGAGGCATTTCCATTTTAGTCTTTACGAGGGACTTGAGAAGCTTCTCCTGAGGCGAATTTTTTGCCCCGGGGATGTGCCCCGATTTATACTCACTTCCCGTGCGGACATCGAGAAGAATAAATTTTTCTCCCGCCTCGATCATATGAAGAAGGGTTTTATAACTGACAAATTGTCTATTCCAGATAAGAGGGAATACAAATCTTAAAAAGATTATGAGAGAGATGATTATTATTGATGTTTTATCCATTTGAACACTATATGTAATTTAATCTATATTATCAATATTCAAAATCTTGTCAAAATAACACTTTATAGATACATTAACTCACATATGTTAAATGATGGACTTAGTATAACAAAATTTTTAGTTCCCGGGGATCTTTGTGTCTCCCCAGACCCGGCGGTTTATAAAACAGTTCTGGGTTCATGCATCTCCCTATGCATTCACGACAAAAAATTAAAATCGGGGGGGATGAATCATTTTATCTACGCCGAATCAAAAGGAAAATCAGCATCGGACAGTTATGGTGATGTTTCCTGTGACAATCTCATACAAAAAATGATTAGTTCCGGTTCGAAAAAAGAAGATCTGACAGTCAGAATTTTCGGTGGCGCATCTTCTCATAATGGAACCCAAATTTTTTCTCCAGGAATCAGTAATATCAAAGTAGCTAAAGAAATCATAAAAAAATGGCGGATACCCATTTTGGAAGAAGATCTGGGAGGGTGCATTGGTAGAACGATTGTCTTTGAAACAGCCATGGACAGAGTCATTGTGAAAAATCTGCAAAACTGCCTGAGAAGTTGTCCTTCAGATAGAAAATGTGATAAAAAGAATCAATGACACCCTTTAAAAGATTTATTCTGGCACTCTTTTTTATATTCCTGATTATCTCTACTGGTACTGCAGGTTTTATGTTTATCGAAGGATGGACATTCGATGAAAGCCTTTATATGACCTTTGTCACCATTTCTACAGTCGGTTTCGGAGAAGTGCACCCCCTGTCTCCCCAGGGCAGACATTTTATGATTATATTCCTGACTGTAAGCATTCTATCAGTCGGTTTTACATTGACAGCCCTCCTCTCATTTTTCTTTGAGGGACATATTCAGATTACAATGAAGGAGCGTCGTATGAAACGCCTGCTTTCCCTGGTAAAAGAACACTATATAATTTGCGGATTCGGTGATGTAGGCCGGGAAACGGCTGCTGAATTTATGAAGAAAAGAATTCCCTTTATAGTTGTGGATGATAATATCAGTGATGGAGAAAAAGAGATTCATTCTGATTTTATATTTATAGAAGGGGATGCTACGGAAGAATCGGTTCTCGAAGAGGCCAGAATAGGCAAGGCCCGAGGGCTGGTGTCATGCCTTTCCAACGATCAGCAGAATGTCTATACCGTTTTAACTGCGAGACAGTTAAATGACAAACTGCGCATTGTTGCCAAAGCTTCCGACGAACGAGCTGTGAAAAAGCTTGAAACCGCCGGTGCTGACAGAGTAATACTTCCCAAACAGATTGCCGGGAGGAGATTGGCAACAGTCTGCACCCATCCATCCATAGTCGATTTTCTCGATGTTCTCTCGTCGGGAGGTGATGAACTGATGCGGATCGAATCCATAGAGATCGGAGAGAAATCCCCTTTAAATGGAAAATCCCTGAAGAAGAGCAACATAGGTCAGTACACAGGAGCCATCATCATAGGGATCCTCGACAGCCGTGGGCAAACGAGAATGAATACCACATCTACGGCGTCTCTCGCATCAATTGAATTATTGCCGGGAAATAAATTGATAGCATTAGGGAATATAGATCAAATAAACAATCTTAAAAAATTTGCTAATTCTTAACTCTAGAAAAATGTAAACGAAACATCAATAACATATGACATAAGAAATTTGTTCCCCTATTTCGGCGAGGAGGGAGATCTGATTTTCAGGGAATGGGTGTATTCTGAAGAGATATGATTTACAATTAATATATGAAAGACATTAAAATCCTGCAAAATCTATTTTCGGCAATTGAAGGTTATATCAGCACTGATAAAGAAATGGAAATTGGCCATGGTGAATCACCGGAAGAATTGATCGCTCTTCTCGACCTTGAAAAATCGGGAAATAGAGAAGACCCTCAGGTTCTCAGTTACTGGATAGACAAATACCTTAAGTACTGTGTAAAAACCCACCATTACGGATTCAGCAACAGAATGTGGGCAGGAGCCAATATTCCCTCCATCGCCGGCGAGATTGTTACAGCCATATCACAGACATCTGCTGGCAGTTACGAAGCGGCACCCGTATCTATACTCATGGAAAAATTTATGATTGACGAGATGCTGAAACTCGTGAGGTTTACCGACGGCGAAGGACAGATGACAACAGGGTCTAGCAACGCCAATATGGTGGCCATGATGACGGCGAGGAATCTCTTTTCGTCGCGTGTAAAATCGGCCGGTTTGTTCGGACAGCAGGAACTATATGCTTTTGTCAGTGCCGACGCTCACTATTCTCTCGACAAAACCATCAATATACTGGGCATAGGTCTGGATCATCTGATTAAAATCCCCGTGACTCCAAAAGGAGAAATGGATATTCCTATACTGGAAGAGAAAATCGAAGAAATTATCCGTTTAGGGGGAAATCCCTTTTTCGTCGCTGCGACACTGGGGACTACAGTACGGGGTTCCTACGATCCCCTGCCATCAATCCTGGAATTAAAGGAAAAATATGGTTTCTGGCTCCATGGAGATGGAGCCTGGGGAGGCTCGGCCATCTTCAGCGATACATTGAAGGAAAAATATCTGCAGGGCATAGAATCACTCGACTCGTTTACGGTAGATTTTCACAAAATGCCCGGAACAGCGCTCATCTGCAATGTGCTGCTCTTCAACAATCGCAGGGGCATTATGGACTTCGCCTGCAATGTGGGAGACAAGAGCTATCTCCACCGAAAAGAAGACAGCGGAGGCGATTACAACCTCGGGGCCCACTCACTCCAGTGCGGAAGAAAAGTGGACAGCCTCAAATGGTTCCTCGACTGGAAATACTACCAGAAAGAGGGCTTCGGGGAGCGTATTGAAAAATACCACAAGCTGGCGGAACTGGGAGAACAAATTATATTAGCTAGCGATGAACTGGAAATGCTTGTTCCACGGGCATCGTTCAATTTGTGTTTCCGATACAAAGTTAAGGACAATATAAATGAGTTCAACAGAGAGCTTAGAAACGAGCTTCAAAAAAGTGGAAAAATTTTAGTGGCTTACGGTTTCATTGGTCAGGATTTAACACTCAGGTTATTATTAACACATAAAGATATGGACGAAGCTCTATTATCTGATTTTTTTAAAACTCTTATAGATGCGGGAAATAAATTGAGGAGACTCTATGAATAATATAGATAAAACACAAACACTGGGGGAAATAGTAGCGGCTCATCCCTACATTGTCGATGTGTTGAACAAATACAAGATCGACTTCTCCTTTAATGGCAGTACGACACTTGAAGCGGCAATTCGAGATAAAGACCTCAATGAATACGATGTTGTTGGAGAGATAGATCTGGCTGTGGATGAATTCAAACTGATGAACAGTAAAGTGATCTACTGGGAGAATGAACCCATAGATAAAATACTGGATTTTATAGAAGGTCATCACCACGTTTTTATGATCGAAACACTGAAGAAGATTGATGCTCTAATGGAAAAAAATACTGACGATTTCCCTCTGGAACTCAAGGTACTTTTCGGGCAGCTAAAAAAAGATATGGTCGAGCATCAGAAAAAAGAAGAGGAAAATCTCTTTTCTCTTCTCAGGGAATACAGTGGAAATAGAAGGACCGATCTTCGCCATAAAATTGTTCAATATATGATTGAGACTGAAGGGGAACACGACGAAGCCGGACGCCTGTTCAATGAAATCAACAATCTTACAAATGATTTTACAATACCTTCCGAAACATCTGAAAATCTCCGCAAAGTATACGAACTTCTGGATGAACTGGAAAAAGATGCATTTATACATATTCATATGGAAAATAGTATCCTCTTCAAAATGATATGATAAAAAACATAATTTTTGATCTCGGCAATGTACTCATCTCTTTTCAACCACTCCAATATCTCCAGAGTCTGGACCTGAATGCTGAAGAGGTGGATTTTATCCACAGAGAAATATATCTCAGTAATGAATGGGTGGAACTCGATCGGGGAACGCTGAACAGAGTAGAGGCTCTCGGAGCAATTTGTGCAAGAAATCCTCAGCGGGCAGAATTGCTTATATCCCACAGTGATTTCATGAAGGTTCTCACTCCCATTGAGTATAATGCATCCCAGTTGGAAGGACTGAAAAAACAGGGCTACAAACTCTATTATCTGACCAATTATCACGATGATCTCTTTGAGATCTGTTATAATAGTTACACCTTTTTCAAACATTTCGAAGGCGGGATTGTTTCAGCGAGAATCAAATATATAAAACCTCAACCGGAAATATATAAAACCTTAATGAATAACTATCAGCTGAGTCCCGGAGAGAGCCTCTTCATAGACGACTCGGAAACAAATACCCGGGCCGCTGAAGAATTGGGGATTCAGGCTCTCCATCTGAGTAAACCGGAAGAGCTCAAATCGCACCTGAAAAAGCTATTGGAGTAGATTTTTTTTCCAAAAGCATATTTACGAATAAGCCCGATGCGATAACCAGAACCCCAAGAACTTTATTGAGCGGAAAATCGCCCGTAATGATATAATCAATAATAAGACCCGCCACCGCCTGACCGCAAAAGATCAGTAATGTTGTATAGATAACAGGTATCTTCGGTAGAATTTTATTACTTCCGGCAACTATGAGAACACCGCAGATTCCCCCACCGAATATAAAAACAGGGTTGACCGTACGTACAGCCTGAAAGGTCTCGGAAAACGAAAAATTTACAAAGGCGAGAAGAATCATGGAACAGATAAATCCTACCAGATAATTTCTTCTGACTCCGTGGAAAATACCGATTCGCAAGGACAACTGACTGTTGACCATCATAGAGAGAATGACTAAAGAACCGGCTGTAACAGCAAGAAAAATATTGAATATATCTCCTCTCCAGCTATCGGTCATAATCACAATTCCAACCAGCAGAAGGGAGAGTCCCACGAGCTTTCGCGGATTAAAGGGATATTTTTTAAAACCGAGAAATCCCGTGCTGTCAGCCACAATGGATCCAAGAGTCTGACCTATGATACCTAGGGACAAAGTCAGTGAAGCTCCAAGAGTTCGGAAGCATTGAATATTCATGATTACCAGAAATATTCCTATGGCCCCGCCAAAGTTTAAATAGAAGGGGACTTTTTGGTCGGTTCTCTTTTCCCTGACAAAAAGAAGCACAAGAGTAACACCGAGCAATCCCGCAATATGGATCATGGGCAGTGGAGCGAAGTTACCCACCGATTCTGCCAGAACACCATTGAGACTGAGCATGATAGCTATAAGAATCCCGAGAAGTGATGCCAATAGTTTATACATAAAAGCCTCCTTTTTATTTTGCCCCATTATCCCCGATGCTTCAGACTCTACATAGGACATATGTCCTATTATTGAAAAATATCTTTATCACTCTCAAGATTATTCTTATTTTTTTCCAGTACATAAAGAAAACTTCAAAAAATTCAAATATAATCATTAAAAAATGGAGTCTTCGAAAATGAAATTGATGAGAATATTAGTAATGTTGGTTCCAACAATACTCTTTGCAGGACAATTTGACCTCAAACCGATTGTATTAGACAGAAGTTACGAACACGACAAATGGAACACTCAACCGAGGGACCAGTTCTTTGAGTTTGCAGCCTACACTCTTTCCTTTGACGGCATTGACGATGATAACGGTGATGATAGCAGTGATTTATGGGGTATACCCGAATGGGTTTCCTATGAAATAAAACGTCTAGAGGAGGATCACCCTCTTGCGGACAGACCCTCGTGGAAAAGTAACCGCAAGCTCTATGAATCGGGAATAGCACCTAAAGATGACACCTATGCCGTATCAGGAGTCCGCAGTCTCGGTGAAGTGAAAACAGACTACCGCTTTGTAAGGGGTCATATGTGTCCTAAAGATACGGCTGAGAGAGTCAGCTCCGATGCGGCCTACAATACACACACCGTGCTGAACGCCGTACCTCAACTCCAGTGGCAGAACAATGGCATATGGAAAAAACTCGAAAGGCTTTCCAACGACTGGGCCGATGAATACGGTCGTGTCTGGGTCATAACCGGACCGGTATTCTTCGGTAAATCCCCCGCTTTATGGCTGGGACAGGAAGATGAGAAAAAAGCCGCCGTTCCCGATGCCCTCTTTAAAATTATTATCAAAGAGAATCACTACGACATAGAGACTCTCTCTTTTATCATCCCCAATATTCTGCCTAAAACGGAGAAAGATCCCACAGCGTATCTGACCGATTATACAAGGATCGAAGAGTTGACCGGCCTGGATTTCTTCTCATCCATCAACGAAGATAGATTGGTTCAGCAAACTGAAGGTGAGATAAACTGGTGAACTCCCCCCTACTCTGCAGTCACTGTAAACGCCCCATAAGCGGAAAATACTTCAGAGATTACTGGGGAAACAG
>JADGDJ010000151.1:0-5924 GCA_016744925.1 Spirochaetaceae bacterium
CCAAAACCCACTCAATTCTGTTTCTTCAAAAACAAATTCACAACTTGCCGTAATTGACATATGCGGATGCGCTGACAGATTAAAAGAGATAAAACTAATTGATAATAAAATAATAATGAGTCTTATGAATTTCATAAATACATAATAAATGTTTCTAATTATAAAATCGACTATATTTTCTTTAGAACTCTCTAAGCAGCTCTTTTGTTTAGTTTTTGTTTTAAGGCGATAGTTTCTTACTTCAACTGAGGGGTTCCCTGACACATATGCTTGCATCAAAACGAATTGAGCCATACTATATATTACCCGCAGTTGGGGAGGAGCATCCTTTAAGTTTGGGATATATTCTCGTAATGAAATGACTGCCAAGGAATTTAAAGGAAAGAGATTATATCCAGCCCGAGTTTAAACTGGATTAATTAGTTGACCTGAATATCCCCACGAGACGGAAGTCGAACATATCTCTGGAGGGAAGAGATGACAAATGATATGGCTGATAAGGGTGTGATTCTGGATCCCATATCATAAATTTTCCCTCTTCATCGAGTTCAGGATTAACAAAACGTACATGTTCACCCAGCACTATGCCTCTGTCATTCACCGGGGGATGATCTCCCCATCGTGCAGGATGACCGATCAACCAGACTATAGCTCCAAGAAACTCATCGTCTAAGTCTACCATGTTTATTAATTCCTCGTCGCTGAGAGTCATTTCTTTTACGGTATAGATATCTGATAACCCATACCTGTCCATATAAGTGTTTAATTCTTGAACAACAACAGGGGGGTGTGCCCCATAATTGTCCCAAAAAATAGTCCCGTTTAACCTACGGCCTTGATCAATATCGTCGCAGACAAAAGATATCTCTGGATCTTTTCCTTTTGGTAGAGAATCAATGATACTCTGTTCATCGAGGTTCTCAACGCCCATAATCGCAAGAGTCATTCGTATTAATGCCACTTCGCAGCTTAAAAGGTGTTGCTGATAGTATTCGTATTCATGGGCAAAAAGCCAGGTAGATACATCACGTTTAGTTAAAAGTGGCTCATTTAGTACAATTGAATGGGCTTCTTTTTCAGATATTTCTCTCGGTTCTATCGATATAGATTTTACTTCTCTCTCTGTCGTTCCAGAAATATACAAGACTGAACCTGCGGGTATTGTAGTATAAAACCAATAGGCATCATCAACGGATAGGCGTATACATCCATGAGAAGCCGGTTTCCCCAGTAAAGCTGCTTCATCTTTAAAGAGAGATTTATTTCTGTCCATAGGAAGAGAATGAAAAAGGTACTCTCCACCGATAAACCCTACCCAATATTTTGCTCCGGCATTGAACCTTTCAGAAAAGAACCATTCTCCTTTTTTCAAACCACTTTCATTTATAATAAATCTACCTTTAGGAGTTTCGTTGTCATCGGATAAGAGCCCGGAAGAACAGATCATCTGACGGATCTCTTTTCCTTTGTGATATATAAAGACTCGTTGTTTTGACAGATTAACTTTAATTACGTAGTCTGCTTCATTTAATTCCGGTGCATCCCAAGTAAAGCCGTCTTCTTTGTTTGAATCTCTTGCAGAATTATTTTGCTCAGAATCTGCTTTATCACTAAATTGGTGAGATAATTTCTTCTGATCTACTTTCTCAGAAATATTTGGATTTTTCATAATAGTACCTCTCATTAGAAATATGGTAAAAATGATGAGTAGAGGTAATACAAAAATAAAAGTCTTCTTAATATTTTTCATATAGTGGGATTCTCCAGAGATATAAAACTAATTATATTAGGTTAGTCATTGTTGGATTTAATAGCAAGATACCAAAATAAATTCATATAATTTAAAATTTATCGATTGACAATGTTTAAGCACATAGCTTAACATTCCCTTATTAGCCAAGGTTAATTATATTGCCTTTACGTTCTTTCTTCAGGGGGTGATACTTGAGCCATAATAATGAATCAGCTGAGATGTATTTAGAGACCATCTATCTACTGGAACAGGCTCATGGTCATGTTCATGGAGTAGCAATTGCCAAAGAATTAGGCGATTCTAAAGCCAGTGTCACGAAGGCTATGAAAAATTTGAAGGTTCCGGGGTGCATAAGCAAAGAATCTTATGGAAGCATTACTCTGACTGAATAGGGGAAAGACCGTGCTGAAAAGGTTTATCATCACCATCAGATCATTTCCTTTTTTTTAAAAGAATCTCTAGGTATTTCAGAAAATGAAGCCTCTATTAATGCCTGCAGAATGGAACATATATTAACGGATAAAGTGTTCGAAGCCATAGAGGCTTTTCTTGTAAATAATGAGATCGAACTTAAACAGTGAAATGGGGGATAATTATGAATGCGGCTCTTATAGGCATTAACAAAAGAAAAGAATTACTACTGCATATTGATAAAGTAGGAGAGCCCCTTAGCATGGTAAGTGATCTATCAAATGCTGATATAAATAAAGAGTATCTGATTAAAGATATTCAATCTGTGGACGAAGAGCTCAAAAACTTTTTATTTAGCCTGGGATGTTTTAAAGGTGAATCTATAACGATCATCTCTGTTCTTGCAGAAATTTTTGTAATATCAGTTAAAGATGCCAGATACAGTATTGATGCTGATTTAGCACGGGCAATTTTGGTATAATTTTTTATTTTATCGAAATGTTAACCAAGGTTAACAATAATAATATTCAAGCAATAAGTTGCCCGAGGTTAACATGTTGCAATTAAAGTCATGCAAATAAACGTTAGTTAGAGCTAACGAGTCATACACAGGAGAGGAATTATGAAAATTGCACTAGCTGGAAATCCAAATAGTGGGAAAACGACTCTGTTCAATGCCTTAACCGGAAAAATTGAACATGTGGGAAACTGGGCAGGGGTTACGATTGAAAAAAAGGAAGGGGCCGTTAAAAAGGCATTAAACAGATCTGACAGAACAGTTACTATTGTGGATTTACCCGGAGCCTATTCTATGTCACCCTATACTTCGGAAGAGAGTATTACCCGAGATTTTGTCAAGAATGAAAAACCCGATGTTATTATCAATATTGTAGATGCGACCAATCTTAGCAGGAGTCTATTTTTTACCACTCAACTTTTGAATCTTGATATCCCCGTTGTAATTGCTTTAAATAAAAGTGACATGACTAAAAAGAAGAAGAATTCAATTGAAGTTGAACAGTTATCAAAGCTCCTTTGTTGTCCTGTTGTTGAAACTATTTCAATAAAAGAGGATAACAACGGTCTTCAAAAACTCATAGCAACTGCAATAATCGTAGATGGGAAGTCTCAGGCCGCACCTTATAAAGGAGAAGTTGAGAATCTAACAGATGTGAAATCTGTTGAGAAATCTGATGTTGCAAGATTCGCCTTCATTAAGGAACTCGTGGCCAAAGTGGAAATGAAGTCAGTTAAGAGTAATGCTCAGACAGGCCAGGATGCTTTGGATCGATTTGTCGCCAATAAATGGCTAGGGATACCCATCTTCGCCGCGGTTATGTGGGGTGTCTTTTCTCTTTCACAGACCCATGTCGGACCTTTCTTTGCAGATCTTCTCGTCGGTTGGATAGATGGGTTTTACGGTCTGGTAGAAGGCGCTATGGGTAGTGATATTTCTCCGGTACTTTCCTCCTTATTGCTTGATGGTATTATTGGCGGGGTTGGTGCTGTTGTGGGATTTCTACCCTTAATTATGGTTTTATTCTTTCTGTTGGCCCTACTGGAAGATTGCGGTTATATGGCAAGAGTGGCTTTGGTAATGGACCGCTATTTCAAAAAGGTTGGATTATCCGGGAAGTCCATTATTCCCATGGTCATTGGTACGGGATGTGCTATTCCCGGTGTTATGGCAACAAGAACCATTAAGAATGAAAGGCAGAGAAGAACCACAGCTATGCTGACTCCTTTTATGCCCTGTGGTGCTAAACTTCCAGTTATAGCCCTCTTCGCCGGTGTCTTTTTTAACGATGCCGCCTGGGTGGGAACCACAATGTACTTTCTTGCAATTGCCATCATAATTGCCGGAGCCTTTATTATTGTACATATTACGGGTGAGAAAAATGCCAGATCTTTTTTCATTATGGAATTGCCTGAATACAGGATGCCGAGCTTTAAAAGAGCGGCTGTCTCAATGATGTCCAGAGCTAAGGCTTTTATCATAAAAGCTGGTACAATTATTTTACTTTGTAATGCTGCTGTGCAGCTTATGCAGACATTCAACTGGCAATTTAAGGTTGTGGCAGAAGGGGCTGAAAGTTCCAGTATTCTTGCCAGTATTGCTTCTCCTTTTGCCTTCTTGTTGATTCCCCTAGGGTTCGGTGTCTGGCAGTTAGCCGCAGCGGCAATTACCGGTTTTATCGCTAAAGAAAATGTTGTGGGAACTTTGGCTGTTGTATACAGCATTACAAACTTTATTGATACAGAAGAACTGGCCCTGGTTGCTGGTGGTTCAGATGTTGCTGCGGTTATGCGATTAACTTCTGCCGCAGCACTGTCATACCTGGTATTCAATTTATTTACTCCCCCCTGTTTTGCAGCTATCGGGGCCATGAATGCTGAAATGGAGAATAAAAAATGGCTTTGGGCCGGAATCGGTTTCCAATTTGGTATGGGGTATGTCATATCGTTCCTCACGTATCAGATCGGAACTCTGATTACAACAGGGAAATTCGGACAGGGCTTCATATATGGGTTCATAGCCGTTGCTTTAATGATAGCGTATGTTACTTCTTTAGTGATCAAGGGCAATAAGAAAGCAGTCATGAAATTAAATTTAAGCGTTAAAGTGACCTAATATGGTAAATATTATTGTTTCACTGGTCATATTATTGATTTTAGGTTTTTCAATTTCAAGAATAGTTAAAGAAAAACGGAAAGGGGCAAAGTGTATTGGATGCCCCTATGGCGGATCAGAAAATAGCAGTTGTCACTGCTGATACAACTTCCCCTGGGTTTTAGAATCCGGGGTATTTAAAAATATTTAAGGTAAGGGTCTCCAAATAATGCTGTCAGGTAATTATTCTATTCACGATCTAGTGGAATCTATTGTTTTTATCCTCAATACAAGAGATCCTTACACCTATGAGCACTCATGGCGGGTCTCTGCTCTTTCCGAGCTCATTGCCAGCAAAATGGATATATCTTCTGAATGGCAAGAAGCCATACACATTGCAGCTCATCTCCATGATATCGGGAAAATCGGAGTTCCCGATTATATCCTAAACAAACCAGGCAAACTCACAAATTCAGAGTATGAAAAAATGAAAGAACATTCGGAAATTGGTTATGGAATTGTAAATGGCATTAAAAATCTGGAGAAAATAGCTCTTTATGTCCGACATCACCATGAACGTTGGGATGGAAGGGGCTATCCTTGCGGGTTGAGCGGAAAGGATATTCCTCTCGGTGCCAGGATAATAGCCGTTGCTGATACTTTTGATGCTATAACAAGTAGCCGTCCTTACAACAGAGAAAAATGTATTGAATCTGCTTTTGAAGAAATAGGTCACTCGTCAGGTACCCAGCTCTGCCCCGAAGTATGTCAAGTTTTCCTGGGCCTTCAAGGAGAAATCCCCATCATCCTGGAAGAGGTTAATTGTGAGATTCTTAAAAGTAAAACAATCTGTGATAATTTTGGGGAGAATCAGGTTTCTAAGCCCAAATTTCTACCTGATTCGCAATATATTAAAAGTCATTAAATAATGAAAATGGATTTACATTGACGTGGATAGTAATACACCACTATCAATAAGTAATACTATGCTGCGCAAAAACTAGACCTCCTAGAAGATCAGATCTACCAGTTATACTTCTGTAATGAGTTAATACAAGTGTTAATAAAATTCAAGAAATCTATAAAAATTCCGGACATCAAGATATAGCTCGATGTCCAGAAATCACTATTTAATCACAATCGAATTCT
>JADGDJ010000151.1:5934-11650 GCA_016744925.1 Spirochaetaceae bacterium
GAATTCTAATCACTTTTTTTGCAACTTGTGCTCCGCTTACCTCTTTCTAAGAATTTCATAGTGACTGATAAAGACTATCTTGATCAATCAGATTGTAATGAGATCCTAGCCGAATAATTTTACCCCTATTGAACACAAAGATTCTGTCAACTGAGCGGATTGTCCCCCCGCTGGTGTACTACAATAAGAACTGACCTATTAGCAGTTAGTGTAGCTACCCCGTAGATTTAACTCTCTCGTTTAAATCCATTTTCAATCTCTGCCTGATTTAACCATCTGCCATGTTCCGGAATTTAATGTATTGTAAATTTGTCCCACCGGATTTTTTTACAGGAATTGGCGTTCTGGAATGATCGAACAATTGAAAGGGCTTCTCATCAATACAGAGAACAGGTTCATCGTCTTTATAACTTTTCTCTAGTAGTTACAAACAAAATGCTGATTAATAAGATTGAAGATAAGGATAAAAGAACAGGAAAAACATTAAAGCAAGTTTCCAATCCTGATGAAATAGTTTCATGCAAAGTTACCAGTTGCGAGCACTTTCATAGATCTTTAACTGATGCTCCGGTATCTGAAACGGACAATCGGAAGCTGGTAGATATAGCTCCAAGAATAGCCATCACAGCAGAATATCAGGGTAAAATTAAAGAGGGATCCGATTGCCATAAAATAACAAGAGCTATATTTCCCGGAGGAATAACTCATAAGGTGCAATATAGTTCAGGAGTACAAGCTGTAGCGGTTTATCGGCGAAACTACCAAATGAAACTGTTAGAGAGGACAATTCGATGTGCTGAACAGCTTTCAGGATTTAAGGAAACTCTATGAAAAATATGAACAGGTATTCAAACATTGATAGAAGTCAAACCCTCCACCTTAAAAACAGAAAAAAAGGTCGCCCTAAAAAGAAAAAACCTTATGCTTGGTAGAGCATTTGGTCAATCACAAAGCAGAAAATAGATGTATTTTCTGCATTCGTTGAATCTTTAACACCAGATTTTAGGGTAAACCCGGCTATTCTATAGTTGCGTTGTTACGAATTATCCACCATAGGCATGAGATTTATTATCAGTACGAATGCAACTCTTTTATTTGATGAAATCTCGAGCTTCCTATAACTCTCCGAACAGGTGTTACTGAAAGTACACCTCGATGGCTGTGAATATTCGCTTCAACGCCATAGACATCTTCTATGCTCCTGGAGGTCAATATCTGCCCTGCAGATCCTGAGGCGTAAACGACTCCATCGTTAAGCATGACAATTTTGTCCGCATACCTGGAGGCGAGATTCAGATCATGGACAACCATCAATACGGCTATTCTCTGCTTGTGAACAAGATTATGAATAATTTCCATAACCTCAAGTTGATGAGCAATGTCAAGGGCAGAGGTTGGTTCATCCAAAAGGAGCACTTTTGGTTTTTGCGCCAAAGCACGGGCAATTAAAACCCGTTGTTGCTGACCTCCTGAAAGATGGTTAAACTCCTGCAGGGCAATTTCAGCCAAATTCATGGTAGTAAGGATTTCGATGACAACATCAACATCTTCACTGCTACTTCTCCATGAGGAATGGGGCTTCCTTCCCATAAGAACCGTATCAAATACGGTAGTGGAGAAGATCTGCTTACTACTCTGCGGAACATACCCTATAATCCTTGCGATATCCAGACTACTCAATTTACCGGAATCTGTTCCCCCTAAAATAATTCTACCCTGTTGTGGTTTTAACAGATCCTCTATACACTTTACGAGGGTGCTTTTCCCACTTCCGTTCGGTCCGACGATACACATGATTTCAGTCTCTTCAAGACAGAGATCGATTCCTTGTAATACATCTTTACCGGGATATGAAAAATGCAGATTTTCTACGACTACATTCATAAGATACCTCCTTTTTTTTTCATAATCAGATACAGAAACAGGGGAACCCCGAGAAAAGCCGTAACCGAACCTACAGGAAGAATTACAGGCGATAGAACTGTCCTAGCCAAAGTATCTGATAATACCAGAAGAACAGCACCGATAAGGCCTGAAGCCGGAACAAGGATCCGATTATCTGTTCCTATAATCATTCTAACCACATGGGGGGCGACAAGCCCGACAAAACCTATGGTTCCTGTAAAACTGACAATCCCGGCAACCATAAGGGTACAAACCACCATGGCAAAGATTCTTGTTCCCTGTACATTAATTCCTAGACTTTTCGCACTGGCATCTCCGGTATTCATGACGTTAAGGTCTCCCGACTTCCATATAAGAAGTCCTGTCCCGATAAGAACCAGAGGTGTAATTATGGCTAATTTACCCCATCCGGACTTTCCCAGATCCCCGACAGTCCAAAATACGGCTACCTTAACAGCCTCGGAATCTCCAAAATATTGAATAATAGTTGTCATCGCCTGGAAAAAAAACAGAAGGGCAAGACCTGTAAGAACCATGGATTCGGGTGAGGCTCCTTTTCGACCTGATAATGCAAGAATTAGACCCGAAGAGATCAGTGAAAAAAGAAAGGCGTTTCCTATAATAAGATAAGGACCGGCAACGATTCCCACCCCAAGGACTATCGCCAAAGACGCCCCAAATCCTGCGGCTGACGCAATCCCAAGCATATAGGGATCTGCCAGAGGATTCCTCAGTACAACCTGCATAACCGCCCCAGAGGATCCGAGGGCGATCCCGGCTAAAAGGCCCATAAGGATGCGGGGAAGTCTCAGCTTCCATATTATAATATCAGCATTCCCGGTGGAGGAGCTAATCACGGGAAAAAAAAATCTAAAAATTGTGCTGTAAACATCAAAAAATGCTATATCTGCAGTTCCAAAGGCAACTGCAGATCCGACTAAAATTATTACCACTGGAATCAGAATAATCACAAACAGTTTTTTTCTGCTTTTGTGCTTTATATAGGATTTTTTCAAGTGTTTACTCTGCCTTAATAAGGCCTCTACATCTGACATGTACTTACCTATTCCCTTCTATTTAAACTTAATTTTTATTTAAACGTATAAGAGCAGTTCGAGAAAGAAACATATACATCCTCTTTCTCCAAACCTAGCCCAACGATCCAAACTATTGCGGAGTTATTTTCTATTCTTTCGGGTAAACATAAAATCCTTGTTCTGAAAGATTTAAATTAACCCTCATAAATTGTGTCAGATATTGCTGATGTATCTTTTGAGGATCGAAGTCAGCAAATAAATCAGGATGAAACCACTTTGCCATATAGGCAAAACCCACTATGAAACGGGGTGTTCCAAACAAACCACCCCCTATTATATAAGCGGCTTGGTCTTTTACAGCTTTTGATTCTGCAAACACAGGTAAAGATCTCACTGCTTCCAAATGATTAACCGCAGCGAGGGAATCACCGCTTGCCGAAGAGCCAAAAGCCCCGGGAATAGGATCCGCAATAATCAAAGCATCAAGAGATTGCATTATAAGCCATTCAGGATCAACTGCTGGAGCCCATCCTCCCTGTGAAGGCAAATCTGCTGCTATATTAATACAACCGGCAATCCTATTCCGAAAAGGAGCGTATGACATTTCATCGGTAAAAGTCATTACGTCTGAAGGTGCCCCATAACCATGTTTAAAAAATATTTTTGGCTTTTGATTTTCTGTTAGATTGGCAGTTTTATTCGAAAGATTATCCAGAATAGCCGTATACCACATTATGTAGTCCTGAGCATTCTTCTCTTCTCCGAGAATCCGGGCAAGAGCTTGCAGCCCTTCCACAAGACCTCCAGGTTCATATGTTTTGACTACAACAACGGGAATTATACCTTTAAGGTGAGCCAGCATATCCTCTAGTCCCGGCATAGGAATATCCTCAACAATCAAAAGGTCTACACCAAGGCCAAATAATAATTCATAATTGGGCTCATAGGGATTCCCCATCGGTGGCCCGAGTACAGGAATATCTTTAATTCCAGGAAAAAACAATTCATCGTTAATATATCCAGCTCTCGCAACGACTTTATCCCAAACATTTAGAATTTTCAGTGTTTCTGCTGTACCATGGTGAATATACGCAATCCGCTCAACAGAGTTTTTCACTGTCACATCTCTTCCTCGAATATCCGTAACTGTAACAGGTAGAAAAATACTGTCGATTTCTTCAGCAGCAGGTTTTTCCTGATTGCCCGTTGCATACAATACGGTAAATCCATATAACATTAAAAAAACGGTAATATTTCTAATTATTTTGTTCATAAAAGTCTCCTATATATAGTGCATACATTAAAAACACCTTTTGTTTCATAATATTTTTCTTCTGTTTTCTATACCGTAAGTATTTCAGCTTCAGGTCGTTTTACATTACCCTTTCTCAGATGCTTAAACTCTCCTGTCACCATAAATAACACCCAAATTATAATAACCAGATCTATATAAAAAGAGCCTTTATAAACCCAACTGATTCCGAAAAATCTTGGAAGTGTAAGCATAACCGGTACGTAAAAAACAAGCTGTCGGGCTATTCCCATTATTGATACGGGCTTTGGGTTGTTAATTGCCGGAAAAAAGGTCATTGTCATGAAAATAACGGGAAGTACCGGGAGAAGTGCCATAAGAAAACGAAAATTGGCAAGATCAGCCGCTATAAAGTCCCTTGCAGGCAACATCAAATGTAATACAAACTGTGGATCAATCATCATAACTGCCCAAAAAGGAATCATGAGCATTGTTGCTGCAACACCGAAGATCTTAAAACTACTGATTACACGATCATACTTTTTAGCACCGAAGTTAATCCCTGCAACTGGCTGTAAAGCTCTCATTAAACCAAAGATCGGAGTCAACATAAACAGGAATATTCTGTAAGCTATACCATAGAAGGCGATATCTGAAGTACTACCAAATCGGCTCAGGGCATTCAAAACGACAATCCCCTGTATCAGGGTCATTAATGTCATGATCAATGAGGGGATTCCATTCGATATAATAATTTTTATTATTTCTCCATCTCGTGACAAAACAAACGGCTTTGCATCGAAGGAGATCCTCTTTCCGGAGGCGTAAATAAAGAAGACAACAGTATAAATCAGCATACCGAGGTTCGTTCCCCAGGCCGCTCCTTTTACACCAAATCCTAAAACAACTATCAGAATGTAATTGGCAATAATATTCACAACCAAACCAATAGCCATCATAATAGCTGCGGTCCCCATTTTCCCTTCAGAACGGACAACCATATTGCCTGAAAGTCCCGCTATCCAGAAAATTGAACCAAAAAGAGTCACTCGAAAGTAATCAACACCGAAGAGAAGCACTTCACCGGAACCACCCATCATTTGAACCAAAGGTCTCGTAAAGATAAGACCGACAAGAGTCAACCCGATCCCGAAGACGATATTGAGATAATTCACATTTCCTATCAGTTTCTTCTGTGTTTTATGGTCATTCGCGCCGAGGGCAATACTCAGCGCAGAACCGGCACCTACGCCAATAAGCGAACCAACACCAAGGGACAATTGACTTAAAGGATATGCCAGAGAAACACCGGCAAGCGCCGTTTCTCCGACGAAACGACCGACAAAAATAGCATCAAAAATGGTATTAAGTCCGTATAGTACCATAGCTACAACAGCCGGCCAGGAAAGCTTCACCATAACTGACCACATATTGCCATTTAGTATCGTATTTTTTTCTTTATCTTTTTCCATTATTTACTCCTTATGAAAATTACAACATGAATAAATTAACTTCCATATTG
>JADGDJ010000152.1 GCA_016744925.1 Spirochaetaceae bacterium
ATACTAGATAGTATTCGCTGAATGCTGTGAGAAAGAGAATTGGTCCCCCTGCCACCAATGCCGGTGTCAGCATGGGCAGCTCTACGCGGACAAGATTGAAAAACCATGAAGCTCCGAGATTTCTCGCCGTCTGCTCCATAGAAAGAGGAATTTGTTCATAACCGGAGATGAGAGCTCTGAGCATGTAGGGATAATTGTAAAGGGTAAGAATAATCACAACGCCTGCAAAAGTCCCTGTAAGACTCCATTTTAGAAGAATTATGTGAATTCCCATGGAGAAAGTCATAACCGGGAGCAGTACGGGAGAGAGGAGAAGACCTTCGATAAAACCCTTCATGGGAAAATCATTTCGGGTCAGAGCTCTCGCGGGCAGAAGGCAGATGAGCGTGCCCGTAACTGTCGTTGCCAGTGAATAAGCAATACTGCTGAACAAAGCTCTGAAAAATCCGGGACTCTCTCTAAAAATATAATCAAAGGCTCTGAGGCTTAAAGATTCGGGACCGGGACCGGGATATCTCCAGGAAGAGGAGAAAGCCAGAATCAGCAGAATAAAGAGAGGAGCGATAAATAGGATAAAGAGAAAAGCCAGTGTAAATATATTATTGTATGAATATACTTTTTTCATACTTTGGACTCCTCACTCTGCTGTCTCCGTGTTTTTTTGAGATAAATAAAAATAAATCCCAGAGAGAAGAGAAACATAAGAGTCAGTCTGGCCATGACCAGAGGTCGGTTTACCAGATCCGATTCAAAATACAACCGATAAATTCTAATGCTCAGCATCGAGGGTTTGGACATTCCCAGTATAAAGGGGATATCAAAAGCGCCGAGGCTGTAAAGAAAAAGTATGATAAAGACTGTGTTGATGACTGTGCGCAACTGAGGCAATACTACTTTCCTATAGGTCCTCCACGATCCGGCTCCCAGCATCCGTGCTGTTGTCAATCTGTCATCGGGGATCTGTCGGAGAACGGTTAATTCCATCAACACGACGAAGGGGACTTCCTTGTATAGGTACGCCAGAATAATCGACCAGCCCATAGAATTGTAGATCAATTCGGGAAAACTTTCTGCCGCTTCGGGCGAGACCAGGAAATAGGCCAGTGCCGGCACCATGCCTCTGTTGGAAAACAGAAATAGAATAAGAAATGCCACTGTAATGTGGGGCAGAATAATCGGCAAGCGGTACACTGAGGTCCATATTTGTAAACGGCCTGGCAGTTTTCTAATCTGCCAGGCTAAAAGACTGCCCAAAAGGATAGAACCCAGGCTACTCGCCAGAGAGATCCAGAGAGAGAAGATTCCGTTTCTCACAAATACAGGGTCTTTTAATACCAATGCGTATGAATGAAAGATTCCTCCCCGGTAGTCTGAAACCGCCCCGAAACCGAAAGACTGGGCCACTGTCATGAATAAGCTGTAGATAAAAAAGAGAGCAAAGGGTATGAGCAGTGGTGCCAGATGGGCGGCCAGGGAGAGTCTTTTCATCTATTTCAAAACCTCGAGATTCCAACTCTCCTCAATCGCTTCTACGTATGAGGGACTGATTTCCGGAACGGCGACAGCTGTCAGTTCCTCAAGGGGCAGTGTGGCGATTCCCAAGTCCAGGCTGTTGAGCTTCTCCTGCCATTGAGCATCGAGCCGGCTTATATCCAAAACAGTAAAATCACCCCAATTCTCCGGTAGGTTCTTTGAATATTGCATTTCCGGTGATAGGAGGAAATTGGCCAGAACCATAGCTCCTGCTGTATTGGGAGCATTCCACGGGATGCTCGTGAAATGAGTGTTTGAGATTGAACCCTCTTCAAAAACGAGTGTTCTTACCGTCTCGGGATAACGCCCGTCGGCAATTCTGCCCGAAGCTTCTGCCTGGGTATAGGTCATGTTGAATACAACTTCCCCCTGCTCGAACAACCCATCGAGCCGGGCTTTATCGGCAGGGTAGGTTTTCCCCTCTTGCCACAGGTATGGCTTGATGAGATTCAGGTAGTCCCATAAAGCAGAGGAGTTTTCCAAGAATGGTTGTTCAACGTATGGCCCTGAAAAAGATTCGTATCCTCCCGATGTGGCGTAGAGTGTTTGACGGAGAAAAGTGCTTCCTGTAAAATCCGGAGGCTGAGGGTATGTGAATAAACCGGGATTGTTTTTAGCCCATTTGAAAAGCTCCTGAAAGTTCCGCGGAGGATTCTTTACCTTGGCGCTGTCGTATTCAAAGACAAACTGTGCCCGTCCGTATGGAACTTCCCAGCCTTCGGTTGGAGTTCCGAAGTCGTAGGAGACAGATTGAGGATTAACCAGTTCAAAATTGGGGAGCTTTCCGGCAAATGATCCGTATAATAGACCTTCCTCTTTTGCCCTTCTGAAATTTTCTCCATTGATCCATATTAAATCTATTGATCCCCGATTTTTGCCGGCGGCTTTCTCTGCGAGAAGCTGGTTGATGAATACCGAAGCATCCATAGGTATTCTTTTTAGAGTTATCTCATGTTGCTCCCATAATGCCGGGGTGACAACCTTATCTATCCAGCGGTTGATAGAGGCGCTTCCTCCCCACATATAGAAATTTACTTCAGATCCTTTAGACTTTTCAGTTATTTCATTCCAGGAGGACTGCATCCAGTCTACATCATTTATCTCAGTCTGACCTGCTGCAAATAATCCTGTGGTTCCCATAAATATCAGAAAAAGCATCAGTTTGTTTTTATGTTTCATATGTTGTTCCTTTAATCTGTTCTAACGATTTTTTTTGATCGAGCTCTTCCGGAAATTGAAAATACTCTTTTAAAGTCAGGTCCACAGAATCTCCAGGCGAAAGGTTTTCTTTCATAGAGTAGATTTCAAATGGAAATCCTCTCAATTTTACGAGATATCTATAAACCCTCCCGTTAAAAAAACGCTCTTCTATTACAGCTGTTCCATTGGGATTATCACTAATCTCTAGATCTTCGGGGCGGCAATAAACTGTATCCTGTTCAGTCAGGTGAAAGTATTGCTGATATTTTTGGGAAATGATATTGACCTGACCGAGAAATCGGGCTGCTTCAAGAGATCGGGGACGGTGATAAATCTGTTCTGCCAAGCCACACTCCATAAGTTTCCCCCCGATCAAAAGAGCAATTGTATCGGAGAGCATCATAGCTTCCTCCTGATCGTGTGTAACTGATATGAGTGTCAGTTTGAAATCCTGTTGTATTCTTCGCAGGAGTTGGGCCGTCTCGTTTTTCAGGTTTTTATCCAGATTGGCAAAAGGTTCGTCCAGAAGGAGAACCTGCGGATTGAGTACTAATGCTCGAGCCAATGCACATCGCTGCTTTTCTCCTCCCGACAATTGACCCGGATAAGCGTCTAACCGTTTGAGAATTCCGAGTTTTGATGCTATTTCTCTAACTGATATATCAATCTCTTTCCGGGGTCTGTGCCTGGCTTGTAATCCGAAGGCAATATTGTTGTAAACAGACATATAGGGGAAAAGCTGAAAGTCCTGAAAAACCAGAACAGGCGATTGCTTAAGGTCCGAAGGAAAGTTTACACTTCCGCTATCTGCTTCGAGAACTCCTGCTAAAATTTTAAGAAAAGTAGTTTTTCCCGATCCCGATGGACCGAGTAATGAAAGAAACTCTCCCTTGGGAATATCGAGACTTATAGCTTTCAGGATTTTTTTTTGACCGAAATTTTTTGTCAGTTCTCTCACTTCAATATTGTTAACCATATATATAACCTATAGGTATAGAAGAGATCTAACAACAAAATTATACAAAGCATAATAAAGTTTATTCTTACGTTATACTTTTGTTACAAACTCGAGGATTTTAGGGTTTTTTTTCTATCAGTCAGCATAAACGAAAATGTCTGATCTGGAATTAATCTTGTTTCAGGAGGATTAAAGATATCGACTGCTTTATCTTCAATGTATTGAAAAGTCCCGACTTTAACCTGTGCCGTCTCCATTGAGAGTGCATGTTCTCCCCAGTTTGCTGCTCCAAATATCTGTACTATTATCACAAGACTTTTCCAGCACTTTAGTTCCAATTCTTGATGTCCTGCAGACTTCCATTTTAAATTGAAATTCTGATGATTTGGAGTATAACATGATTGATAACCGGTTTAAATCTGGTGAATTAACTATTAATAAATTTATGAGAAATCCTACTGACATTCAAATTAATTGAAGATTATTCCGATCAGGATATTTTAATAAGTTGTCAATTAGTGTTTTGGAATAGAGACTATCATAGAGACTTGTAACCTATCAAAAAAAGTCTATAATTATTATCATATCTTATGAAACACCACACTACAAAATATAATAACAATCTACACTACTTATTTGAAACTGAAGTTCTATATCAATCAGATAAATCTATTGTCGCTTTTACGCCCTTTGGTGTTAATCTTGAAAGCTACAGGGGTAAGTTTAAAACCTCGACAAACATGCTGATGTTCTTCTTTAATAATAGAACTCATAATATTTTCATTCACTGGAATAAGGACTGGTCTCCGCGGATGCATTATGTAAATATTGCATCAAAAGCAAATTGGAATGATGATAGAATCACAGCGATTGACATGGATTTGGATCTGATTCGTTTTTCTGGAACTGATGAAGTAGTTCTTGATGACGAAGACGAATTTCTGAATCACAGCAAACTCTACAAGTATCCTAAAGATCTTATAGAGATCTGTTGGAAAGAAGTAGATATTCTTCGGAATGAGATGATTCTGAGAGAGGGTCTTTGGGGTGATGAAATATTCAACTGGAGACCGGGTAAATCACTTCCCCATTTTTGCACTACATAATCTCTCTTTAAGTATTAACATCATTCAAGAGCTTGCTTAGTTCATTAATCGAATATGGCTTCTTTATAAATCCGGATAATCCATTTTGTAATAAATCTACCATACTCTCATCTCTCGTGAATCCGGAGGAAATTATCACTTTGCAGTTTGGATTGATCTCTTTCATCTTTTTAAAAGCGTCCATACCATTCATATTGGGCATTATCATATCCATTAGAACAATGTTGATCTCAGAATGCTTCTTTATATATATATCCACTGCTTCCAGGCCGTCATTAGCAAGTAATACTTTGAAATTTAACGATTCGAGGATATCCTGACAAAGAATCCGATTGATTATTTCATCATCTACGACTAAAACAGTTCCGGCACCTTTTTTTAAATCAAAACGTTCTTCAATCTGTTCGATTGATTCGCTCGTATTTGGTAAGAACAAAGTAAATGTCGTTCCAGAGCCGACTTTGCTTTGAACGGAAATTTCACCGCAGTGGTCATAAATTGTTCCATATGCTGAAGCCAACCCCAAACCTGTCCCTTTGCCCTGTTCTTTTGTGGTATAAAAGGGTTCAAATATTTTATTAATATTTTTTTCAGCAATGCCACTGCCCTCATCAATAACGCAGATCTTGCAATAGGCGCCGGGCATAATTTGAAAGGAGCTTGTATCGCAATAGCTTTCGTTGAGCAAAGCATCTTCTGTGGTTATCCGAATTTGGCCACTGCCGTTCATTGAGTGGCTTGCGTTAATGCATAGATTCAATAATACGTTTTGTAGTCGGGACCGATCGCCTTTGACAAGGGAGTTTGAAGAGTTCTTCCCTATAGTAATGTTCGTTTTTTTATCGATTGTCTTATTTGTGATAGATATTGTTTCATCGATGATTTGATGCAAATCCACGACCGAATATTTCAGTTCTTCCTTTCTCCCGAAGGTTAAAAGGTTTGCCACTAGTTCAGCAGCTCTTTCAGAAGCCTGCATGATCAATCCCACATACTTTTTACCCTGTTTATCCAGATTTCTTTTCGGCAGATTTAGCAGTTGAGCCGAGCTGATTATCCCGTTCAGCATATTGTTAAAATCATGAGCGACTCCACCAGCAAGCTGGCCTATGGATTCCATTTTACTGTGAAAATGGATTTGCTCAAGAAGGTTGTTTTCTTCTGTTACATCTCTAATAACCATAACTATGCCGTTAACGAAACCCATACTATTTCGAATAGGAGAAAATGTACCTGAAACTTTATATCTAGTACCATCTTTAGAAATTAACGTAGAACTGATTTTTGATTTTATGTACTTATCTGCCTTCAGAACCTCTTCAATTGGGTTTCTCATGATTTGATCATCCGATCTATTGGAAATCTGAAAAATATGGCTTAACTGTTTCCCTTTTGCGGATTCAAAAGTGAAACCGGTCAATCTCTCTGCGACAGGATTCATATTG
Source organism: Spirochaetaceae bacterium (assembly GCA_016744925.1). Lineage (GTDB taxonomy): Bacteria > Spirochaetota > Spirochaetia > DSM-2461 > DSM-2461 > Spirochaeta_F. The sequence continues at coordinate 6,243 of JADGDJ010000152.1, forward strand.
ATAATCCGGCTTGATAAATCCATTGCGATAACGCCGTCTCCTATAGAGTTTAAAGTGATTTTTAAATTTTCTTCTTTTTCGCGGAGCCTATTCTCTGAAATCTTCCTTTCTGTAATATCGATGGAAACAACCATCAAATAGTCAATTTTCTTACTGTTATCCTTTACAGGAACAATAGTTGAATCAAACCAGAATTCATTGCCATCTGAATCAAATACCGGTGTTTCAAGTGTCAATATCTCATCCCGTTCTTTCGCCTGGACCATTTTTGAGGTTATTCTTTTTTGATATTGTTCGGGATAGTAAGAAAATGGATAGGGTTTCCCGTAAAGGTCATTTACATTTTCTACTTTTAATGCGTTTATGCCGGCCTGGCTCATATAGTTCAAATTGAAGTCTAAATCTACAATTTTCGTGCATGCCGGAGAGTTTTCCAAATAGGCTAATAGCCTTTTTTCGGAATCCTTTAGCTTTTCCTCTGCAATGAAGCGCTTCATATTAGATTTGTTTCTCTGATAGACGACATATAAAATAATTAGTGAAATAATGATATCTACTAAATATGTGAAGTAAAATTGCTTCCTCGCATGACTAATAATCTGTCTCCAATCAATTCGAAGATCTTTAAAGCTTATGGTATTCATCAATACCCATCCAGAAGAGATTTCCCCAGAATCTTTTGAAAAAGGATTTATAGATGTCGTCGTGATTATTTGTTTACCGGATAGAAATTGAATTTCAGGTCTTTTGTTTATGCGTTGCCAATTCTGCGGAAACTGCTCCTGATAATTAAATTGCTCATTTTCAGGATACATGAAACTCCACTCTTCTATCGGATTATCAGTGAAAAGGTAATAGCCTTCTGAATTTAGCAGTGAAAAAATGCCCATTTCGTTATCTGTAACGCTTTTTAGAAGTTCCAGGAGCTGAATCCCCTGGTAATTAATAATAATTATACCCTTTCTGTTCTTATTTTTATCGAAAACGGGAGTTCCCACCCGGATTGTCGGCTTAAGAGGCATTTCAATTTGGCCGGACTCAATATTTAAATCAAAGGGAGAAAAATATACCTCCTTTTCGGCGATAGTATTCGTTTCTGTAAAATAATACCTGTTCGCTTTGTGTTGTAATTTTTCTGTGCTTATAATTTGAGGATTACCATCGTTGTAGTTGACTCTGATTTCTTCTTCTCCGAATTCGTTAATATACCTTATTTGATCGTAGATTTTTCTTACTCTGGAAAATTCACGATATTCCCGAGCCATGGAATTTTTGCTTGCCAATTCGTTTTTGTTGATGTATTCACTAAGATATTGAATGTTCGAAAGAAACATAAGATCTGCCTCAATAACGTCCAACTGATTAGATATCTGTTGTTTTAAGAATGACAATTGAACCCTGGACGAGATTTTTGCATGTTCAATGATTGTTGCCTTTTCCGAATTTTGCAAAACAAGATGCCAAGAGTGGATATAATCATTACGATTGAGAAATAAAAAGCAAAAAATTTTAGTATATTAGATTTTTCTGATTGTACGCTATTCTCTTTATTTGTTCTCATTATTCTCAAATTTGAGAGAGAACGTGAAGTTGTCTTCTCTCATCTGCCCTATTATATATTTATAGAATATTCTATAACCTTTTAGTCACAGATGAAACAAAATTTTCCTTTCAAAAGGAATCAGGGGATTATTGCGTTTTTGCATTATATAATTGGGACTTTAAGAGTCGATTCGAACTGGATTGAATCTCCAATCTGCATTACCTTAGAAGAACAGGAGATATTTATGCTTGATTATCTTGTTATTACAGCACACCCCGATGATGAGACAGCCATTGCCGGTTTGCTTTTATCGGCAAAATGCCAGGGTCTCTCTACGGGACTGATTTGTCTGACTCAGGGAGAAGCCGGCGCCTTTACATCAATGGAAACCCGACAGGAAGAGATGAAAAAAGCAGTCAAACTGTTAGATCTTGATTATTTCAGGCATTTGTCATTCCCCGATGCAGGTGTTGAATTTTCCACTGAGGGGATGAATACGCTAATTCCTCTTCTCCGGGAGACCGAAGCACGGATTGTTCTGACCATCCACCCGGAAGATCATCATCCCGATCACCTTGCCGTGTCCCGTTTGGTTGACCGTTCCGTTTTTACTGCGGGGTTAAGAAAAAATTCACCCGACGGCAGCACCTGGCATCCTGAACAGATCTTTTACTTTGCTCTCGATCCAAAAATCAATAATTCAAAACCCGATATTATCATAGATGTTACAGCTTTCCACAAAGAGAAACTCAAAGTGATTGCCGCCCATGAATCTCAGCCGATTGAATCATTTATCGTGAACGGATCAGCTTACCTGGGAATTCTGGGCGGAGTACAGTGGGGAGAGGGATTGTATACCCGACAACCGCTTTGCCTGACTGATCCACGACTACTATTAAAGATTTAATCATTGGAATGGATAAAAGGTTATGTGTCATGGTTTTCTGAAATATCGATCTGTGATTCCATGTCAATTATATCATGGGTTTGAATACTTTATTTTGACACTTATAGGTGTTTTGTAATAAATGAGAGCATTATTGTCGTCAAAATATAAATATGATAGTACAATACATTATAGATTAACAGATTATCATCCATGTCAGACATTCGAATATTAGAAATAACCATTTTTTCTTACAATTACTCCTAATGCAATATTCTGATCAAATCTGTTATTATATTTTGTAATTTGCGTGGGAGATGCAATTGTTCAGAAAAATTATCGAAAAATATAACATATATATAATGGATCAAGGTACCTCGGCAGGGTATTCGAGTGGGATCAATCTTACCATAAAATTCAGTAATGTCACTTCCTTTTTTCTAAGCCTGTTGATATTCCCTTACATTTTCATCTTCCGGTCAATGGGTGCCGTCCTCCTTGGGAATCTCTGTATTCCGATGGTTCTGTTTTATGCCTCCATTCCCTTCATCAATAATAAGGGGCACATCAAAACCACGAGGATACTTATGACCATCGTCGGGCATGCCATCGTACTCCTATATTCCATAGCATTCGGAAAGGAATCGGGTATTTACCAATTGTTTATTGTCACTTCATTTTACTCCATCATGTATTTCGACAAAACCGAGCGGGCAAAACAGATTATATCCATACTCTTGACTTTCTTTTCCGTACTCACATTTTTTGTATATTTTATGATTTATCAAAAGGCACCCTTCGTGCTTAGCGAATGGAGCTATTCCATATTGAACCCCCTTTTATTCCTGACGACTCTAATCCTGGTATTCGTTTTTATAGTGTTTTATTATTTGTCCAAGAACAGGCTTGTAGGAGAGTTGGAGGACTCGCTGATTCACAACGAAGAGGATCTTATTAGTAGCCGTGAGAGATTTAGAATCCTTTTCGAGCGGACTAATGATGCTCTGTTTTTAATCGATCTGGAAACTGAAAAATATCTTGATGCCAATTCTGCAGCCGAGTTGCTCACCGGGCGTAATGTCGAAAGCTTAAAAGATTGCGCAACATGGGATATTACACCGGAAGGATCTCATGAGAGGACAGAGAAGTATCTTGCCGTTAGACAAACGATGGATTTTGGTGAAGTCGTTTTCAGGCGACCTGACGGAACAGAGAGGATCGCGTTGTTATCCATTATTCCCCTCAACAACAATACTGTTTTCGGCTTCGCAAAAGACATCACCGAATCAAAGAGATCCCACGATATTTTGATACAGAATGAAAAAATGCTGTCCATCGGCGGATTGGCCGCAGGAATGGCCCACGAGATCAACAACCCACTCGCGGGAATACTTCAGACGGCAAATGTCATGAACAACAGGTTAGGTGCCAAACTGAATTTGCCCAAGAGTGTCAGTGCTGCAGAAAAGGCCGGGACAGACATTCGAGCGATCAAATCATTCATGGCAGATCGCCATATCGACAGGATGTTGAGGAATATTATCGATTCAGGAGAGAGAATTTCGAAGATTGTTTCGAACATGCTCAGTTTCATAAGAAATTCGGAGAACATCAAATCCTATTATTCTCTGGTGGAAATTATAGACAATACGCTCGATATCGCTTCGGCAGACTATAATATCAGTCAGGATATGGATTTTAAAAACATCGAAATTATTCGTAATTATGCATCGGATCTTCCTTTTGTATACTGTGAGAGAAGCAAGATACAGCAGGTGCTTCTCAATATTTTCAGAAATGGTGCCGACATTATGCACAATAGTAATATGGGAGACCCCCGGTTTGAAATCAGAATGAAACCGGTCAGAGATCGTTCCACAATTCTGATTGAAATCGAAGATAACGGACCGGGTATGGATGAACAAACAAAAAAAAGGATTTTTGAGCCTTTTTTCACAACCAAACCGGAAGGGCAGGGGACAGGATTGGGTCTGTCCATATCGTATTTTATTATAACCGAAGATCACAAAGGTGAAATGTCCGTCGACTCCAGAAAAAATCATGGAGCAATATTTACGATCAAACTCCCTGTGAATAAGCAATAGATCTGAAAATCAGCTCTATAACTTCATCGGGAAAACCCGAGTCCTTTCCACCGCTAAGCATCAGTATGTTTCCGCTGAAATTCAGGTATTTCAGTTATCACTTCCCTCCACGGGTTGCTTGTGATTAAAAAAGAGACAGCATCCCATCCATAAATGGCTGATTTCGAGTCATTTGAATATATAACGCTATCATATGTACCTGAAGCAAAGGCGGTGAAACCGATTCAGATACCGTTGATTCCAAAAAATACAGGCAGTATGGAAACCGATGCAAAGAGCAGTACGAATCCTCTCTCTATGGTTAATTTGGATACCTTATCGGTGTTTGCAGCGGGTCAGTTATGCGCCAGGGAATCCGGGAAAAGGATAGAATACGGGTATATCGGTACGGTTACAGACTCGTCCGAAGGTGATGAGGGATGGGATAGTGATCTTATGGATGCTATCGGAGGAGATAAGGGGCAATCCCATAATGAGCTGATTAGAAAAACTGTTGAAATTATTATCCCCGGTTTCAAAAAGGATGATTCAAAATAACGCCAGACACCGAATATTTTCCGTGCTAAATAATTACGCCAAAAACAACTATAACTATTCATGTCATAGCATATTTTTTTGATTGACTATACTATTCCCGAATGAGAAATATCAGACAATATATATTCAGCAAAAAATCAATTTTAATATTGATTATCACCATGTCTCTGCCGGCTATCGGAGAGATGGCTTTGAACACTATGCTCGGCGTTGCCGATACGATTATGATCAGCCGGTTTATTGGAACTGAAGCCCTTTCTTCTGTGGGATTCGCCAATCAGATCGTCTTCACGCTCATTTTTGTTTTTTCCGCGTTCAATACGGGTGCCGTCGC
>JADGDJ010000153.1 GCA_016744925.1 Spirochaetaceae bacterium
CCCACACCTAAAGAGATTAAGGCATTCCTTGATTCGTATGTTGTCGGGCAGGAAGTTGCTAAAAAAGTTCTATCAGTTGCTGTTTACAACCACTATAAAAGAATTACCCATAAGGGAAAAATAGAGAACGATGTTGAAATAGAAAAGTCAAACGTTCTTTTCATCGGACCAACAGGTACGGGAAAAACTCTACTCGCTTCAACCCTTGCGAAGAGACTGAAAGTCCCTTTCGCCATAGCTGACGCTACGACATTGACTGAAGCCGGTTATGTCGGAGAAGATGTTGAGAACATTCTCCTTAAACTGATTCAAGCTGCGGGTAATAATATAGCAGCGGCTGAACGGGGAATTATTTATATTGATGAAATTGATAAAATAGCACGGAAGAGCGAAAATGTATCCATAACCAGAGATGTCTCAGGTGAAGGTGTACAGCAGGCTCTTCTGAAAATAATTGAAGGATCTATAGCTTCCGTTCCTCCTCAAGGTGGTAGAAAACACCCCAATCAGGAGATGTTAAAAATTGATACTTCTAATATATTGATAATCTGTGGAGGAGCATTTGTCGGTCTCGATGGGATCATCGAAACAAGAGTTTCCCAGCATCCATTGGGATTCGGTGCTGATATTCGCATGTCGGGTGAAAAAGATCTTGCCGCGCTTTACAATCAGATGCATCCCGATGACTTGATTAAGTTCGGACTCATACCTGAGTTTATTGGTAGATTGCCGATACATGTCTCTCTGGACAATCTCAAAAGAGAAGATCTGATCAGGATTATTACAGAACCCAAGAATTCTATAATCAGACAATATGAAGCGTCTATGAAGCTGGACGATGCAGAACTGCATTTTGAAAAAGCCGCTATAGATGCTATCGCTGATTTGGCTCTAGAGAGAAAAACTGGTGCCAGAGGACTTCGTTCCATTGTCGAAAAAGCAATGACAGAGATTATGTACGAACTTCCTTCCATCGAAGGTCAGAAAAAAGTCATCATTACCAGTGATGTTATCAAAGATAATAATAAACCGGTGATAATTACTGATCCTGAAAAAATGAACGAACCATGGATTAACGAACTTCATGAAACTACTAAGCAAATCTCCGCTTAAAAAAAGCAATAAAAACCAGCTTCCCCTTATACCACTGAGGGAGCTGGTTATTTTTCCCTATTCTGTTGTCCCTTTTTTTGCTGGTCGACCGGCAACAATCAAAGCTATTGAACAAGCTATGGAAGGCGATAAAAATATTTTCCTCGCTTTTCAAAAAAATAAAAATGATAATCCCACACCGGATGACCTCTTTCCCGTAGGAACTGTTGCCCATATTCTTCAAATTTTAAAACTCCCCGACGGATCTCTGAGAGTTCTGGTTGAGGGAAGAATACGCGCGGATGTGGCTAAAATATTTCAGAAAAATGAAATGGCCAATGTCAATTTCAAACCTCTACCGGAACCGGCTGCACCGACTAAAGTGGAAGCCTCCCTTATGGCTGCCATAAAAAATTCATTTAAAAACTATACTAAACTTGTTAAAAAAGTCCCTGGAGAGATTCTGGCCAATATTGAAAAAGCCGAAACTCCCGATAAACTTATATCTCTCATTTGTACAAATTTGAAACTTACCACTGATAAAAAGATGGAGTTTCTCACAACGAAAGAGAACAAAAGCCGCCTCGAAAATCTAGCAGTGACACTTGAAATGGAAAACGAAGTGATCACATTGAAGAACAATATCAACGGGCGGGTGAAGAAAAAACTGGAAAAAACCCAGAAGGAATACTTTCTCAATGAACAGTTGAAAGAAATCCAGAAAGAATTGGGTTCTGAAGACACGGATCCATCGGGATCAAAAGAGCTGGAAGAAAAAATACTGGCAATGAAACTTCCCGATGAGGTTCAGACAAAAGCCATAAAAGAGCTTAAAAGATTATCCAGACTGCAGCCGATGTCCCCCGAGTCAGGTGTTTTGAGAACTTATCTCGAATGGATTACCGATCTTCCCTGGGGCATTACAACAGAGGACAATAAAAGCCTCCGCTCAGCGGCGGATATATTGGATAAAGATCATTATGACCTGAAAAAAGCCAAAGAGAGAATCCTGGATTTTATTGCAGTTCGTCAGCTGAAAGAACATCTGAAAGGACCGATACTCTGCTTGGCAGGCCCTCCCGGAACAGGAAAAACATCACTGGGAAGATCTGTAGCCAAAGCTCTCAACAGAGAATTTATAAGAATATCCCTCGGCGGTGTTCGTGATGAAGCGGAAATCCGGGGTCACAGAAAAACATACGTAGGGGCCCTTCCCGGAAAGATCATTCAATCGTTGAAAAAAGCCAAAACGGAAAATCCCGTTTTTCTCCTCGATGAAATCGATAAAATGAGCAACGATTTCAGAGGAGATCCTGCTGCAGCACTTCTTGAAGTCCTCGATCCGGAACAGAATGCCACCTTTGTAGACCATTACCTGGAAGTGCCTTTCGATCTCTCTAAAGTGATGTTTTTGACTACAGCCAATTCACTCCACAATATCCCCCGCCCTCTTATGGACAGGATGGAGATTATCAATATCCCAGGTTATACCGATTTTGAAAAGCTGGAAATTGCCAAGAGATTCATCATTCCCAAACAGCTTGAGGAAAACGGTCTCGACAAAGCTGAGATTACTATGGATGAAGAGGCCGTTCTCAACATCATCCGCGCCTATACAATGGAGTCAGGCGTGAGAAATCTAGAGAGAGAAATCAGCCAGGTTATCCGAAAAATTACGAGAAAAGCCATTGTTGACTTTCAAAGCCGGGGCGGACGTTACATAATAAACACAGCAGCACTTCACGAAAATCAGAATAAATACGCCGTAAGGGATATCGATGACGGAACTAATATTGATGTATCGTCAATAAACCTCCACATCACAAAAGAGATGATCTGCAACTATCTCGGCAAAGAAAAATTTTCTGAATCTGACATGAAAAATGACCGCAAGAGCGGAATGGCGACCGGTCTGGCATGGACGGAAATGGGAGGACGAGTTCTTCCGGTTGAAGTAAAACTTTTTGAAGGTGTCGGAAAGCTGATCCTCACAGGGAAATTGGGTGATGTCATGAAAGAAAGCGCTCAAATCGCCCTTTCTTTCTTGAGAGCTAATGCTGAAGATTTCGGGATTTCCCCCACATTCAGTAAAGAGCAGGATATTCATATCCATGTTCCCGAAGGGGCTATACCCAAAGACGGCCCTTCTGCGGGAATTACGATGACTGCCGCATTGCTCTCAGCCATAAGAGATATCCCTCTGAAAAGTGGCATCGCCATGACGGGAGAAATAACTCTGACAGATCGACTTCTCCCCATTGGTGGATTAAAAGAAAAAGTATTGGCTGCACACAGAAATAAACTTTATAAAGTATTGATTCCCGCGAAAAATAAAGGGGATATGGAAGAATTACCACAGGAAATACAGGATGCGATGACATTCTATGCATGCAGCTCTGTCAAAGATGCTCTAGGTAAGCTGTTCCCGAAAAATACATTTAAATAAAAACTTGATATTAGTATTAAATTATAAGATAATTTAGGATAATCAGGAGGCTTTTCAAGTGAAACACAAAATGCTATCGGTTTTATTATTTTTATTCATCCTTTCAGGGGTTTCTCTATTTGCCGAAGCAGAGACTTCGGAGTTATATGTTAAGACAATTTATATCGTAAGAGTATATAGCGATAATCTCGGTTTCCGTGTCGACTATCAGACGTCAAATCTTCAGATGCATTCTGTTTACATGCCCACTGAATGGTTTGGAGAATCCGGTGGGTACGGTGAAGTCATTTATGGCAATCATCCTTCTGCTCCCTATATGTCCATATGGTACAAAGATGCTAAAGTTGATCATTTTCGTCTCTATGTCAAAGAGCACTTCAGTGATCCTTCATGGGGTTCTCCTCATTTAATCAATTTGACAGAAGAGGACTTTAATCAGGAAGTACTCACGCTCGTCTACTAATACAGATGAGTAACGAAAAAAATATTGATTTTATAATCCGGGCTTTTGATGATTTTGACAATTTTATAATTGCAGGACATCAGGAACCGGATGGCGATTGCCTATCCTCTCAGCTTGCCCTCTCCAGTTACTTAAAACGGAGAGGTAAGTCGACAAAACTGGTTTCTGCAGGTCCTTTCAATAGACCGGAAATAAAAAACTGGGAAAAATACTTTACAGATACATTGACGGAAAGTGACTGCTCGGGAAGAACTCTTGCCATAGTTACGGACTGCAGTTCTCCCGATCGAACCGGACCACTGGCAGAACAGATCTCCGGTTTACCATTAATGGTTATCGATCATCACAGTTCCGGTGATAAATTTGGCGATTACAGATATATCGACGTGAATAGTCCCTCTACAACTCTTCTCATTCAACGAATTATTGAATCATCGGGAGAAGTACTGACCGATGAAGAAGCAGAATTCATCTTTTTAGGATTCTGTACAGATACGGGTTTCTTTCGTCATATAGGTTCGGGAAAACCCGATGTTTTTCAAGCTGTGTCGAGAATGGTATCTGCCGGAGTATCACCCAATGCCACACACAGAGTGATTACCGGGGGAAGAACTCATAACTCACGAAGATTACTCGGACGGATTCTCGATAGAAGCCGTCTCTATTACGACGAACGCCTTATTGTCTCTTGGGAGGTCCTTACTGACCGAAAAGAATTGGATACTCTCGATAGAGATTCTGACTCAATGTATCAGATGTTCCAGAGCATAGGAGGAGTTGAGGCCGTTGTCGTTATTCGTGAAGAGAGAGAAAATTTTTATACTGTTGGTTTGCGGTCGAATAACAATACCGATGTGGGACAAATTGCCAAGGAATTCGGTGGTGGTGGCCATCAGAAAGCGGCCGGTTGTTCTCTCGCAGGTGATAGAGAATCGGTTATCATTAAAATTATTTCATCCTTCGAAAGATCTTTCACATAATACCAAATATTAAATATCCATTAAGAATCATTCTCTTTTTATATTTAAGCTTGAAAAAGACCGCAAATGTTGCTATTTTTTTATTCGAAGGGGTTCAATTGTTAACGCCCGTTCGGTAACAAAAATGAAAAGTGAAAAACATTTATTAAAAAGAAAAGAGATAATAGACACGGCATTCCGGGTGTGGAACAAAAATTGTTATATCTCAACATCTCTCAATGATCTGGCAGACTCTCTCGGTATGACCAAACAGGCAATCTACCGCTACTTTAAAGGGAAAGGTGATTTGCTCAATGCCATGGAAAGCCAGGTTTTACTCGAATACAATGATATAAATATACAAATCAATAAAAAAATCGAAACACTTTCCCGCGACTCGGCTGTTGAACAATATGTAATGAATCAGATCTCTTTCTTCAGAAAAAACAGCCAATATTTAAATTTCCTCATATCCAAAACTCGATTGAAGGATCTTGATAATAAGGAATTTCGAGAAAATCAGAGAAAGCAGAATGAATATCTAAGCGAGAAACTTTCTATTCCTCTTATGGCAGTGAATTATATTTTAAACTTAGTCGTTTTCTACAACTTGCTCGGGGAGCGGGAAAATATACAAAAGCTGACTAAAAAAATTTGCAATATAACTTTTAACGGTTTTGGAACTAAACGACTGCTTCCTCCAAATCAAACAGATGAGATCCTACAAGCCGTGAAAATTAAAAGTGGAGAAAAACAGGACCAGGACAAAGTCCTTCAGGCTGTCTCCGATGCGGTCCTCGAAGATGGATTACAGGCGACGATGGGGGCCATCGCCAAAAAGGCAGGGATGACCAAAAGCAGCCTATATTTCTATTTTAAGAATAAGGAAGAGATGATCGACCGGGCTATTAATACTCAAACAAAGACCTTTATCGATTATTATTACAAATCGATTTCTACATATGCGCAAGTGAGTGAACAATTATTCGCCCACTTTGCCATTAGTGCCAGTGTAGCCATTGAACTACCGGAAACCATTCCCATGATTCACTGGTTTATAACGAGAGGATTGGCTGAGAATTTAAAAAAACCGACAGATTTTCCGAATTATAGAATTTTCTTTGATCAGGCCATAGAGAACAAGTATTTAAATACTCATGGAATCAGTGCGGACAAACTGCTTATGCTGGTCAATTTCTGCATTACCTTTGAGATAAATAACATAGAGAGAAAAAATCTGAGCAAAGAGGATAAATACAAGCTGGTTTACGGTTTGCACAATCTCTTCACTCACGGTTTAAAAGGATAAAAGGGAGAATACTCAATGAAAAAAGTCACATTATTATTAATCATTTCCATTATCACATTAACTCCGGTTTTTGCTGAGACCATGACACTGGACATAACTAAAGCTCTGGATCTGCTGCAAGAGAATAATATGAATATTCAGGCAACAGAATTCAATCTTACAATTGCTAAGAGAAATAAAGACAATGCCTGGAATGCTCTACTGCCCAGTTTTGATGTGACAGCCTCTACGACTCTGATGGATAATCCCTACTACTCATCTTTAGGAGGGACAAACAACGCGGCATTTAATTTTAATCTGGGTATCAGTGCAACACTGGGAATAAACTATGCTCTCGGCGCCGCTATAAAAAACTATACTCTACTCTATGAATCGGGAGAAATTTCCTACGAAAAGGCGGTCAAAGGGATGGAAAAGAATACTAAAATTCAATTCTACAGCCTTTTATATATGGAGGAGCAGATAAAAATAAGCCAAATGGAAATTGATCTGGCCGAAAAAAGATACGGGCAGGCACAGGAAAACTTCAAAAACGGGCTTATCCCTCAACTGGATGTTCTGCAGACACAGGTTGCCTATGAAATAAAGAAACCAATCAATTCCAATATGCAAACCCAATATGACAATATGCTTATGGGATTCAAAGTGATGCTTGGTATAGATCGCAAAATGGATATCGAACTGGATGGGACACTGGACACGGAAACCTATGCTTTTGAAGTGGAAGAATTAATCAGCAAATACATGGCCCGTTCTCTCGATCTAAGATCTATGAATAAAAACCTGGACCTACTGGAAAACTCGAAAAAGATGAACACTCAATATGCCTACACCCCCTTATTGTCTTTGAGCTATACTCTTTCTCCTCTGTCCTATAATCCCTGGGGTCAAGATTACCCTTCAATTGAAACATGGAATTTCGATGAAGACAGCGGAATCGGCATGGGGACATTTTACATCGGCCTGACATTCTCCCTGGACAATTTTATCCCCGGATCTGGTACAGATGTTAACTTGAAAAATGCAAAAGATGAGATCAGCCAGCTCAAACTCAGTCTTCAGCAATCAATCCTCGATTCGGAAGTTGAAATCATAAATACCATAGCTAAGCTGGAGAATTCCATCGAACAACTTGAAGCGAATAAATTGAACCGGGAACTGGCGAGAAAAGCTTATGAAATGACCAGTGAAGCCTATCAATTGGGAACTAAGGAATTGCTCGATGTCGAATCAGCTCAGAATGATCTTATCTCCGCAGAAGTTACAGTTCTTGGAGAGCAGTTCACTTATATTTCAGGATTGTTAAATCTGGAATACACCTTAAATACGTCGATTGAGGAGATGATTAAATAAAATGAGTGATAAAAAAAGCAAAGTACCGGGACTGCTGATTACACTGGCAGTCCTATTAATAGCTGCGGGAGCGGTCTTTTTTCTGACACAAAAAAATAATGCACAAAAAGAGAAAACAGCGGCTGAAGAAAATGTGGAACAAATTTTTGCTGTAAATACAACTCTTGCTGTTGAAGGGCAGATAAGAGATTACTTATATGTAAACGGGGATATCGTTGCGAAAGAATTTGTAGACGTTTATCCCGATGCTGCCGGAAAAATTACAGAAATACTGGTAGACCTCGGTGAATATGTAATAAAAGACGAAATCCTTGCTTATGTAGATCCCTCCCGGCCGGGAATGGTCTTTTCCCATAGTCCCGTAAAAAGCCCAATCAGTGGAACCGTGACTTCCTTTCCCGGATCCAAAGGCGTGACAGTATCGCAACAAGCTCCTTTAGCGACGATTGGAGATCTGGCGAATTTACAGGTCAGAACATTCATTTCGGAAAGAAAGATTTCTCATATAGCCCTGGGAATGCCGGCAGAATTGACCTTTGAAGCCTATCCGGGAGAAACATTTGATGCATCGATTGTTGAGCTAAGTCCCGTTGTAGATCCTTCATCGAGAACAATGGAAATTATGCTCGATCTGACAGATAGGGACAGTAGAATTAAATCGGGAATGTTTTCCAGAATTAAAATAACTACATCAGTTAAAAATAATATTGTAAAAATCCCCTCCGATTGTATTTCCGAGCGGTTCGGTGAAAAATTTATCTTTATCATCAATTCTGATGGGACAGCCGAAAAAAGAACTGTTCTAGAGGGCATTAACATCAATGATGTCAGTGAAATTATCTCGGGCTTATCGGCTGGAGAACAGGTGGTATATCAGGGGCAGTCTCTCCTCGATGACGGTGTAAAAGTAAAAATAATCAAAGAAGTCACTCCTCTATCTCAGAAAAATAAAGAAGAGGCCTGATTATGAGTTTAACCAGAACGGTTGTTAATAAACCGGTCACCATCATCGTTATATTTACGGTACTCATTGGCCTGGGCCTATATATAAGCCCCAGGATCCCTATAGATCTCTACCCGGAAATAAGTCCTCCTATACTGGTCATTTTTACCAATTATGACGGAGCCGGTCCTGAAGAAGTGGAAAACACCCTGACGAGAACTCTTGAGGGAATGCTGACAAATGTGAGCAATATCAAAGGAATCACCTCAACTTCTGCTGAGGGAACCAGTATGATTCTGCTCGAGTTTGACTGGGGATTAAACTTGTCGGAAGCCTCCAATGAAGTGCGTGACAAACTGGAATTCGTCAAAGATTTTTTACCGGAGAAAGCCGGCTCTCCTCAAATTTTCAAATTCGACCCGTCGATGATGCCCATTCTTGATCTAGTTGTCCGCGGTGATCGTTCATCTGAAGAACTTCTGAAAATCGCCGAGGATACTGTATCCCCCCTGATCGAACAGGTTGAAGGAGTTTCTCTGACCTCAGTTGTCGGTGGTAGGAATCCCATAGTCAAAGTAGAGATCTCGGCAAACAGACTCGAGGCTTACAACCTGACCTTAACTCAGGTTACTCAATCTCTTCAATCTCAGAACATTCAGATCGGTGCCGGAAATATCGAAGAGGGATCAAAGAAGTTCCTGATCAGAACTTCGGGAGAATTCGATTCTATTGATGACATCCGAAATACTGTTGTCTCTTACAAAGGCGGCATACTTGTACCTGGACAAGCTCTTGACCCTGCTAAGGTCATTAAACTCGATGACATTGCCAATGTAAGTATGGGTTTTGAAGAGCAAAAGAGTGCCGTGTATATAAATGGAGAACCGGGAATCAATATAATGGTTCAGAAACAGACAGGAACCAACTCCGTAGAAACTGCCGATAATGTCATTGCCAAACTCAATGCCATCAACAAAGTCCTTCCTCAGGGTGTCAAAGTTGAAGTCATCAGCGATACGACAAATATGATTCGAACGACTCTCGATCAGGTTACATCATCGGCTATAACCGGAGCCATCTTTGCAATGATTATCCTCTTCATTTTCCTGAGAAGCCTGAAAAGTACCTTCATTATCGGCTTGTCCATTCCCGTATCGCTTCTCATAACAATCATGGCCATGTATTTCTTTGGTTTAACACTGAATCTGATGACTTTGACAGGTTTAATTCTGGGAATAGGTATGATTGTGGACTCTTCGATCGTCATACTGGAGAATATATACAGATACAGAGAGAAAGGGGCAAAACTGAAAGCTTCGGCTCTTCTGGGTACACAGGAAATGATCCTTCCCATTACAGCTTCAATCCTGACAACCATTTGTGTGTTTCTCCCCATGATCATGTTCAAATCAGAATTGGATGTTATCGGTGTTATGTTCCAGGATCTGGCTTTCACCATAGTGATTGCTCTTGCCTCTTCACTGGTAATCGCCGTGACACTGGTGCCTTCTCTGGCAAGTCGCTTTGTTAAACTGCATACAAAAAAACAAAGACCCATTAAAAACCGGTTCCTAAAATCCATTGATGATACTATGGAAAAAGGTTTTCACGGACTCGATAGCAGATACATGAAATCTCTGAAAATAGTTCTCGATCACAAAGTGGCGACTATCTTTATCATTTTAATCATATTCCTCTCATCACTGGCTCTAATACCCATTGTAGGTATTAACTTTCTGCCTACATCAGGTGAAGATTTTGTACAGGTCAGCGTCGAGTTGCCTGTGGGAACAAAATTGGATGTAACAGAAGATATTATCAATCAATTGCAGTTTTATGCAGAAAGTGAGATAGAAGGATACACAGATATTATCGTGACAAACGGTAGCAGCGGAAGTTTCTTCGGCGAAACGCCCAGTAATCAGGGATCCATAAAAATCCTGCTTCCAAAATATGAAAGCAGAACCGAGACTTCTGACGAGATCAAGGAAATAATGAGATCTCATTTTGAAGATTTCCCTTCCGTAAAATTCAGTTTTTCAGCCGGTCAGCAGAATATGGGAGGAAACCCGACACCTATCGATGTCATAATCAAATCTGAAGATTTAAAGCTGGCCGGAGAAACCGCCATAACAATAAGAGACCTTATTAAAGACAATATCCCTGAAGTAACTGAACCATCGGTAAATCTCAATGAAGGTCTACCGCAGGTTGAAGTTAACGTCGATAGGGAAAAAGCCTATGCACTAGGGCTTAACATCTACAGCATCGGAAGTGAGATCAGTGCCAACATTGATGGTAAAAATGCCGGAAAATACAGAGTCGACGGGGAAGAGTTTGATATAAAAGTTCTGTTGGAAGAGGACGACAGGAAAACTCTTGAAGATCTGAATAATATTTTCATAATGAATCAGATGGGAGAAAAAATCCCTGTGTCCAACTTCGCCACTCTTGAAAAAACAACCGGTCCAGTAGGAATCAACAGAGAAGATCAATCGAGAGTCCTCCACGTAACTGGTGGACTGAAACCGGGAAGTTCTACAAGTGAAGTCGAAAAGAAAGTGAGAGCCCTTGTCACCGAAAACATTGTTTCTCAGGAAGGAGTCATGATTGATTTTGGTGGAGACTGGGCGGACATTATGAATATGGTGTTTAAATTTATCGTCATCATGATTATTGCCATCGCACTGGTATTTGCTGTTATGGCATCGCAATTTGAATCCCTCCTCGATCCGTTCATCATTTTCCTCTGCCTGCCTTTGATGCTGATAGGGGTAATCTGGATTTACATAATCACGGGTACAACATTCAGCATGTTCACCGCCGTAGGTCTGGTCATGCTTGCGGGAATTGTCGTCAACAACGGAATAGTTCTGGTTGATTACACGAACCTCCTACGCGAGAGGGGACTGACAATACGCGAAGCCTGTATTCAAGCC
>JADGDJ010000154.1 GCA_016744925.1 Spirochaetaceae bacterium
GGTTTTATAGCACCGAGAAAATTTCCCAGATGAGGCATTCCTGTCGGTTTTATACCTGTCAATACAATTTTTTTTTCCATAATCACTCCCGTTGGGTTCAATGTGTATAATTCGATAGGAGAATATATCATATTTATAAATAAATCTGTAGTGGCATTTCTATGAAAAAAATGTCATTATATTTTATGGCCCATGTTTTTGTTATTGATGATGATGTTTCAATTCGCGAATCTGTTTCCAGTTATTTGAAATTATCCGAATACGAAGTGAGTGAGTTTTCCGATCTCTCAGGAGTAAAAGATGCTATGAAATCGAGGAAACCCGATATAATAGTATTGGAAACGACATTTGACGAAGGTGACGGCTTTCTCTTTATAAAGGAGATTCGACAAAAAACCGAAATCCCCGTCATATTTATTAGCAGACGCCATTCCGAATCGGATCGCATAACAGGTTTTGAAGTGGGCGCCGATGATTATGTAATAAAGCCCTTCTCTATTAAAGAACTCTCCATGAGAATAGCCGCCATATTAAAGAGAGTTCGATATAACATTCACATCAATAGAGAGAAAAAATGGTTCCTCGATGAGAACAGCCTTATTACAGATGAAAATGCCCATAAAGCGGATATGAATGGCACCCCGTTAAAACTGACAACGGCTGAGTGGAAGATTCTCATCTATCTCACATCAAATGGTGGTACTGTTGTTTCACGGGAGCAAATTCTGGACCGGTGCCTGGAGTATTCATTTGAAGGCTATGATAGAACTGTAGATACACACATCAAAAATTTGCGTTCCAAGTTGATAGATCATCGCTGGATAGAAACAATCAGGGGATACGGATACAGATTTGCCGGAACAGACAAGTCTTCAGCTCCAAACTAATGTCCATAAGCGGGAAAATTCACCTATCCTTCATAAACCCGACATATTGATCACAAATTGATAGCTTATCTTAAATGAAATTCTGGACGGTATTAAAGTCAGTTCATAATTGAAATATATAAATGCATCATATTGTAATTACAACGATTTATTTAAACTGTAACGATGTTCAAATGTGCTTAGATACTGTTATTGACAGTTTTATGTAATATTGTTTTTTTTACCCCTTCACACAATCTTCACTTTAACTTCATCATTTCAACACAATCAGAACGTAACATCGTATTATCTAAATAAAGTTTACCGGTTTAAAAAAACCGGAATTATTAGGAGAGAAAAAAATGAAAAAAGCTTTTATGCTTGTAGCTGCTATTGCTATGCTTGCAGCACCTGTTTTTGCTGAAATCACTGTTTCTGGTGAATTCGAAATGTTATGGTCACATGAGTTCACAGAAGATGTGGCATCAGAGACTTACACTGATGACAATGAGAACTCTGTTGAGTTGGATTTGGGTGTTGAAGTTGGTGAGTTCACAACTGTTTCTATGACTTTCAAAGCAGAGCCCACAGTTGCTGTTCCAAAAGCAAATGTTGCAGTAGATGCATGGAAAATATCTCAGGATATTACTGGTGCTCTTGGAATGGACGGTGCTGTTGACGTAACTGTCGCAACTGGTAACATCACATTTGATGCTAAACAGTATGTAGCAGACTTCCACGAGTTTGGAGAGTATGATACAGATGGTAATTCAGTTGACTTCATGGTAACTCTTGGTCTTATGGATATGCTTACTGTTGAATTGGGATTATATCCTGTTTCATACGCAGGTCCAAGTGATGACTTTGACTTTGGTGTAAACGTTTATGGTGTTTTCGGACCTGTTAGCATCGCTGCATCTTTCGTAAAAGAAAATGACGCGGCTGTTGCTACTAGTGTTTCTAAGGTTAAACCTGGTGATAGCACAAAACTTGTTGATGTTGAATCTGCAATCGAAGTTAACGCTTTAATCGATCTTGCACCTGTAACAGTTGCTGCTCAGGTTCAGGTTTATGACCTCGAAGATGACGCTCAGGACACAGACATGCAGGCTTTATTGGCTACAGAATGGGCATCTGACATGGGTCTTACAATAACTGGTGAGTACTACGTTACAGAAATGCTTTCTGACATGGATATGGACTTCAGATTTGATGCTGAGTACGTAATGGGTGCTGTTACTCTCGATGCAAACTACGATGTTTACCAGATCCTTGAAGCAACAACAAATGTTAGACTTATGAAAGTTGGTGCTGGTGTATCTTATGCAGCATCTGAAGTTGTTGAACTTCATGTAAACTATGACATCACTGATATGAGCGAAGTTGCTGATAACATGGCAGTGAACGTTGGTTCTGACCTTGCAATCGGTGCAATGTCTTACTCAATCGATTACACTTTAGCTACAAAAGCTGAAGTTCCTGGTGAAGACGGAATGGATCATACTGTTGCTGTTTACGCTGCTGTAAGCTTCTAATCAATTGTTAATATAACAATGATATATAACCTCTCCTTCGGGAGAGGTTTTTTTATGCAATCAATTATTATTTCCGGGAGGGATGTATGTCCAGAATTTCAGCAGCACTTATATTATCAATTTTATTGATAAGCTCCTGCGCCACAGACAATAAAATAACAACATCATTCAAAACTGAAACGATGCGAATAGATGACAGTACATTTACCTTCCAGCTGCTCCCTGAAGATTACCTGGGGCAGCTTTATGGTAGAGACGGTAATGTTTTTGCCAATTACCCCGGGCTTTTATCGCCTAAAAAAATATTTGTGTTTCAAGTGGACATAGAGGCCGGAACCGGTGGCCTGGACATAAATGTGAATGATTTCAACTTCCAATTGGGGGAAATCAGTGGTCAATCAAGAACTAAAAGAAGCCTACTCCGAAGCTGGCAAACCTATTTAAAGGATGATAGTTCGAAAGATAAAGCAGTAAAAATCACAAAACAGAATATGTTTAGAGATAAAATAGTCATTGCTCCCGATGAGACTATCTCCGGTTGGATCGTATTTCTGGAAAATTATCCCAATAGGGAAGATGCTGAACTATCTCTTAAAATCAATAACAGTATGGATATTTCCATTCCCATCGATTTTACAGTAAACCCATAAACTCCCAATAAGGAGTAGTCATCTATAACTCATCCAAATCATTCCTCAAACACATCAGGCAACCCCTTGCATAAATCGACATAGATGTTTATTTAAATACTCCCTCACAACTGTATCAAAATATTGATTTCATATTATTTGGCAATATTTTTAACTTTTTCTTGACTTAAGACATCTTCAGAGAGATAATCATTGTGCAACCGCTTGCACAACGTGTTGCAAATCGAAAAGTCTTATTAATTATACAGGAGTATATAATGAAAAAATTATTGACAGCATTATTAGTTCTTGCTTCAATCTCGTCGCCTCTATTAGCTTCGGGATCACAGGAAGAAAAACAATCAGTAACATTAATGCAGAACAAACCGGAAATTGATCCACAGTTAAAGGCTTATGCCGCAGCCTGGAGCGGTAAGACAGGAATTGCTTCAACTATCAAATCCATTGGTGGAAGCTCCTCTGTTACTTTAGGGCAGCAGTTGAGAACAGATTTTGCAGCAGGAGATATGCCCGATATTTTTATAATCGCAGGACCTGAAGATTACAAGGAATGGGAAAGCCTCATTCTCGATCTATCAAATGAAGCATGGGTAAAAGAAACGTCTGTAGCTTTTAAAATGGATGGAAAAGTTTTTGGATTTCCCGTTGCCGTAGAAGGCTGGGGAATGGCTTATAATGAAGATATCTTAAAAGCTGCTGGAGTTGATCCTTCTAAGTTAACTAACTTTGAAGCCTATAATAAGGCCTTTGCGACTATTGAGGCCAAAAAAGCCGAACTTGGCTTGGACAGTGTTGTTTCAATGGCTGCCAGTGCCAGTATGGGTTGGGTGACTGCTCATCATAACTTTAATTCACTCCTTTCAAATGGTATGAATTACGGTGATTTAACCGCAGCCGAGAAACTACTTGCCGGCGAAGTTGATACTAAAAGATTGGCAGAATACGCCGGCTGGGTAGAGTTATTATTTAACTATGCTGATCAGGCTATATTGACAACTGGGGACTATGACGCTCAGGTCGGAGCTTTTGCAGCAGGGAAAACAGCATTTCTCCATCAGGGAAACTGGACTGACGGGAATATCGAGCAGGCAGGAGCGACTTTTAAGATGGCATTTGCTCCTCACGGTTCAATGAAAGCAGACACCGATGGTATCTTTGTTGCAGCACCTTCTTTTTACGTAATCAATAATGAATCTGATAATATTGAAGCGGCTAAACAATTCCTGAATGATATGGTTTTTACCTCTGAAGGTAACAAATTTATGGTAGAAGAAGCCGGTATGATCCCCGCTTATGCCAATGTCAAACTTAATCCTAAAGGTCAATTATCTAAATCTGTACAGAATTGGGCTGCTGAAGGAAAAGTGTATTCATGGAATCAATACCTCTTTTCAGGAGATTTTAGAGATCAGACACTGGCCCCTATATACAACCAATTTGCATTGGGTGTAATCAATAAACAAGAGTTTATCAATTATCTTACAGAAGCTTTCAAAAATAGAAAGTAGTTCTTAGGATAATATATCCCGGGTAAAAATGCCCGGGGTGTTTCTTTTCAGAGGTTCTTAATGAAAAAAAAGCATGATCTTATTTTTTGGCTCTTTCTAACACCAGTATTACTGGCTTTTTTGTTTGTAATTGTCATACCCTTTGCTATCGGTATATTTTACTCATTTACCAATTGGTCGGCATCAGCCAGAATGAATAATGAACTGCAGATGGTTGGTTTGAAAAACTTCGTCGAAAGTTTCAAAGACCCTACATTTTCTTATTCTTTTCAAATAACAATAATATATACAGTCCTAAATGTTGCCGCCATAAATACAATTGCTCTTTTACTGGCACTTGCTGTTACAAGCAAACTGAAATTTCGCAACATCTATCGTGTGGGATTCTTTATTCCCAACCTGATCGGGGGACTGATTCTAGGCTATATATGGCAATTTTTATTCAACAATGCTTTACCGGATCTTGGTGAAACTGTTCCTTTTTTATCCGGATTAGCCGATCCTGATAATTTAATTTTAAGCAAGATACATACTGCTCTGGGTGCATTGGTCACAGTCAGTACATGGCAATATGCCGGTTATATTATGATGATATATATTGCGGCAATCGAAGGGATTCCTCAGGAATTACAGGAAGCGGCAAAAATAGATGGAGCCAATTTTCTGGAGCGCTTCAGGGCTGTAACTGTACCCATGATAGCACAGGCTTTTACAGTGACTCTCTTTTTAACTCTGGTTAATTCATTTAAGCAATTTGATGTTAACGTATCGCTCACATCAGGTGGTCCGTCTACCATATTCGGGGGGATTCCTATCTTTGGTACCGAATTATTGGCTCTGAATATTTACAACACGGCGTTTATTGCAAATAACCTCGCAGAAGCTCAGGCTAGAGCTGTAGTCTTTTTTCTTGTCCTGGTCATTATTTCCATTATTCAAGTTCGGATAAATAAGAAAAAAGAGGTTGAATTGTGAAGAAATCAGGAAATACCAAAAACTTAATCATATTTGAAATAATAATTGCGTTCATATTTTTAATATATCTCTATCCATTTTTACTTATACTAATTAATTCTGCTAAAGATTCTTTTGCTGTGACACAATCTCCCTTAAAGGCTCCCGAAAACTGGAGCAGGATATTTGTCAATATTGCCAAGATCTGGAAAGATCAGAATATCAATTACCCTTCATCATTTAAATCATCTGTAATCATAACTTCAATATCTTTAATATCTTTAAATGTATTCTCTTCTCAGGCGGCATGGGTTCTGGTCAGGACGAAATCGAAATTATCGAGTGCGATTTTTCTCATGTTTGTAGCGGCAATGGTAATCCCATTTCAGATTGTGATGGTCCCATTATTATCATGGTTCAGAAATATTGACAGTGTTCTGGGTATTAAATTATTAAGAACATATGGCGGGATAATTTTTGCCTATTTGGGCTTTGGTATGAGTCTGACAATATTCATGTTCCATGGATTTATTAAGGCTATACCAGTATCACTGGAAGAAGCGGCAACAATTGACGGCTGTTCAAAACCTCAAATTTTCTACCTTATAATAACACCATTATTAAGTCCTATTCATGCGACTGTTTTAATTCTCAATGGGATTTGGATCTGGAATGATTATTTGTTACCTTTGATGATTCTAGGAAAAGGAAACAAAATTCAGACTTTCCCTCTGGCTGTTGCCAATTTTGCAGGAGCCTATGTAAAGCAATGGGATTTAATTATGACAGCTATATTGATGGCGATAATTCCCATAATCATTTTCTTTCTTATATTACAACGTTATATCATTAAAGGTATGACTGCCGGTTCTATTAAATAAGTATATCCAAACAGAAGCCTCATGATCATATCCCTGTGACCATGAGGTGTACTTTTTTTATTTTCGGAGTTGATCTCTTCTTTACGCTAAAATTACAGGGTTCCTGAATTTACCCTACTTTCAACACCTCCCGATATAGACTATCATTTATTATGCAGAGGTAAATTGATGAAAAAATCCTTAGTAACGATATTGTTACTTTCTTCAGTGATATTCATTTTTTCAAGTTGTTTTAGAGCAGCCGAGAATAAACAGGTGACCATTTCTCTTTGGACAAACGAAAGACTATCCGAAAGTGGACTTCAATGGATTAAAGAATTAGCGGCTGATTTTTACAAAGCCAACGGATATATAAAAATTGAAGTTCTTAATAAAGGTACAAAAGCTTTATTGGAGGATTTTCAGACAGCTGCTCTTGCCGGTACTGCTCCGGATCTCCTTTTGACAATATCAGGCCATGCAAATCCATTTATTACTTCCGGTCTTATACAGCCTATTGATGCATTTGCCAACTCCTCACAATTTATTGAACCTGTTGAATCAGATGGCAAAACCTGGGCTATTCCTGTTTCATATGGTAATCATCTTATGCTGATGATAAACAAAAAATATATCAGCAGCTTCCCTTCAAACACAGATGATTTTATCAACGCCGCAAAGATGAATACAAAAGATGATATGTCTGGTCTGGTCTATAATTTCAATGATGCATTATGGCTCATTCCCTGGTTAGGAGGATTTGGCGGAAAAATCTTTGCTTCTGATGGAATAACCCCGACCCTTGATACAGCTGCAATGGTTAACACTCTAACCTTTATACAAGACCTTAAATTCAGACATGCGGTGGTCCCTGCAGAGGCTGACTACGCAATCGCAGACACTCTTTTCAATGAAGGTAAAGCGGCAATGATAATCAATGGAGACTGGTCTATAAACAAATACAAAGAAGCTCTTGGTGAGAATCTTATGATTGGAAGACTGCCAAAAGTCTCAGCCTCAGGAAAATGGCCATCACCTTACATCTCAGGAAGCTATTTAATGATTCCTGTTGATCTTCCCAAAGAAAAGGAATCGTCTGTACAAGCATTTATAGCGTATATACTTTCGGCAGAGCAACAGAATTTGCAGCTTAAAAAGATGTTATTAATACCGGGTCTGAAAGAGGGATTATCCAACCCTCTCATAACTTCGGATCCCCTGATTGCAGGCTCAGTCGCTCAGCTTGAGGTGGGAACACCCACTCCAATCGGTTTTGAATTGATAGCTGTTATGAATGCCATAAATTCTCAATTAGATAAAGTGATGGATGGTACTGAAATCCCTGCTGAAGCGGCAAAAAAAATGCAGATAGCTGCAGTTCAGGAAATTAATAGTCAGAAGTAATACAGCTATTTTATTCCTTTACTCCTCTAAACGGCTAGTTTCAGGGCTGACAGTTGGGTCTGTAAAAGGTTAATATTTTAGTAATTGCTGCTACTCTCAATAATCGCAGCAGCAAATATTTCATTTAAGGTAAACCTATGGCTATTACAATCAAAGATGTTGCAGATCTGGCTGGAGTTTCGCCTTCAACAGTCTCCCGCGTTATTCACAACAACCCGAAAATAAGCGAAGACACAAAAAAGATTGTCAATGCCGCCATGGAGAAACTCAAATACCATCCCAATGCCGTAGCACGAAGTTTAGCGAACAGCTCAACAAAAACCATCGGTCTCATCCTTCCAAACTCATCAGATGACCTCTTTACACGGCCCTTTTTCATCGAGGCTATGAGGGGTATCAGTATTTATGCCCAGAGCAATAACTACAACCTCATGTACTGCTTCAGTAAAAGCGAAGAGGAAGAAGTTCAGTTTATACAAAATTACCTCAACAGCGGATGGGTTGACGGGATTGTTCTTTTCACAGCGAGAAAGGACGATAAATGTATCGCCTACCTGAAAAAGAGAGAGTTTCCTTTTGTTGTAATCGGACAACCGGAAAATCCCGAAAAGACTCTATGGGTGGACAATGACAATATCCAGGCTATGTATAATGTTACCAGTTATCTCGTGGAAAAGGGTTTTAGGAAAATAGTATTGATCACAGGCCCGAATCAATTTGCCGTAACAAAAAATCGGAAAAAAGGTTACTTTCAGGCATTGAAGGCGAGAGGATTAAAATCTGATCCGGAACTTGTACTGACGGGTGATTCCTTTTCTGAAGAAACCGGTTATGAATGTATGAAAAAGCTTCTGGAGTCCAATATACAGATAGAAGCTGTCGCTGCGACTGACGATTTTTTAGCTTTTGGAGCGATGAAGGCGATGAAGGAAATGAATAGAGATCTTCCCATCGTTGGATTCAATAATAGCCCGAGAAGCTCTTTCCAGACCCCCTCTATGTCTTCAGTAGATATTAATCCGGTACTTCTCGGAGAAAATGCTGCAGAACTTCTTATAAAGAGCCTTCAGCACAAAGTAATACCATTCAAAAATGTAATTGTCGGAACACGTTTGATTGAGCGTGACACTACAGGCAAGTATTAGTATAATGTTTTCCTTATGGCGAGTATTAATTACAATAAAATAGAATTTATAACTAGTGCAGCATATTACAAAAACCTCCCTGAAGATAAAGGTTTTGAAGTAGCTTTTGCCGGTCGATCCAATGCGGGAAAATCCAGTGCACTAAACACATTGACCAAGCGAAAAAATCTGGCAAAAATCAGTAGTAAACCTGGGAAAACTCAGCACATAAACCTATTCAGGTTAGATAAAAGCAGAATACTCGTGGACCTGCCGGGATATGGGTTTTCCAAAGTAAATAAAAAAGAAAAACACCGATGGCAGGAAGAGTTGACGAAGTACCTTGCTGAGAGACAGTGTCTGAAGGGAATTGTTCTGGTTATGGATATTAGACATCCCCTAACGGAACTGGATAAGTCCATGATTGATTTTGCCGAATCGACCAACAGAGATCTCCATATTATTTTGAGCAAATCTGACAAATTGAAAAAAGGTAGAATAGCCGCTACGGTTCTCAAGGTCAAAAAATCATTAAAAGACTACTCTATCAATATAACCATACAGCCTTTCTCTTCACACAATGGGAGCGGCATGAAAGAACTTCGTCAAAAACTAGACATCTGGTACACTAATCCTCAAGAATAACAATTTCCACGCGTCTGTTTTGTGCTCTACCCTCTTCTGTTTCATTAGTTGCCAGAGCCTGAGTCCCACCCATTCCGGCATAGAGGAATCGGTCTTCAGGAATACCTCTCTTGACCAATTCCCCGACAACGACAAAAGCTCTCTGTAAAGAAAGTTCAATCTGAGATTCCGAAGTTCCAATATCTGCCGTATGTCCTTTTACAAAAAAGGTTCTCCCTTCTATTTTTTTCAGTGCTTGAGCGATGGAATCAAGCAGGCTTTTATCCTCATCGAGTATAACGGCCTGATCAGGGACAAAATGAAGCTGGTTTAGAGAGAGAACCAATCCTTCATCGGATTCTGAGATATCTACTTCATCGAGAATATCACGTCCTAAGTCATCGAGAAGCCTATCCGCCAGCTGTCCCTTCTCCATCCCTGTTATTCCCTTAAAAAAGGTGAGTGTAAAACCGGTTTTCTCAAGAGTACCGCCATTGGTAAAGCTGTGCATTTCCCGCATATTATCCCTGAAAAGTATCGGTCGCCCCGTTTCCACCTCAAGAATAATGGAAACATCGTGTGTTCCTGAGATATTTTTAAGAGCTTCGTTGCCCTCGGGATCATCTCCCAGATTATAACGCACAGCGTACTTAGCTCTAATTTTATGAACATCAATACCATTGTATGTTCCAATTCCATCGTAAGTATATTCACAGTATGTGGGAAACATAGTAACAGTGTTATTCTGAAGAACTACTTTTTCGCTGAATGCCCGCCATTTATCCCCTTTGACAAAAGCTTCGCTTCCATAGTTGGGAAACGAGCGGAGCAAAGGATAAGAAAAGCTCTTATCGATTATCATTTCTCCGCTGGAATAGAGAGAAAAAGAGGTTCTATTTATTTCATCGACCTTAGAGGCTCTTCGAGAACCGTCTTTGGTCAATTCTTCAAAAACATAAAAAGTCCCGTTCACAGAAAATGAGCCATTATCTTCACGCTGTACTTTCAATATGCCTCTATTCTCGTTATAGACATGTCCTTTATACTCTCCGTTTACCCGAATCCTATAATCTGACCGTTCAATAATCCTGTATTGAGTATCGGGTAAAACACTAAAGAACACTTCGCTTTGTCCATAGAGAGAAAAGAGAGAAATAAAAATTACAATCGCCAACAGTTTTTTCATACTCTATATTATAAGCGTTGTGTTCGCAGGTAGTAAAGCAAAGCTTGTTACAGTGGGATTATTTGGGGGATGGACTGTAATAAGCGTTGTGTTCGCAGGTAGTAAAGCAAAGCTTGTTACAGTGGGATTATTCGGTGGAGTGAAAGCTCGTCAGAGCTGGAGCTCGTGGATTTAACGCGGCAATGCCGCCTCCCTAACGAACACAGATCCCGAAGGGATCTTTATTTGTTGAAATAGACTGTAAAAGCACTTGAAATTTTCTACCAGACACTGAAAATAGATATATGCAGAGAATCATACTTGCGGGAATAAAACACAGCGGAAAATCAACTATCGGATGGGATTTATCATCCAGATCAGGTCTCTATTTTGCAGATCTTGATGACCTGATATTGAGAGATGCGCAAAAATATAAAACTGTTCGGGAATTGTACAGAGAACAAGGTTCTGTCGGGTTTCAAAATCAGGAATTTGAGAGCCTGAAACATTTTATTACAATCAATGAAGGGAAATCCTTTGTTCTCTCTCTCGGTGGCGGAACAATAGAAAATGGACCTGCCATTGACCTTCTAAAAGAGAGTGACGTTAAAACGTATTTCCTCGATGCCGACTTATCAATCCTTTACGGCAGAATAATCAAAGGGGGGATTCCCCCTTTTCTGGAAGGTGATGATCCCTATAACAATTTTGAAACTATGTACAACAAAAGATCAAACTTGTATTCGGACTGGGCGGATGTTCAAGT
>JADGDJ010000378.1 GCA_016744925.1 Spirochaetaceae bacterium
GAGATGTAATTTATTACGGCCTCAGGCAGATACCCGCCTTCAATAAATTCTTTAACAGAAGTAGACCCATGTCTTTTGGAGAGCTTGGAACCGTCTTTACCTACGACCAGAGGAAGGTGGCAATAGAGAGGAGCTTCCCATCCAAAAGCTTTGTAGAGAAGTATGTGCATGGGACCCGTAGGAATCCATTCCTGAGCTCTGAGGACATGTGTAATTCCCATCATGTGATCATCGATCACATTTGCCAGATGGTAGGTAGGGAAACCGTCCGATTTGAGAATGATCGGATCGGGAGAAACATCTTTGTTCTTTCTTGTAATTTCACCCATGATGACATCTGTGAGAGTGGTCTTCCCCTCTGTGGGTATTTTAAACCGGACGACATAAG
Organism: Spirochaetaceae bacterium; assembly: GCA_016744925.1. GTDB lineage: Bacteria > Spirochaetota > Spirochaetia > DSM-2461 > DSM-2461 > Spirochaeta_F. Next base: position 389 of record JADGDJ010000378.1, read on the forward strand.
AATGCCCTTCTGATATATTCCTATTCACTTCCTCTTCTGCAAGATGGCTGCAGTGACGGTCATATCCCTGTTCTTTAGACTTACTTTTTTTCTGTTCTTCCCTGAGTAAGTCCAACCTCTCAGATGTACAAAAGCATTTATACGCTAATCCTGAATCAATTAGTTTTTCTGTGTATTCTTTATATATTGCAAAACGTTCAGACTGTACATAAGGGCCGAATCCTCCGTCTTTATCGGGTCCTTCATCCCATGTAATGCCCAACCATTTCAATGTATCATACAAATCCTGAAGAGACTCATCATTGTATCGTTCCCGATCTGTATCCTCAATTCGGAGAAGAAATTTCCCACCGGTTGCTTTGGCAAAAAAGTAATTGAAAACGGCTGTACGGACTCCACCAATATGCTGGAGACCTGTAGGTGAAGGTGCATATCTGACTCTTACACTCATCTGAACTTCCTTTATGTTTTATAAATAGATCTATCGTATCTTACAGAGTATATATACTCATCAGATTTATGACTATATCATTTCAATTGGAGACAAAAAAAAAGCTCCTGCGAGAGGAGCTTTACCTGCGCCTGGAGGGTTTATTCGATGTCTTTTAGAATTGTATTCAGCTCCTCTTTTCCCGTACAAACACGGCAGGAAAAAGAAAGATCCACTTTATGCTGCATTCCCTTGAATTCAAAACGCTCTTCACTGAATACCAGGTTTAATTTCTCACGGATAATATTTACACCCTCCATTTCAGTCTCGGGGAGCAAAACCATAAATTTATCACCACCCCATCGTGCTATAAAATCTCTTTCACGAATAGAATCACTGATATTTCGGGCAACATTTTTTATTATTAAATCACCACATTCGTATCCATGTCGGTCATTGTATTTTCTGCAGTTGGCTATATTGATCAGCATAAGTGAAAATTTTAACTGATTCCTTCTGGAACGAACTTGTTCATCTGTTATTTTTTCAAGAAAAGTTCTTCTGTTTAGAAGGGATGTCAACGGATCTAGACGACTCATAACTTCCATTTCCATAAAAGCCTCATCTAGCTGCTGAACGATCTGTTCCTTTTTATGGCTTTCTTCTTCAAATCTCTTTTTGTTTTTCACATTGGTGATATAGGGGGTCAGTCTGGCCTTAACCTTTACCGGATTCAAAGGCTTTATGAGAAAATCTGTCGCGCCGTCTTCAAAAGACCTGTCAATATCATCAACTTTTGACAACATCACAATAACCGGCAGCTCTTTTAGCTCGTTCTTTTCCCGAATCCTCCGGATTACCCGAAACCCATCCTCATCGGGAAGCGAGTCTGCCAGGAGGACGAGATTGAATTCATTTTTTTGAAGATGAGTAACAACGTTGAGTCCCTGTTTTACATATGAAACTTTACAATTCTCACTTTTTAAGAGAGGCGCTGCGATTTCAACTGTTTTTGGGTCTGATTCGACAATCAGAACGTTACACATTTGAGCCATTAATTATTCTCCAGAACTTTTTTATATAGATATCATATATTCTAAGTGGTTTCCAGTAAAGCATCATCACCGTATTTCTCCACATAGGAGGACACTGCGATTTCCATGGATTCCGAGGTATAGGGGATGGAATCGAGAGAATAGAGTGTCAGTAATTTTAATACATCATCAGTTTTATCATCGAGAATTTCGAGTAGAACGACCTGAGCCATGTCTCTATTCTGTTCTCGGATGAGGGAAAATGCATAAACCCATTTAACCCAATCGAGGTTGGATGTTGTTTCTATATCTTTGTATTTGCCGTAATGAATGAGAGCCTCATCACTATTATCCCGCAAGAATAGGGGAATCCCCAGAAGAAGTGCGTAACGGGGAAGAAGTCCCGGTTTTCTCTCACTGATCTCTTTTGCCAATCGATCTATCTTATCAAGGTTTGAAACTGCCAGCGAAGTATTGATCATCAACCTGATGTAATTCTTTCGAAACTGTCCCTTCTGGTAGATTTTGTCTTCAAGATAAAGAGTCAGGTTATTCCAGTCTTCTTTCTCAAGATATATGAATAAATTCCAGTTGGATATGAAATATCCATCGAGTGATGCTATGAGAATGAGGAAAATTGCCGCAAGATACCAATTGTCCAACCAGAAGACTGAAGAGTAACTTCCACTCAATAATATTAGCGGAAGGAGAAAAATAAGGGAAAAAGAGAAAATAACCACTATATTAAAGAGAAAAAGTATGGAT
>JADGDJ010000379.1 GCA_016744925.1 Spirochaetaceae bacterium
GTGAGTTATCTCTATTGGATCGGCAATGCTGTCGAGCATAACAGAATGGGTGCCCGGTACATTTCCTCCCCTGAGGGATGATACATGAAGCTCGTGTTTCTCAATCTGTCTGCTGAGAGCATCTTTTACAATAGTTGTTTTTTGATTATTATTTTGAATTATTTTTTCAGCGGTTGTTAGAGCTGTTCCCGAAGGAGAGTCCACTTTTTTGTTGTGATGAGTCTCTGTCATGAAAATGTCATATTCGGGAAGTGGGTTTATCATCGAAGCGGCCTTTTCAACAATTGAGAAAAACATATGGGCTCCGATGGAAAAATTGGATCCGTAGAGATAAGTCGAATCATTCGATTCTACAATTTCACGGACTTCATCCACTTTGTCATTCCAGCCGGTCGTTCCCGTTACTACGGGAATTTGTAAGCTGCTGCATAAACGGGCGTTTTCTATAACACAGTCGTAAAGTGCAAATTCGATAACGGCATCGGGTTTGTATTTTTCCAAAATTTCTTTTGTAAGGGACAGATAGTCCCCAGAACCACCCTTATCAATACGGGCCGAGACTGTATCTCCCCGTTCTATGAGAATCTGTTCGATTTCCCGGCCCATTCGGCCGTAACCATTAATAATAATATTCATATACTTACTATATTGATTGATGAAATGTTTTCAAGAACCTAAAGGGGATAGTTAAAAAAAAAGGCCGTTTTTGCAACGGCCTGTAAATCTAATCTTCTACCTGAGTCATGGTTACAGAACAGGTGTTAACGATATCTTCAACAGAGCAACCTCGCGATAGGTCGGAGATCGGTTTGGCAAATCCCTGAAGGAAAGGACCGTAAGCACCGGCATTACCAAATCTTTGAGCCAGCTTGTATCCGATATTACCCGATTGAAGATCCGGGAAGATGAGTGTATTGGCTTTACCGGCGACTTTAGATCCCGGTGCTTTTTTCTCTCCAACAGAGGGGACAATCGCAGCATCCAGCTGCATCTCTCCGTCGATAAGCAGTTCCGGAGCTTTTGCCTGAACCAGTGCCAATGCATTGGTGACTTTGTCAACATTGGGATGTTTTGCAGAACCTTTTGTCGAAAAGGAGAGCATCGCTGTTATTGGTTCAGTCTGTAGAAATGTCCTGCATGACTGAGAAGCCTGCATAGCGATTTCTGCCAGCTGTTCTGTTGTGGGATCCGGTATAGTCGCACAATCTGAGAAAATCATCATCCCTTCATTCCCCCATTGTTTATCGGGAAAATCCATTACAAAACAGGATGATGCCGAGCTGACACCGGGAGATGTTTTTATTATGGTAAATCCCGCAACGAGTACTTTTCCTGTTGCGTTATCCGCTCCGGCAACCATGGCATGGGCATCATTGAGACGAACCATCATGGCACCCCATTTTAAAGGATCTTTGATCCCTTGAACGGCATCTTCTTCACTGAGACCTTTGTGTTTTCTCAATTCGAAATACTCTTTACCATATGTCCCAAGCAATTGGGATGTTTCAGGATCGGATATTGTAATTCCAGCAAGATCCACACCGATAGATTCGGCCGCTTTTTCGATTTCTCCACTTGCTCCTACCAGTATTACTTCAGATGCAATTTTTTCATCTGTGATGATTCGAGCCGCTTCGATAGTACGCAGTTCAGTACCTTCGGGAAGAACCAGTTTTTTTCCCATGTTTACAGCTTTCGCTTTCATCTCTTCAACGAATGACATTGAAATCTCCTATATAAATATAATTTTATTCGCAAGTCATAATACCTCGGAGCAAAATGCTGCGAGTTTCTTCATTTATCTTTCAGTGTATTAAATATATCCAATTCTCATTATTGTTTACAACCGTTTCTGTAGCAGGATCTGTTCAGAACGATTTATTTATTGTAATATAGCCGGAATATGGTAATTGGAATTTACGGCCTTGGTCGTTTTGGATCATTTTGGGCTTCAACGTTAAGTAAAATAGCGCCTGTTCAGGCTTATTCAAGAAGCAGTGCCGCACCGGATGGTGTCAACTTTGTAACAGAAGATGAGCTCTGCAGAAGTGATATAATTTTTCTCTGCAATTCAATCTCCTCAATGGAAACAGTCTGTAAGAGAATATCCCCGAAATTAAAAAAGGGAGCGGTCATTGCCGATACTTGCTCAGTCAAAGTGTATCCGGTCAGTATGATGAAAAAATATTTGCCGGAAGACGTGTCTATTCTGGGGACTCATCCCATGTTCGGTCCCGATTCGGGGCGAAATGGCGTTGAGGGACTGCCGATTGCCGTTTGTGCCGAGAGAATCAATAGGGAAAAACTCAATACTATACTCGGATTTTTTTCACAACTCCAGTTGAGGATTGAAGAGCTTACAGCAGAAGAGCACGATCACGAAGCGGCTTATTCTCAGGGGATAACCCATTTTATAGGTAGGACTTTAGATCTGCTAAAACTGCAGCCCAGTAGAATCTCTACGACTGGTTACGAAGACCTGCTTCATATTGTTCAGATGACATGTAACGACCAATGGCAGCTTTTTCTGGATTTACAGAAATTTAATCCTTATACAGAAGAGATGAGGAAAAAACTTCATTCATCTATTGAGGAAATGCTGATAAAATTAGAT
>JADGDJ010000005.1:0-35956 GCA_016744925.1 Spirochaetaceae bacterium
CCTACATCCATGCCGGGAACGGGTATTAAACGAGCCGCTGTTGTTTTCTGGTTGATCATTCCCAGAGCCATTTCATCGGCGATAATGGCAGATATGGTATCGGCATCAACAGATCCGGGAATGGGAACCATATCCAGACCGACTGAGCAGACACAAGTCATGGCTTCCAGTTTTTCCAGACAGAGTGAACCGTTGCCTACAGCATCTGCAAGAACTGAATCTTCCATTACCGGGATAAAGGCTCCACTGAGACCGCCAACAGCTTTACTGGCAAATATCCCACCTTTTTTAACCGCATCATTGAGCATGGCGAGAATAGCTGTAGAACCGGGAGCACCAACATCGTCCACACCGAGAATTTGAAATATTTCACCGACACTATCACCGACAGCAGGAGTAGGAGCCAGTGAAAGATCGACTATACCGAACTCAATATCCATCTCTTTTGATACTTCCCGTCCAATGAGTTCGCCACAACGGGTGACTCTGAAGGTTGTCTGCTTTATCTCTTCGGCAATTTCATCCAACTTTAAATTGTCTTTGCCTCTGTTTTCAATAAGTCTTTCCAGGGCTCTTGCTATAACGCCCGGGCCGCTGACTCCGACATTTAAAACAACATCGGCTTCCTCCAGGCCGTGAATCGCGCCAGCCATAAATGGATTATCTCCCGGTTGATTACAAAACACGACAAATTTTGCAGCACCGAAACCATTCTGATCTCTCGTCGCTTCGGCTACATCTTTCACAGTCTTTCCGCAAAGAGCCAGGGCATCCATATTGATCCCTTTTTTGGTAGTACCAATATTTACCGAAGCACAAATTCTTTTCGTGGTTGATAAAACTTCCGGAAGAGATTGGAAGTATTCCAATTCAGAAGGAGTCATTCCTTTTTCAACCTGTGCGCTGAATCCACCGAGTATATCGATTCCAACGTCTTCAGCTGCTTTATCAAGTATTTTGGCCATCTGTACAAAATCCGCTTTTTTAAATCCCGCCCCTATATGGGCAATGGGAGTAATGGATATGCGTTTATTCACTACGGGAATTCCAAATTTCTTACTGATTTTATTACAGGTCTCAACAAATTTTCCCGCTTTATCTGTTATTTTACTGTATATCCTGCTACAGGTTTCATCTATTGTCCCTGTTTTGCAATCCATAAGATTAATCCCCATTGTTACTGTACGCACATCAAGGTTTTCTTTCTGGATCATGTTTATAGTAGATAATATATGGTCTGATTTCATTTTATTTCCTTCTCAAAGAGTTATTTCATTGACTGATTTAAATAAATCTTTATGTTGCATTACAATTTTAAGACCGAGGTTTTCAGCCATTTGGTCCAACTCTTTATGGATTGAATCTACTGAGAGTGTGGGGGGAATATCGATATCCAGCATCATAGAATAGGTCTCTCCCGATAACATTGTATCGTAGCCGATTATATTGATGTTGCGATCACGACAAAAAGCTCCCATCGCGGCCACGAGACCTGTTCTGTTTTTTCCCTGACCCGTAACGATATAGATATCACCATGAGGTCTGATCTCTGTTTGAATTGATAATTTGTCTGTTGCTTTGACAATACTGCTCAACTCTGTTTCTGATGGAATTGTATTTATTTTTTCCCTGATAATTTTCTCAGTGACGGCATTATCAAATTCTGCGATGACCATCATACTGAAAAAGCCACTCAGTACTGACTGGCTCATATCTGCAAGATCTCCATTCAATTCAAATATTACATTGGATATATCGGCAATGATACCGGGTCTGTCGTTAGAAAAGACTGAAATGACCATATGTTTTTTCAACATGATGCTCCCTATAGAATCGTTTTAGAGCAGTTTACTGATGTTGAAAAAAATTACAAGACTATTTTTTTAAACTGCTGATAATCTTTTCGATTATATGGAGAACTTCATAATCTTTTTTTATCAGCTGTTTTTCGCCTTCTTGTATATCACTTGAGATTAAGGAAATTTGATCCATTGTAGATTCTATGGTATCAGTTTTTTTCTGCTCTTCTGCTGTCGATTCTTTCAGGTTTTTAATCCCCGATACGAGAGATTCCAGTTCGGGTATCATCTCGCTGGCTTCCATAAGCTGCTGTTCCAGAGTATTGTCTATACCGGAAATAAGATTGTTAGACGTTTCAATATCATTATGGATGGAAGAAAAAAGAGATATTGTTTTCTCGGTCAATTCCCGCCCTTTTAGAACTCGTTTATCCATTTCCTCGATTTCAGAGCTGATCGTATCAACAGTCTTGGCGCTATCTTCGGCAAGTGTTCTCACTTCGGAAGCCACAACGGCAAATCCTCGTCCAGCATCGCCCGCATGGGCAGCTTGAATAGCTGCATTCATTGCGAGAATATTAATTTGAGATGCTATTGAAGATATTCGGGACAGGCTCTGGCGAACTAGTTTTTCTGCCTCAGCTATCATTTCTATCGCTTTGAAGGTTTGGTTCATTGTGCTCTGTCCGCTGCGTAGAAGTTCAACAAGATTATCAGAACCTTTAAGGCTCTCTACAGACTGGTCCCGTACAAGAGATGTTTTTGTTATGAATCGTCTGAGCCGGGGAATAGTTTTTTCAAAAGTCTCTACCTGGCCTTCCATATTTTCTGTAATGCTGGCAACGGCGGTGACAATATTCCTGGAGGTTTCTGCCGCATCTCCGACGAGTGACATTTTTTCTTCAGTCTTTTTCCCCACATCGGCTGCACCTTGAAGAATTTCATTGAATCCATCTTTAACAGAGATTGTATCGTTTAGAATATCTGACAAAAATGATTGATTAGTTATGATTGAATTCCGCATTTCCTGCGAAGAAAATTTTAATTTTTCCTCTAAATAAAGGATTATTTCATCAACAGATAATTCTTTGTTTTTTGAGAAAGTTAAAAGTTTTTGATGGATATTCCGGTATTTTGACCTGGATTTTAGTAAAAAAATGAACAGTAGGGTAATCGTCAAAGCAAAAAGAAAATATAAAATGAATTCCATCAAAAATCTCCAATAATAATGTATTATTATATGAATTCATTTAAGTCTACGTCAATCTTATTATATATAAGTTGTTACTACTTGAAGGTATACGGATAGAGTGTTATACATTCTCTAATGAATAAGACAAATAACCAGAATATACGTAACATCGCTATTATTGCCCATGTTGACCATGGTAAGACAACACTTGTCGACGCCATGTTTAAGCAGAGCGGGCTTTTTCGCGAAGGTCAGGATGTTGATGACAGACTGATGGATAGCATGGACCTCGAGCGTGAGCGAGGAATTACAATTGCAGCAAAAAACTGTTCTGTCCAATGGAAAGGAACAAAGATTAATATACTTGATACACCAGGTCACTCAGACTTCGGTGGAGAAGTAGAAAGAGCAATCTCAATGGTCGATGGGGTCATTTTGCTGGTAGATGCCTCTGAAGGGGCTTTACCCCAGACTAGATTTGTTCTTGATAAAGCATTGAGATCAGGTCTTCCTATTATCGTTGTAATTAATAAAGTCGATCGGCCTGACGCCAGAAGCGCTGAAGTTCTCGATGAAGTCTATAGTTTACTAATAGACCTCGATGCAGATGACGAACAGCTTGAATGTCCCGTTCTTTACGCAATTGGTAAAGACGGTATTGCGATGAAGACTCCCGAAGAGAAAGGTGTAAATCTTGATATTCTGATGGATCTCATAATCGAAACAATACCAGGTCCGGCATTTGATGATACAAAACCTTTCCAGATGCTTGTTTCAGACCTCAGTTATTCAGATTATCTTGGACGACTTGCTATAGGTAAAGTTATAAACGGCTCTGTAGAAGCAAAAGAAGCACTCCTTTGTATTGGTGAAAACGGCATAGCTGCTCCTTTAAAAGTTTCCAAGATACAGGTCTATAATGGTCCGGTTCTTTCAGAAGCTTCAAAAGTTGAAACAGGGGACATCATTGTATTGTCCGGAATTGATAATGTTACAATTGGTGACACTATCTGTAATGTTAACAATAAAGAAGCTCTGCCGAGACTTACAATTGATGAACCTACCGTTTTTATGAAGTTTTCAAAAAATACTTCCCCTCTATCGGGTTTAGATGGAAAACATGTTCAGGCAACAAAAATCTATGATCGTCTCATGAAAGAGACTATGCTCAATGTTTCCATGCAGGTGGAGCGTTCTAATGAAAAAGAAAGTTTTGTTGTTAAGGGGCGTGGAGAGTTTCAGATGGCTATTCTCATCGAAACGATGCGGAGAGAAGGTTATGAACTTTCTGTCGGTAGAGCTCAGGTAATATACAAAGAGATAGATGGTGTAAGAATGGAACCCATCGAAAACCTTTCTGTAGATTGTGCAGAAGAATTCAGCGGGGCTGTCACAGAGAAACTTCTCAAGAGAAAAGCCCTATTGACTGCTATGACATATGAACAAAGTGGTCGTGTTAAAATTGAATTTTCAGTACCTTCAAGATCATTGATAGGTTATCGGGATGAGTTTCTCACCGACACTCGTGGTACAGGGATTATGAACTCTCTCTTAGCTGGTTATGAGCCTTATAGAGGTGATTTTCCTGTAAGACATACAGGGAGTCTCGTTGCAGACAGATCAGGTAAAGCCGTCCCTTATGGTCTCTTTAACCTGGAACCCAGAGGGCGTTTGTTTGTACTTCCAGGTGATGATGTCTATGAGGGAATGCTGATTGGTGAGTACAACAAAGAGGGCGACCTCAATGTAAATGCCTGTCGTACAAAAAATCTGACCAATGTGCGGGCATCTGCTAAGGATGAAGCAGTATCATTGACACCTGTTATTTCCATGACACTGGAAAGAGGTCTTCAATTTATTGGCGACGATGAAATGCTTGAAGTAACACCATCAAAGATTCGACTCAGAAAAGTATATCTTTCTGCTCATGATAGAAAAATACACAATAAAAAATAAATAAAAAAAAAGCCGGTATTTACCGGCTTTTTTTTTACAATGTTTTCCTCACATAGGATAAATGCCTTTTAGCGCTCTTTCTGCAAGAACTGAAGCCCCTATCAGATTAGCATTGGCTCCTCTCTCATCAAGAATTGAGGGGCGAAGGTAGTTGAGAAAACCCATCTTACCTAAAAGTCTTTGAGCTGAAGGTCCAAAATAAGGGAGTGCGTAACTGGGTTTACCACCCATGCAGATGGGAGACCCTTTGGGGAGTCCATCTTTTTCGGCTTCTTTCAAAAGGACTCTTGCAGCTTCAGCCAGCAGTTTTCCATAGAGTCTATCTGCATTGACAGCAGATTCCACCCTCATCCGAGATAATTTGCTGATATGTTTTCCCGCTATAGCCGGATCTGTCATCTCATTCACTTCATGAATATCAAGGTACTGTGTATAAAAATCATCATTTCCGATGATTGCTCTGAAGAGTCTACAGCGGCCCGGACCGGATAAAAGCAGTTCTGCTCTCACTGTATCGGGGTTTCCAGAAGGTCCTGAATCGTAAGTAGATGGAAGATTTTCATCTCTAAGATTTAATTCAAACAATTCGAATGAAGCATTTATCTCATTAAAAAAAGAACGCAGCTTCCACTTATCGAGCCCTATAGCATAACCGGGCTCATTAGTCATATGGAGAGTGCGGTCTTTACCATCCCAATCGTGTGTGGGATATCGGACATTACCTTCTCTGTCAATCCAGGCTCCGCCCCATCCTCCACCGAATACCCAGTAGAGCAATTCCATTTTCATAAGGCTCCATTCGGCAAGTGCGCCGACATTGGCATCATTATCTATGGAAACCGGTACCTGGAAAGCATCAGCAAGAGATTGTTTTATATTGTGACCATTGTACTGGGGGCAATTCTGGAAAAGCTGGAAAGACCCATCCCTTTTTAAAATACCCGCGGCTGAAATACCAATGGAAAGTATATTATAATCTTTATTGTTTCCGGAAATTTCGCCTATTTTATCAATAATATTTTCAGCGAATGTATTAAAGTTTTCATCGTATTTGTGCAAAGGCATCAGGGTTTCAGCGATTAGATCTTCCTCGTTTGAAAATAACCCTATTTTAGTTCCTCTACCCGCACCGATATCTAGTGCTGCATAACAATCTTTCATGAGGAAAAGTATAACAGTTGAAATAAAAGAGGTAAAGAAATTATACTTTTTTTACTGTTTTTCCCTTTATCAGTTTTGTAGCTATAATGTTCTCCAACTCATATTCTTCTGATCTATTTATAAGTTTAATCATCAGGTCTACAGAGGATTGTCCTATTTGGCTGAAATCCTGTTCAACGGTAGCCAGTTCTATAGATCTTTCCGGGAAATAATGAAGATTGTCAAAGCCTCCGATAGATATATCCTGGGGGATTTTTTTATTTCTTATTTTTAGTGCTTCGCTTATGCGGAAGGCAACATAATCATTTATGCAGAAGAGTGCCGTTACATTACTGACACTTTTGTCCAACAGATCAACAAGGGACAAGGCGTTTTCAGCAGAGAGTATGTGTTGCTTGTCCTGCTGAAGTAAATCACTGTATTGAGATATGACTATTCCGCTGTCTATAACTATTTTATTGTCATAGAGAGCCCGGCAATAACCTTTGTACCGTTCCCTGGCAGAATCTGAGTCCAATTCTCCGATAAAAGCTATTTTCTTATGACCCATATCTACCATGTATTGGACTAAATTATAGGCACCATTTAAATTGTCCGATTCTACGACGGGGATGTCTATTTCTTCCAGTTTTCTATCGAGAAGCACAATAGGGCATCCACTGATGAGCAAGCGGGAAATAGAATCAATGTTTTTATTGCTTATGGGATAGAAAATGACTCCGGCTATGTTGTGATTAATGAGTTCTTCAAGAATATCTTTTTCCCTGGAAGAGGATTGTTCTGAATAATGTACAGAACACAAATATCCGGCTTTTTTGCAATATTTGTAAACACTTCGGATATACTGTTGTCCACCGGAAAAAAAATCAGCTTTATGGGGAATTATCAAAGAGATAATTTTATTTCTGATAATTTTATTTTCGGAAACAAAGGAACCTTTACCTTTGATCCTGAAAATTACTTCAGTTAATTCTAATTCTTTCAGAGCTCTCGTCACAGTTATACGACTTGTATTAAACTCTTCCATCAGTTGAGATTCTGAGGGCAGCTTTTCTCCCGGTTTATAAATTTCCCTCTGTATTTTATCAGTCAGACTATTAATAATTATTCTGTATGCTGGAATCATATTTATCAAATAATACCATTTGAATAAGGTTAAATCAAGGAATATATAACATGTCAGGAAGTAAAAATATTTCACTATATCTTTAACTTGACATGTCATGTTGCTGGTGTTAATCTTTAATTAGTTCAATAATTATCGAAGTGGAGCATCAAATATAGATGAAATCAGTAGTTACAGCTAAAAAAACGGTTCTAATCTGTCATTACAGGGTCGGTTGGACAGATGGAGTCTCTCTGGAGATTGATAAGAGAGTGGATGTGCTGAAAGAAGCCGGATGGAATGTATATCTCCTTGCAGGTCCTAATAGCAAAGGTGCAGATTATGTTATTGATGAACTTAATTTTGATCTTCCTGAAATTCGGAAAATTACGGATAATGCCTTTTCTGAATTAAAAGATTTCCGAAGTGAAGCTGATTTATTAAAAGAAATAGGTAAAGTCTCAGATCTATTCAGTATTAAACTCAATCGTATATTAGATGAATTAAATCCCGATTTTATACTGCTTCATAATATTTTTTCACATGGGAGAAATATCCCTTGTGCTAAATCTTTTTACGAGGTTCTAAAAAAAAGGAATATTCCGGCTCTGGCAACTCATCATGATTTCTACTGGGAAAGAGAACACCTCAAAGAGCCAGTCGGACGGGAAATCCAAAAATACATGGATCAATACGTACCTCCCGTTCTTCCTCGTCTCAAACACGCTGTGATCAATTCCATTGCCGGTACAGAGCTTTTAAGTAAAACCGGAATAGAATCTTTTATCATTCCCGATACACTCGATTTTCAAATTGCCCCCTGGTTAAAAGACTCTTTTAATTCCACATTACCGAGTGATTTTTCAATGAATGAGGATGATATTTTTATTCTTCAAGCCACCCGTATCGTAAAACGTAAAGGAATTGAGCTAATTCCTCCCATCATTAAAAGGCTGAATGAACCGGAATACTTAAATCGATTAAAAGGGAAAATATTATATAACGGTAAAATGGTTAAGGAGGACTCCCGGTTTGTTTTTTTATTAGCGGGATATGCTGAAGATGAAGCCCTTACCTATCTGGATTCACTAAAAAAAATGATGGCAGATCAGAATATCCCCCATTATTTTTTAGGGTCTAAAGTTGCTGCTGAGAGAAATGAAGCAGGAGGATTAAAGAAATATTCCCTCTTTGATACATATCCCTATGCCGATATAGTCTCCTTTCCCAGTCAGGTTGAAGGTTGGGGTAATCAGTTTCTGGAAGCTGTATTTGCAAAAAAACCTGTTCTTGTATTTGAATATTCTGTATTCATAAAAGATATAAAAGATGAAGGCTATAAATTTATCAGTCTCGGGAATAAGGTCCAAACTGATAAAAAATCCGGGCTAATAAAATTGAGTGATAATAAAATTGACCAGGTTTGTAATGAGGTCATAGAAACACTCTTGTCTGAAGATATAATGAGTGATCTGAATAACAATTACGATCTGGCAGAAAAAAACAATTCCCGAAAATCTCTCAGTAAATTGATGACAATCGCCATGGAGCATTATGAAGACTGATTTATACAGAAGTGATATTTTCAAATGCTCGATAAATTCACTATCTCATAAGATCACAGAACAGGATAAATATTACAAAACGATCTCTATAAATGGGGGTGTGCAAAAAATATCCTGGTTGATAGAAGGTGATGCTTATATGGTCTGGCCCAACAGAGAAGGTGAAGGATTCACAGTGTCTCAAGCTGTTAAAAAACTGGCTTCTCTTGAAAATACTTCTCAGGGAGTTTCTATTTCCTATCCGGCAACTGCATCAGTCATGGCTTTTTTGATCAGAAATGGTGATGGGGAAAGTCTTCTGATCTATATGGATCGCGATGAAGCCGGACGAGTTTGTGATATACGGCTTCAGAGAGAAAATGATAAGGCTCTTTCTATAAATATCACAGCAATTCATCAGTGCTGGCATTGCCTTCGAATTTCAGATGAAACGGTTTTTTCAAATTATCTGGAAGTACGCAATAATAAAAAAGATACATTAAAACATCAGTTTCAATTAGGCCTTATTGGTCCATATGGGAAATGTTCAGTACCGGAAGATCTCGGGTTCAATGTTATTCCTCAGATCGCAGGTTTGATAAATGAAAACTATAATCCCGACACTTCGTGCATTCATATATTCGGATATGCTAGAGGCCATGATATTCTCTATCCCGATTATTCCCCTTCACAATTGCTGGGCGGGCAGAAGCTTTTGAAGTCCGCCTTAATTCAGACAAAAGACATGGGGTTTGAAACATCCTTTTACCTCAATGGAAGGATTGTAGATTCGGAAGCTCTGATTCAGTTTCCCCGTTTAAAAGAGGCATTGCTCAGAGATAATAGGGGCTCGTTAATAGAGGAAAAATATCAAAATCGTATTTTTTACGTCGTGAATCCATCTTCAATAGAATGGGGGAATTGTCTATTGGAGTGGGCTCAAATACTTGCGGACTGTGGAGCTGATACGGTTCAGCTCGATCAACTCGGAGGGCGTGCTGCAGCGAAAGAGTGTGGTGATGTTTGGGGTGAAGGGTATAACAGAATTATTGACCGCATACATAATTTAGGTATGAAAGTGTGGATTCAGGGTGTTTCTGATTATTACAGAGCCGACAGGTTTGAAATGACTTTTCGCGATCTCAATATCCTCGAAGGCGGGACATTACGAGGTGGTAATCCCTTTGGAAAAAATGACTTGTCTCTTATAAAGATCTTTGCGAAAAACACTACTTTCATCGTTACAAAATCTAAAATTAAAAAATTAGAAAATAGCGATGATTTCGATTTCATAATAGATTATCCCGATTACAAAGGTGAACTGCCCCTATATAACAAGCAGTATTTGAAAATGTTAAATAATGCCGGAGCCGCGTTGCGGTAGGCATTGAAAATAAATAGGAGGCTTTCCAATGAGAAAAGCTATAGTTTCTCTTCTGTTGATATCATTGATGTCAACTGGTCTATTACTCGCAGGAGGACAATCAGGTGAAGATTCTAATTCTCCCACTTCATTAGTCGTATCATCAAGACTCTATTCAAGAGCTACAGAAACAAAATTTCTGTATGATGAAATATTTCCGGAATTTGAAGCTGAAAATAATGCTATCATAAAATTTGAAATACTGGATGACGAACCTCTTCTGAAAAGAGCCAGGTTACAAAGTGAAACCGGACGGTATACAACAGATGTTGTCATTGCCGGTACCGGCTGGATGCCTCAATGGATAGAAAACGGTTATGTGGAAGCACTACCGGTTAATGAATGGAATGACAGAACATTTTCAGAAGCTTTTATGAGCACAACTTCATCTGGTGGGAAAACATATTTTGCTCCTGTAGGTGCCGATGTCTATCTGATGCTTGCAAATAAAGATGCCATGAAATATCTACCGGCAGGAACTGATGTCCAGAACATTACATGGGAGCAGTATATAAACTGGGCTGTAGCCATTGCTAAAGGAGAAGGCGAAGGAAAAACTGCTGTTACAGGTGTTCCGATGAAAAGTCTCATTTATATGTATGGCGGAATGTTTCTCTCATTTGGAGGAGAGTTTCCTGTAATAAACTCCGAAGGAGCTGCCAAGGGATGGAAATTACTCACTAAAATGAAAGATTCTTATTCTCCGACAGTTATGACATATGACAATGTGACAATCCCTATGAAAAGTGGAGAAACATGGTTGACTGTTGCTCATATGGCACGTATGGGTGAAGCTTACAGATCTAATCCGACTAACTATATTATAGCTCCAGCCCCTAAAGGACCTGCAGGTATTGGATCAATTGCAGGAGCAAGTGGTTTTTCTCTTCCAGTCGGAGCACCGAATCGAGATCTTGCCTTGAAATTTATAGAATTTATGACACGTCCCGATATCGCCGTGAGAATTGCCAGGGGTACAGGAGGATTCCTGCCTCCTATTGATGAGGCAATTGAAGTCCTTGGAGATTCTCCGATTGATGAAGTTATCAAAAAAGGTGTAATGGTTCTTCAGAATGGAGTTTTATCCGGTGTTCCAGCCAGCGAGTATACTTCCTGGGGAGCTGTTAAACAGGTCTATGATGATGTCTTTTCAGAAATGATCCTGGGAACAGGGGAATTTGATATGGCTGTATTGGATGCAGCACAGAACAGACTGGATGCTCTAAAGAAATAATAAAATAGCGGCCGGAATTTCCGGCCGCAATCAGTAGGTTAATGATGACTATGAAAAATCCCCAGTTGTTACTAAGTATGGAAACACGTAGGAAGATTATGCCTTATCTGCTTATTGCACCGGTAATAATCTACTATTTCATTTTCTGGCTGTTCCCTGTGATTAATTCTGTAATCGGAAGTTTTAAGGATATAGAGGATCAGTGGACATTAAGTAATTATATTTATATTTTTAAAGATCCTGTATTTTATCAGTCTGTTATAAATACAGGTATATTAGTTGTTTTTTCAGTAACAGTTGAATTCCTTCTTGCTTTTGGTTTGGCTCTGCTGATCAATATAAAATTCAAAGGTTCTTCAGTTTTTCTTTTTCTTGCCATGATCCCGATGGCACTTCCCGCAGTTGCTGTCGGTGCTATCTGGACGTCAGGTTTTGCCACCAGAGGTTGGTTAAATAGCTTTTTAATGACCTTTGGATTTATAGATGATGCGGGAAAGTTCCTTTTTTTAGCTGGAGGTAAATACGCATCGATGCTGCTTATAATCATTGTAGATGCATGGCAGGTTATCCCTTTTGTCATGATTATTCTTCTGGCAGGGCTACAAGGCATTGGTAATGATATGAAAGAAGCCGGATATATTTTCGGCGGCAGCAGGTTTCAAGTTTTAAGGAAGATAATCATTCCTATGCTTAAACCAACTATAACGACTGCTATGATATTGAGAATTATTTCTGCTATTCAAATCTGGCTGATAATTGTTATGATATTTGGTTTTAACAGAATTCCAGTCTTACTGGAACAGGTCGTATTGAATGTAGACGAACTTGGTTCTGAGTTCTTTCTTCGAATTGGTATGGCTCTCTCTGTGATTGTGGCTCTAATTGTTTCACTGGTGGCAATTCTTTATCTTAAAGTATCAGGTTCATTTGAGAAAAAGGACGGTGATAGTGAATAATTCCATAAAACGAAACATTTTTCGTTCAGCCAGGCTGACTTCGCTTTATATCGTAGTTGCAGGTATTGCCCTGATTATTATATTCCCATTATTTTTTCTATTCTCTTTTTCTTTTATGTCTGATTATGAAACCTATTCCGAATGGCCAAAACCTCTTGTCCCTTCAGTAAAAGCAGAATTTATGATCGATAAGGATAGTGAAGGGTATCATCTGTATATCTACAATAAATCGAAAAAAGATTTTGCTGGTTTCGGTCCCATTTCATTCAACAACTCTGAGACGGATCTTACTAAACTTAGCAAATATATCAAAATACAGGCCAACTGCAAGATCTCAATTGAAGATATCAACAGTTATCTCAGCATTGTTGACCGGGACGGGGAAATCCGATTTTCAGCACGAAAAGATTTGTTTGCAAATTATATCCTTTTTTTTCAAGTCACGAGAGATGCAGGCCCTTCGGTCTTAAGAAGCTTAATGGTTGCATTATTTACGATTTTGATATCGCTATCCATAGGTGGCATGGCCGGATATGCTTTTGCAAGATATTTCTTCAAGGGAAAAAATATACTTAAAATAGGTGTCTTATTTGTCAGAATGTTTCCTGCAGTATCCATTGCAATTCCCATGGTGATCATTCTTGCGAAAATGGGACTTACAGACAAACCTCTGGGTCTCTCGTTAGTGTATGCTGTTGGACAGATTTCTATGAGCATCTGGGTTACAGCAAGCGTTTTTATGTCGATACCCGTTTCACTTGAAGAAGCAGCTTTGATTTTCGGAACAAACAGAATTGGTGCCTTTTGGCATATTACTCTGCCGCTTGCTTTACCCGGACTGGCTGCCTGTGCAATGTATGCCTTCATCGGTTCGTGGAATGAAGTCATAAGTGCCATTGTTCTGACTCAGTTCAACCCCACTTTTCCTGTGGTTGTTTACAAAGCACTAATCAGATCTCAAAGTCAGGTAAATCTGATTACGGCCGGAAGTATAACACAGGCATTGCCGGCTATAATTTTTACACTAATTATCAGAAAATATATACTCCAGATGTGGGGTGGCGTTAAAGTTTAAACAGGAGAAGGTATGGCTGTTACATTAGAATTGTCAAATATAGCAAAACGTTATTCAAAGAAGGTCTGGGGAGTAAAAAAAATGGATCTTCAAGTAAAAAACAAAGAATTTATAGTTCTTCTCGGACCTTCGGGCTGCGGAAAAACCACTACAATGCGAATGGTTGCCGGTTTGGAGGAAGTTACTAGAGGTACAATACTTTTAGATGGAAAAGATATTACAGATAAAGCTCCCCGGGACAGAGGAATAAGTATGGTATTTCAAAATTATGCTATCTGGCCTCATATGACTGTATTCGATAATATTGCTTTCTCTCTGAAACTTCAGAAAATTCCGAAGAAAGAGATTCGGCTAAGGGTTGAAGATACTGCCCAAATGGTCAAAATTCAAGAGTTACTGGAAAGGCTTCCCGGTCAGCTGTCCGGTGGGCAGCAGCAACGAGTCGCTTTGGCCCGTGCTCTTGTTGTAAAACCCAAACTGTTTCTTATGGATGAACCACTTTCCAATCTCGATGCAAAATTGAGAGTTATAATGAGGACAGAATTGAAGGCCATACATCTGAAGACAGGCGCTACATCAATTTTTGTTACTCACGATCAATCGGAAGCTATGAGTATGGCAGATAGAATTGTGATAATGAAAGATGGAGAAATTGTTCAGATCGGGACCCCCGATGATGTCTACTTTAGAAGTGCCAGTGTGTTCGTTGCCGGTTTTATAGGAACACCTCCGGCAAATTTCTTCAATGTTCATTGTCATATTGATGGTAAAGATATAACACTCACCAATGAAAATTTTAACCTTTCAATCTCCAGGGAAAGATTCGAAAACTTAGCTGACTATGAAGGCAAGAACATTATATTGGGGATTAGACCAGAAGATATTGAAATTGTGGAAGAATCTGAAGCTTTGTTCTCAAATGAGATAATGGTCATTGAACCTCAGGGATCCCATCAGGTAGTTGCCTTAAATGTTTCTGATAACATTGTTAAAATGATTGTTCCTGCTGAAACAAAACTTCAATACAATGATACATTATTTCTAAATTTTAAAATGAATCGTCTTCATCTATTTGATAGCGATACAGAACTTCGCATAAACTGATCTCTTTACGGAAAACAATGTATTAAGTTATACTTCTCTCATGAAGAATATACTTAACAGAAAAAACGTACAGAATATATTTTTTGAGCTCCTGCTGCTTTCGGTGGGAGCTCTGGTTTTTGCCCTCTCTTTTCCCAGTTTTATCAATCGTTGGGGCTTCGCCCCTTTAGCATTTATATCAATGATACCTGTCTTTATAATCATACACAGGATTGGTTATGTCAAAGCGGTCTTATACGGTGCATTTTTTGGATATTTAAGTTATTCACTATTTAATTACTGGCTGGCGACTTTTGATCCAGTGGCTTTTATTGTTGTTCCCATTATTTATGCCTCTTATTTTATAGTCTTATTTCCTGCTCTAAAGCTGGCAGATAGTCTTTTCCCAAAAAAAGGCTATATACTGCAGATTTTTATATGGATCTCTTATGAGTTCCTCAGGACAAAAGGGTTCCTGGGGTATTCATATGGTGTTATTGGATACACACAATATAATTTTCTCTCTTTAATCGGAATTTCTGATATCACAGGTGTAGCGGGAGTCACATTTATTGTCATATATCCTTCCATCATCCTTGGAAATGCACTGAAGAGAGGACTAAAACATTTTAAAGATAATTACAGAGTCTGGTTTAAGCCTTCAGCGCTGTGGTTGCTCCTTTTTTTACTATTCAACATTTACGGAGTTGTGGCAAAAATAGACTACAGTAAATCACCTGTATGGAGACCTGCACTTATACAGCACAATATTAATTCATGGCGTTCTGGTATTGAGATTTTTGAAGCAGCACTCGATAAGCTGTTTCAAATCTCTAAAGAAGCGATGAAAGAGAATCCCGATGCTCTAATCTGGTCTGAAACAGCTTTTGTTCCCTCTATAGATTATTACATGAGAACCAGAGCTGATAGGCGTAGGGTTGAAATGGTCCAGAGTTTGTATGATTTTATGGATGAAACAGATGTTCCCTTATTTCTGGGGAATAATGATCTTTTTATCAATGGAAATGAAAGATTAAATTACAATTCAGTGCTTCACTATGATAATGGGGAGCAACAGGGAAAATATTACAAAACTCATCTGGTTCCATTTTCCGAGCATTTTCCTTACGAAAAAATAATGCCCCGTTTATACAATTATATACTCAGTCTTAAAGTAAACTTTTTTGCCAAAGGTGAAGAGTATACTGTTTTTGAACAGGATGGAGTTAAACTCGCACCATTGATCTGTTTTGAAGATACATTCGGTTATTTATCACGAGAATTTATATTGAACGGGGGAGATATTCTACTCAATGTGACAAATGATTCATGGTCCCCCGAGCATGCATGCAATATTCAGCATATGGGAATAGCTGTTTTCAGAACAGTTGAAAACAGACGTTCAATGATACGATCGACCAATGGTGGCTATACTACAGCTATTGATCCCAACGGGAAGCGAATCGGCGAATTAGAGCCTTTTACAGAGGGATATCTATTAGCCGAAGTTCCTGTTTTTAATTCTAAAACAACATTTTATACCAGATTCGGAGACTGGTTTAATATCCTTTCTATTATTATTTCCATGGTTGGATTCGGGTGGGGATTTATATTAAAATATAAACTGTTTAAATAAGATATTGTTGCCAGCTCTTTCAAAGAATGTTATACAGAAAATATGACAACTGTAATGATAGCATCAGACAATGAAGATTTATGTGATAATATCAAAGCTATAATTGACCTGAAGAGGGATCTGTTTCCCATGATTTGCCGGAATACATATGATGATATTCTAGAGAACTGTAAAATCCTTTTACCTCAATTTATTGTAATCGATCTCATCGAAAATTATAGTGAGGGATTAGATCTCGTAGAAAAAATTAAGAAGCAATTCAATGGAATTCAAATTATTGCTGTTACAATTTCAGAAGATAAAAATA
This sequence comes from Spirochaetaceae bacterium, assembly GCA_016744925.1. Classification (GTDB taxonomy): domain Bacteria; phylum Spirochaetota; class Spirochaetia; order DSM-2461; family DSM-2461; genus Spirochaeta_F. The sequence goes on from JADGDJ010000005.1 coordinate 16,472, forward strand.
TTCTCATCGATGCTTTCAGGAGAGGTGTTGATGGATATCTTGTTAAAGAAGGTTTGTTTAATGAAATTTACCGTTGTGTCTATACTTTGCTGCAAGGTGATAAATATATCTCTTTGAAGATTGTCAGTAATGTCCTGCATTATTATATTAACGCACCGGAAAAAGATTTGGAATTGTCTTTAATTCTCAGTGGGAAAGAGAAAGAGCACATCACCCACATAGCCAATGGACTCAATGCAAAAGAGATAGCTCATAAGATGGAAATTAGCAAAAAAACAGTTGATAACTACAGAAATAAAATAATGAATAAGTTGAATTTAAAAAGCACTGCAGATATTGTGAAATTTGCCATAAGAGAACAACTCATAAGGCTTTAAATTATAAAATGAAAAAAAACGGCTCTGCAGGTTCTGGACGTCGACACCTGCAAAACCGCATATTCCTTTTGAATAACATTGAAAGAATATGATTATCTCTTTTAAAATCGGTAGTGTAGAGAAATCCTTAAGCTTTTTTTTGATTTTTACTGTGTTTTTTCCAAAAGATTTAGATGAAATAGAACAGAGTTATGCAATTCTCTGTAGAGATTAATGGAGTTGTTTATGATCTCGACTCCCTTTTTTTCTGAATTATCTCTGATAATGCCGGAGATAAAGTTCTGTAGAATAAATCCCGCAATGTCCTTACTGACACTTTTGATAATTTTCTCATCAAGCTCTGTTAATTTGTCTAGATAGGGCTGAAGGTCTTCTCTATTTTCAAAAGCTATTTTAAGCGATTGTGTACCCTTTAAACCTACTTCTGAAAGTCCTTTGAGGTGTCTAAGACCGGCAAGTAATTCATTCATTGCCGCATCGAGTTTTTCCAAAAGAGAATTTGGGGTTTGTATTTGCAGCACTGTTTTAAGAGCATCATTCAGATCATCCCGTATTATTGGTTTTTCAAGAGCTTCCTTTAGGAATTTTTTAGGCATACCCTGTATTTTTATACCCCCTTCGGAAAGATTCCAGCTGCGTATATTTTTGTAGTTTAACATTTGTTCTTCAAACCATCGTGAGTAAACCGACATTCTTTTATCGGTCCAGGTAAGTGTACCGCTATTAGATTCTACTGCACTTAATCCGGCATCATTGAGCGCATGCCATGAAAATGTTTCAGAGGGACTGACTCTTTCTGAAAGCCAGTGAGCTCTCTGCTCAAAAAAACTCCCTCTGCAATGTGTCTGCTTTCCCGGGAAACCGAGATCGAGTCCCGTACACCAGATGTCGTCAATGTTTAAGGTCCGGCAAAAATCCCATGCTGCAGTGGCAACTGAGCCTCCGGCTTTTAATTTACCTTTTATTTCAGTCTTTTCCTCGAGATAAAGACCCAGCGGGAAGGACGATGAACAGAGGAAAGTCTTACCTGTGATCTGCCTGAATACTGTCGGGTAGGTTGAGGTTTCCGATAGAAGTATCGTTTTGTTTGTTTTGCAGCGATCCAGATGACGACTATTCCAATACTGTGGATCGACGACAACTGTAAAGTCAGGTTCTATGCCCGCATCGATGCAGGCTCTCAGTGAAGTATCTACAGCTATTGTGAGAAATCGTTTTTGCAATTCTTTCAAATGGGGCTTGACCTGATCAAGCGAGGGACCGGCAGCTATTAAAAGGGCGGGATATGAAGATAACAAATCTTTAAGAGTGTTAATTCCCGGCGCGTCTGCCAATTGTCTGGCATTTTCAGAAAGATTTCTGACCCAGAGCTTGCCGAAACGTTTTAATGTGCTGAGATTGATCTCTTTTCTCGAGGCATAATTCTGAATGAAGATTTCTAGATGTTCGTAAAAGGTCTGTTTAATACTATAGAGAGAGCGGAGTATGATTAATTGTACAATTTTCCCAGGATGCTGTTCCAGAAAAAGAGAACAATCCTCCGGCTCTCCTCCTATCAAAAAACGAACTCGCGAGCATTGAATCAAGGATGAAAGTTCTCGTTCGTGAAGGGCCAAAATAAAAAGATCAATATCAGGCTCTACTATAATTATATCTCTGACGTTATCGATTCGTATGAATTCTTCTGCATGGTAACCTAAACCCAAACCTGCAAAAATTACAATCCCGGCTTCCGGGGAAATTTTTCCTGAGATAAACCGTGAAGCTTCCCTTCGGGGATCAAATTTTGAATGAATATATGTTCCATTAATCTGCAATGTGGGATCTCCACTTCTGCTTATTTCTGCAGAATAATGTAGCGTATTTGATGAATAGGATAAGATCATGTCATGTAAATAGGGGAATCTTCTTTTAAGGAGATTCATATTGGAATTAAAAAGATTCATTTCATTTCCACATAGACAGTCATATTTTTTGTTATTACAGTTCCTGCAGGAGGAAATTGATAGACGACCCATCCGTCACCGTTCAGATTGCTTCGGAGATTGTATTCTTTGATAAAATTTAAAACAGAGCGTTTATCTGATCCGGTCATGTCAGGCATTTCACCATCGAGTGCCTCTAGCTTCTCACGGCTCAATCTGATGTTTCCCGTATGGATAAATTTTTTGGAATTGGATAGATTAAGACCAAGAATAGGTATCAGCTCTTCAGCCAGTTCCTTTACCATAGGAGAACCAATACGTCCCCCATATGTGTAATCTCCCATAGGCCTGTCAATTACAATATAGACAATAATTTCCGGGTCTTCTGTGGGGAAAATTGCTAAAATGGAACCTAGGAAATCTGTTGTAGAATACAAGCCTGTATCTCTATCGTAAGCCTGAGCAGTTCCTGTTTTGGCAGAAATGTTAAATCCCTCAATTTTAGCTCTTCTGGCAGTTCCTTGTTCGGTTACTTTCTGCATCATTTCTAATACAGAATCAGCTACTTCCGGCGATATTACTTCTCGGATGGGTTCCCTGCCATATTCTTTAATGAGTGTTCCATCAGGAGCTATAATTTTTTTAATAATTTGAGGTTTTAACAGAATCCCGCTATTGGCGAAAACCGTTGAGGCTGTAATCATTTGTATGGCTGAAGTTGCAATTTCCTGTCCAAATGAAATTGTAGGTTTGGTCCTCGCATTCCACTTTGAAGGTTCACTTAAGATTCCGTTGGATTCACCGTTTAAAGGGATTCCAGTTGTTTGTCCAAAACCGAAGTTTTTGAGGATTTTATAATAATCATTTGATTCTACAGTTTCCGACATATAAGATACGCCTACATTGCTCGAGTTTATAAGAGTTGTTTCGGCATTTAAAATTCCGTAATTTCCAAGGTCTGTTATGGGTGTAATATCATATTTTCTAAAAATATCGGGATTGTATCCTCCCGATGTATCAAATGTATCTTCCTTAGTGATGCCGTTTAATTCAAGAAATGAAGCTACAGAAAATATTTTAAAGACTGAGCCCGGTTCATAGGCAAATGAAACCGGATAATTTTCTCTATTTGATAGAGGGTATTTCTGAAAATTATTGGGATCGAAAGTGGGGATGGATACATAACTGAGGATCTCTCCTGTTTTTGCTCCCATTACAAGAATCATGACTTTGTCAGCCTTGTTTTCAATATAGGCCTTTTCGGCAATCTGCTCTACAATATATTGTATGTTCAGGTCGATCGTTAAATATACCTGATTTCCATAAAGTATATCCTGTTTCCCTGAAATTACGGGAGGGGATAAAATGCTGTTAAATCTGTATTCGATCCCTTCCAGACCGACATTGTCTGTTCCTGTATAACCTATGACATGGGATGCCAATTCTTTTTCCGGGTAATTTCGCCCGTATTCAGGTTTTATAGATATTCCCTTGAGAAATCCTCTGTTCAGCAAATCCTTTATTTTTTCAGTTTCTGTGGGAGATATTTTTCTTTTCACATAGATGAAATTTGTTTTTTCAGTTGTAGTAAAAAGCTCCAAAAGCGATTCGTATTCGATTTCTGTTAAATTTTCCGAAAGTAAAAGAGCCGTTTCTTCGGGATTCTCAAGATTGGGAAGCCAAGTTTCAACGGAATTCAATTCGGTCTGCAGGGCGAGTAATCGTCCGTTTCTATCGAGGATAGGACCTCGTTCAACCTGAGGAAAATTTACAGTATTGTTGTCGGGAGCTGGTACGAGCATAATAGCAGCATATCTGCCGAGAACAGTTATTGAGACAATAGTTAAAATAATAAAGAATATCTTAAACCGCTTTTCTATATAGATCATTTTATCAGTAGGACTCTTCCTTTCAAATTCTTTATGAAAACAGGACCGTAATCTCTCGAGTCATGTGAATTAAATATATTATCACCGGCTGCAAAAAACATATTTTCTGGAATATAGTCAAAAGCTGACAGTCTTTTTAACTGTTTACCCGTCAAAGGAATCCTCCGTCTGGAAGTTATTAGAGAGCCATTGTTAATTATCACTTTATCTCCCGGTGACAGTATACATCTTTTAACGACAAGTCTGCTGTCCTCCGGGTTTTCAAATACGACAATATCCCCATTCCTGGGACTTTTTTCTTTGATTATCAGAATGGTCTGCCCATTGTATAAGTATGGTTCCATGGAGTTTTCATGAACCTGATATATCTTAAAAAAACTGACACAGATAAATAGTGCAAAAGCTGATGCAGTAATGAATAATAGTATTTGCTTTGACAATGAATACACCATAATTAAAACAATATTAATATAGGGAAGGGAAATTGTCGATACACAACATATAGTATTATGGTTGTATCAGTAGATTCTCAGAAAATATTAAAAAAGAAACGGCAGTATAAAGGCCGGAAAGTCTCATCATATTCTCCTATGAAGAGATCCCTGAATTTGAAGAGGACCCCGATTTCTCTTTACTTTCTTCCTTTTATCTCAGCTTTGTTTATATTTTCTATATACATCAATATCAGTGATGTTTTCTGGCAAATAAAAACTCCTGAAATGACACTTCATAATTTTGTTCTACCTGATGATATCGGTACCAGGAGTAAAAACAATAGGTCATTGAGAGCATTTGTCGATATACCGCTCCCTGAAAATCCACAGAAGGGATCATCTAATCCAGAAGGATCTTTTTATCTTTCTAGCTATATTGTGAGAGAGGATGACAGGTATTCAATAATTGCAGAAAAATTTAATTTAACACTGGATTCTCTGCTCTCCGTAAATCATATTGATTCAAGTTCTTTACCGATACCGGGGATTGAAATAAAAATACCCAATATTTCCGGAATTTATTACAGGGTTCTCAAAGGTGATACGCTGACATCTATTTCAACGAAGTTTAATTTGGATTTGCAGGAAATCACTCATGTTAATCAGTTGTTTTCATCAGTGATACACACTGGTGAGGAGTTATTTCTTCCCGAGATAGCTATGGATAAAGACAAAATCAATAAATTAATTCAAAACAGATTTACAATTCCTTCCGCTGGATCGGTTAAAAATAATTATGGAAGTTCCATTGATCCTACGACAGGTCTAAAGAATTACAGCTATGGAATCGATATTATAAATAGCAGGGGAACTGCAGTTTATGCATCGAAAGCGGGTATTGTAAAAAATACATCGTACAATTCTTATTTTGGACGTGTTGTATTGCTTAATCACAGTGGTTCTTTTCAGAGTATGTATGGCTGTCTTGACAGCATTGTTGTAGAGCCGGGACAAGTTGTCGAGAGAGGAGAACTTCTGGGATACATAGGTAACAGTGGCTTTAAAACATACGAACATTTGCAATTTTCCATTTTCAAAGATAAAGAAGATGTTGATACATTAGAATATATATTTTAGAATGATATATTCGTAATTATTTATAGATTTAAAACTTAAAGGAGAAAGATGTGCGAAAACTCATGTTCTTTCTAATTGGTCTACTGGCGGTATTTAATCTGATCAGTGCTTATGCCAGTTATAATACTGATAGATATGAAAATGTTGAAGAGTCAGCAGGAACTGAAATAGTTGAAGAATTTGATAATTCCCAAAATTGAAAATATTTCGGAAGCAATCTTTCCCGAAAATTATTGTTGTAAAAAAAAAGCTGATCATTATGATCAGCTTTTTTTATCTCTAAATATTAGTTATGCACCATGGCATTTTTTATATTTCTTTCCACTTCCACAGGGGCAGAGGTCGTTTCTTCCTACTTTGGGTTCTGTTCTTTTCACCTGAATAGCTTTTCCAGCAGCAGCTGCACTTTCCTGGTTCTTTACAGCTCCAAATGAACCGATAGCTTTATGATCCGCATTTGAAGTATTCATTTTACCCTGATGTCCTCTTCGTGTTGCAGGATCTCTTTCTTTACGGATTTTTACTTTGAAAATCTTTCTTGTTACGGAAATCTTCACATCTTCATTCAGCTGACTGAAAATTTCAAATCCCTCCCGTTTGTATTCGACAAGGGGGTTTTTCTGAGCGTAGGATCTAAGGGAAACAGCTTCACGAAGAGCGTCGAGATTTTCCAGATGCTCCTGCCATTTCTGATCGAGATTCCGGAGGTAGTCAAAAGTTATGAATTGTTTTATCTGTTCTTTTCCGACGGTGTTTATCTTGTCGTCCATTTCAGATTTTATTTTATCCAGTACCTGGGTTTCCAATGCATTGGGATCCAGGGCAATAAGCTCATCAGCGGATCCTTCGGGAACAAAAAGGAAATTGTTTTTCAATCGATCTATGAGGCGAAAAACGGCTTCTTCTTTTTTCTTATGTTTCATATCATTTTTGAAATCGCTGAACAGAATACGACCAATTTCATAACCAGTTTCAATAATTTCATCAGTAAGAGTTTCTTTAGTGAGGATGCTGTCTCTTAACTCATATATGAAATTCCTCTGTTTGCTGAGAACATCGTCATAATCCAGAAGGTGTTTACGTATCTCATAGTTTCGATCTTCGACCCGACTCTGTGCCCGCTCTATGGACCGGTTGATTAACTTGTGATAGATAGGTTCTCCACCTTCCATACCAAGTCGACCCATTATATTCTTAAATTTTTCACCACCGAATAATCGCATAAGGGTGTCATCTAGTGAAATGTAGAATTGTGAATGTCCGGGATCACCCTGTCTTCCCGATCGACCTCTTAACTGATTGTCAATTCGACGCGACTCATGCCTCTCAGTACCTATGACATAGAGTCCTCCAAGATCTTTTATCTCCTTGTTATCAACTCTCCACGATACTGTTTCTTTTGTCAGAGCATCTTTGAATTGTTCTGGAGAAGCATCAGTACCTATCTTTTTGCGCACTCTGAATTCAAGACTACCGCCGAGTTTAATATCAGTACCTCGACCTGCCATATTTGTCGCAATTGTTATAGCACCTTTTGCTCCGGCATCACCAATTATCAATGCCTCACGGTGGTGATTCTTGGCATTGAGTATCTCATGACGGATGCCTCTTTTTCTTAAGGTAGCAGATAATTTTTCAGATTTTTCAACAGAGACTGTACCGACGAGAATCGGTTGTCCTGTGTTGTGAATGCGTTCGATATCATCACAGATTGCATTGAATTTAAAATCTTCCGTCAGATAAATGACATCATCATCATCAATCCTTTTAAGAGGGCGGTTTGTTGGGATAACAACAACATCGAGTTCATAAATTTTGGTAAATTCTCTCGCTTCTGTATCAGCTGTCCCCGTCATACCTGAAATCTTATTGTACATTCTGAAATAATTTTGGAAAGTAATTGAGGCAAGAGTACGATTTCTTTTGGCAATTTTTATATTTTCTTTCGCTTCGATAGCCTGGTGCAGACCTTCAGAATATCTTCTACCATGCAGGACGCGACCGGTGAACTCATCGACTATCTGTACCAGATTATCCTGAATTACATAATCGACATCGAGATGAAATAGATGATGTGCTTTCATCGCTTGTGTTATGTAGTGAATCCATTCAAAATTCTGTTCGTCAAAAAGGGACCCCTGGATTTCATTTCTTTTTAAAAGCTGATCTTCAATATGATTCATTCCCTCGTCGGTAAAGAGAACTCTTTTGCTCTTTTCCTCTAGTTTGTAGTCACCGGGAGGCTGTTCTTTTGATAAGGGATCATCCAGGGGATATTCTCCCGTTTCAGGATCTTTTTCGCATTCTACTAATTTATTTATAAGCTGATCGGCTACATTGAATTTAACTGTTGCTTCTTCTACTGCACCGGAAATGATCAGCGGAGTTCTCGCTTCATCGATTAGAATGGAGTCAATTTCATCAATGATACAATAGTTGTGGTGCTTTTGGGATTTTTTACTGAAATCCCACCGCATGTTATCGCGAAGATAATCAAAACCGAATTCATTGTTCGTACCATAGGTTATATCTTTTGAATACTCGATTTGTCTTGTTTCAGGGTCCATATTGGAGAGAATAGCGCCGACAGAAACTCCCATATAGTTAAATACGGGTTCCATCCATTTCGCATCTCTTTCAGCCAGATAGTCATTGACTGTGACGACATGTACTCCCAAACCTTCAAGAGCATTGAGATAGGCGGCTGCAACACTGGAAAGAGTTTTACCTTCACCAGTTTTCATCTCCATTATTTTACCCTGATGCAGTACAATCCCGCCTAAGAGCTGTACATCGTAAGGTCTTTCTCCAAGAGTTCTTCGGGCTGCTTCTCTGGCAACCGCAAAAGATTCAGGAAGTAAATCGTCAGAAGTTTCTCCTTTTCTGATTCTCTCTTTGAACTGTTCAGTAATGAGAGGGAAGTCCTCTTCTTTCAGGGACATTGCCCAGGCTTCCTTCTCATTAATATTGTGTAGCAGGGGAATCAGTTTTTTCAGATCCCTTTCATGTTTTGAACCAACTAAGGCAGTAACTATTTTATCTAACATGTCTAGAAATGTACCGTTATTTGAACCTGCCGTCAAGCGAGCCGGATTGACAATCTTTTATATGAATGCAAAAATCTTTTCCAGAGGTAGATAATGTTGAAAAAAGCTTTAATTTTGATATCTGCAGTAATAATTTTTATGTTGATCTCCTGTGAAAACAACAGCAGAAGCAAGCTGGAAAAAGAGAGTCTATTTTCAATTCCCCTCGGGAAACTAGCAGATGAAATCGATTACTTCCAAAGAGAAAATCTGCAGTTTTCACCGGATAACGATCTTTATATGAAAGAAGGTTTTTTTTATTTTTCCAATGGCCGTTCCGGAAAGTTTTTAAAATTTAACTCCTATGGAGATATTCTTTCACTTATATATAACCCCGATAGGAATCCCTATCCCGCAGAACTCATGTCCCGGGAATCTGATAATTCCGATGTTAACAGACAGGTTATTCCCTGGCTTTTTAATTCTCCAGGTGCTATCGCAGTACTGGACGGAGATATCTATATCGTTGATAAAGTTGCACAGAACCGCCAGGTAAAAGAAGATAATAAACTTATGGACAGGAATATTCTTCACTTCAGCGATAAAGGTGAATATATCAACTTTATAGGACTTGAAGGGATAGGTGGTCAACCCTTTCCCTATATCGAAAATATCTGGGTCAGCGAGACTTCTGAATTGATCGTTCTCTACAGAACCAGAAACCGCGATGATGATTCGTGGTTTGTCAATTGGTACGCCGTGAATGGAAGCTTGAGATACAGTGTAGAAATCAGAGAGAAATCAATCCCTATGCCCGCTGGAGAAGACAACCTGATCATCAGCCTCGATAATATAGTTCCCGATAGAACCAACTATGAACTGTACTTAAAAATGACCTATTTCAGGCGGGAAAACGACAAGGCTGAAGAAAGTACCGGGATTGGAGAAGTATTCAGTGGAACATTAGATTTTGATGTACTGAATAACCAGTGGCACAGCTGGTCACGTCTTCCTGAGCATAAAATTATTATTGACGGAATGGAGATAGATTCACCTTATAAACTTATAGGAAGTTATAAAAATTTTATACTGTTTATTAGTCTTGGGGAAAATAATACTTATAATTTACTAGTGAAGAATAGTGAAGGGCGATTTGTACATGAGCGGATATTGGAGCTGGGAGATCTAGATATCATCTATAAAGAATTTTTTCTATCCGAAGAAGGAATTCTCAATGCAATGGTATTTACAGAAAAGGATGCCAAAATCATGTGGTGGAGAACTGATAAATTATTAAATAACGGGAAAAGCAATGGATAAGAAATGGGAAACATCCGGTCTTCATGATACTCATTTCCACAGTAGTCGAAAAGAACGGCACGAAGCTGGAGGAATTGCTGAAAAAAAAGAGAAGAAAGGCTTTTTTCAAAAAAATCCCTCATTCAAAATAATTATGATAGACATCCTTTTTATTGTGATCATCTCCGGAGTTATCGTCCCCTTTATATATAAGAGAGAAGGTACATCGACCATCGACAATTATAAATTGACTCTCAAGGCTTTTGATTTTGACGATGAGGTCATGTTCAGTCTGACCGTGATTGAAAAAGATGATACAGAGAATGCTTCTCTTGTGGAAAGTGAGTTTTATTTGAATGTCGATGGTTTGACTCTGTCAGAATCAGATCTTCTGCCAGGACCGGGAGAAGAGAGAATCCTGAAAGGGGGATTGCCATTGAGTGATGAGAAATACCTTTATTGCAAAGTCTCAATTAATGGCAAAAACAAAATAATTAAGAAAAAAATAAAATAAATAAATTGATCTGCTCTGTTCAGATGTAGTTAAGAATATTAAACTGAATATAGATTAATAAATGGAGTAATCATGCTACAGATCTACTTTTTAACAGTTTTAACAAATATTATTGCCGGTTTGACAATATCAGCTCCTTTTCTGAGTATTAAAATTGAAGGGTTTCAAATTTTTGCAGAGAAAATGGAAAATAAAATGTATAGAGTCATCCTCGGTTCTATAACCGTGATAACCGGATTGTTCGCTTTATTAAATACCAGTGCTGACAATATCGCAATTATTGGAGATCTTCTTCCTGCTGTAACTGCAATGGCAATGGGTCTCATACTGGTTATCTTTTATTTTTTTACCGATGAAGAAGATTCTAATCGTCCTGTCAAAACAGTGAAAGAATTATCTGAAAAATATGGGAATATTCTAGGTATAGCCGGTATTATTATTGGTTTAATCCATTTTCTTATACCAACAGCTCTATTTTTATAGGATCCTATTAGAAATGACAGTTAATCAATCTATTGCTGGAATCGTCAGGAAAGATCACTTGTATCTTGTGGCCAAACGAAAGCCCGGAGGAGCCCTGAGTCTCAAATGGGAATTCCCCGGTGGAAAGTTGGAACCCGGAGAGTCTCACCGGGAAGCTGTGGTTCGTGAATGGGATGAAGAATTTCAAGTTGAGGTCACTACTGGACATTTTTTATGCAGTGGCCACTTTATGCACAATCATAAAGAATTTGAGCTTTCAGCCTATGAAGTTATACTATTGTCGGAAGATTTAAAACTACTTGAACATACTGAAATACGGTGGGAAACCCTTGAAACCATATCTAAAATGGATCTGGCAGATTCTGATAGGGGTCTTTTACCGCAATTGATCGAAATTGATAAAAATAGCTCTTAACGAGCTATTTTCATGCATTCAGTCTCTTCTACAAAGATTTCATCAAAGCGAGAAGAACTTTCTCCATCGCAGTAGTGATGCAGCATATCTCTCAAATTATCTTTACTACTGGATATTGAATATCTTAGATAGGTCTCTGATTCTCTCAGATTTATCTTATCAGGAAAGGAAATAGGGCAGTCCTCATCAAGAATTTCTAAAAATGTAGCTCTAAGACCTCCATAAAATGCCTGATGTGTACTCAGAAGCGTAAGAGTACCCCCCTTATTATTGTAAAACTGATATATGCCTGCTTCTGAAGGAATCATCGAACGAATCTTCCATTTATCCAGGCGGATAAATGGAGACCATCGTACCTTGTAGTACGCCATATTATTATGTGTTTCAAGATTTATTGTGTAATTATTCAAAATTTACCTATATAACAGTCCCATCGGGAATGATTGTTTTTTTCGGGATGACGATAATGCCATCTATAATGTGATAATTATCAAAAACGCCATCAATCCTTTCTTTTTTATCAATACCAATTCTACATTCACTACCGATTCGGACATCTTTGTCGATTATGGCTCCTTTTATAATTGAGCCCGATCCAATCCCGATATTGGGGATTCCATTTCGTTCGTTTGCAGCTTTTTGCATAATTGTTTCGTATCTGTCTGCTCCCATACAATAGACATTAGTTAATGTAGCACCTGATTCGATAATTGTCCTGATTCCAATGACAGAATTTGTAATGTATGAATCTGTTATGATAGATCCCTCTGTTGCAAGTGAATTATTAATTGTACAGGAATTGATCTTTGACGGAGGGAGATCTCTTCTTTTGGTAAAAATGGGGTTTTCTTCATCATAGAGATTGAATTGCGGAAACGGTACAGCCAGATTGAGAGTCGCATCAAAGAAATCAGATATCTTTCCAATATCTTCCCAATATCCATCATAAACATAGGCGTGAACTTTTTTGTTTTTGATCATTCCGGGAATTATTTGCTTACCAAAATCGGATTCTTCATTATTGAGAGCGTCTTCCATGGCTTTGGCATTGAAAATATAAATACCCATTGAAGCAAGGTATTCTTTTTTTTCATTTTTCCTGGCACTCTCCGGTATTTTCAAATCACTTATATCCACATCGTTAGAGGGTTTTTCCACAAATGAGTTTATTTTTAAATTCTTGTCGATCTTAAGAATTCCTAATTCATTTGTAATATTATAGGCAACTGGTGTAGAGGCGATGGTTACATCTGCCCCACTGGCTATATGCTCCCTGAGAAACTCATCTAGATCCATTTTATACAATTGATCGCCCGAAAGAATCATATAGTACTCCGGATCGAATGAAGTGTAATGCTGAAAGTTTTTACGAACGGCATCAGCTGTTCCCTCATACCAGGAACTGTGTTCAAATGTCTGCTCGGCAGCAAGAATCTCTATGAACCCCTTTGAAAAAGTATCGAATTTATAGGTTGATGAAATATGCGTATGCAGAGAAGCTGAATTGAATTGGGTTAATATGAAAATCTGCTTAAGTCCTGAATTAATACAGTTGGAAATGGGAATATCCACCAGTCTGTATTTCCCGCCGAAGGGAACAGCCGGTTTTGACCTTTCCTGTGTCAGGGGAAATAATCTAGTTCCTTTTCCGCCACCCAAAATTAAACTTAGAACTTTTGCCATATATAACTCCTTGAATATTAAACGAGTAATCTTAACACGTATTAATAAATATTTGTGACTTTGTTTTTATTCACAGTCCCTATATAATAACATTCTCTATGGACAAAATTACTGCAATCATAAATTCTTTTAAGGGTGATAAAAATTTCATATCCTCGGTTACACGGTGGGAACACATTCCTCAACGTGATGGTTCATATGCTGAACTCCCTGATGATCTAAATATTACAATTCGAGATTCTCTGTCAAATCAAGGCATCAAAAAGTTGTATACTCACCAGAAGATATGCTATGAAACAGCACGCTCGGGCAAAGATCTTGTTGTTGTCACACCGACAGCCTCGGGAAAAACACTCTGCTACAATCTGCCGGTCCTTCAGACTCTGATGGAAAGTGAAGATTCAAGAGCTCTTTATTTGTTTCCCACAAAAGCTCTTTCCCAAGACCAGCAGTCTTCTCTTAATGAAATCGTCGTCGATGGGAATCTTCCCATTAAAGTCTGTACTTATGATGGTGATACACCGGGTTCTCTAAGAATCTCTGCCCGGAAAAGCGGGAAAATCATAATATCAAATCCCGATATGCTCCATTCGGGAATTCTTCCCAATCACCCCAAATGGATCGAATTTTTTAAATCTCTCAAATACATCGTCCTTGATGAGGTACACACCTACCGTGGAGTATTCGGTTCTCATATGACTAATCTCGTCAGGAGGATTAAACGAATAGCCCAATTCTATGGCAGTGACCCTATTTTTATCTGCTGTAGTGCCACAATAGGAAATCCCAGGGAACTGGCAGAACAAATCCTGGGAAAAGAAGTTGTACTGATAGATGAAAATGGAGCTCCCTCGGGAGAAAAGCATATAATTCTGTATAATCCTCCACTTGTTGATCCCGTTCAGGGGATTCGGAGAGGAATAGTTCTGGAATCTCAGAGGTTGGCTCTAAAACTCCTGAAGCAGGGAGTTAAAACAATAATTTTTGCAAGATCACGTGTTAAAACTGAATTGATAAGTTCCTATCTTAATAAGAGTCTGGCAAATCACTACAATCAGAATTACAGAATAAAAGTGGAACCATACCGCGGTGGTTACCTTCCGAGGGAAAGGCGTATGATCGAAAAAGGGCTGCGTGATGGTTCTATCAGCGGTGTTGTTTCAACAAATGCTCTTGAACTGGGGATTGATATCGGGGGGCTGGACGCTTCGATTCTCGCAGGATACCCGGGATCAATATCTTCAGCCTGGCAGCAGGCAGGCCGTGCAGGAAGAAGTAACAGGGTTTCTCTAGCTATTATTATAGCTTCCAATTCTCCTGTTGATCAGTATTTGACTCAGAATCCCGACTATTTTTTTGGTTCATCTCCAGAGTCTGGATTCGTAGATCCTGACAACCTCTATATACTCATCGATCACATCAAATGTGCTGCTTTTGAACTTCCCTTTAGAAAAGGGGATACTTTTGGAGGAGATATTTCCGAATTACTCGAATATCTCGAAGAGAACGGCGTGTTGAGATATACGGGAGAGTCCTGGTATTGGGCGGATAGATCTTATCCTTCAGAGACAATTTCTCTCAGAAGCGGTGCAGAGGAAAATGTGGTTATCATCGATAGCACGAGAGGAAAATCTGAAGTGATCGGTGAGATGGACTCTCATTCGGCAAGGGAACTGATTTTTGAAGAAGCTATTTATATTCATAAAGGGGATCAGTACAAGGTTCTGACTTTAGACCTGAAAAACCATCTATGCTACGTTGAGGAGTCGACGGTAAATTATTACACCGATTCCATTCTTAAAACTGATATAAAAGTACTCGAAGTTGATGAAGAGGAAAATCAATTTGGTGTAAAACTCATCTCATCAGATATTCTTGTGCGAAACGAAGTCTCAAAATACAAAAAAATCAAGTTTCAGACTCATGAGAATATTGGTTATGGAGATATTTTCCTGCCCGAATATGAAATGCACACCCGCAGTACAATTCTTTCATTCGATGAGGACACCGCTTCAAGGATTGCCTTTGATCGTGTTCCAGAAGAGTTGCAAGCTCCGGTTATGGCGAGATTTGCCACTCTGGTTAAGAATACAGCACCTATTTTTCTTCTGTGCGGCAGAGGCGATATTGGCGTTGCCGGCCGTGTACGGGATCCTCATTTTGAAATTCCCGGATTGTACATCTATGACAATTATCCCGGAGGAATCGGACTGGCTGAGGGGTTTCATATACAGATGAAAAAAATTCTGGAAGCGTCTCTCTCTCTTATTCAGAAATGCAATTGCCGTGAAGGGTGTCCCTCCTGCGTTGGCCCTTGCGATGATCGGGATGAGTTTACAGGGAACCCTAAAGAAGCCACAACTCTCTTTCTGCAAGAGTGGTTACAGGTTCTTATATGAGCAAAAGGGGGTCTCTTTCCGGAAGATTGTCCCGGCTTAAAAAAGACGGTTTTGCACCTCCGATCAAAGGAGAAATGCAGAAGAATAAAACGGTACATAATCATCCTGCAGTTCTGCTTCCCGGTTGGGAGGAGATCTATCCTTCTGTATGGCGTAGAGCGGTACTCAAAGAGAATATTTTACCTTTTGAATTTGAAGAATCAGTTCTCTTTCAACAGATTAGAGAGTCAAAAAATCTGATTTTTTATGATACAGAAACTACTGGACTTTCGACAGGAGCCGGTACTATCCCCTTTCTCATAGGTTTCGGACGAGTTCGAGAAAGCTCTTTTGAAATTGTTCAATATTTTTTAGCAGATTATCCCGGTGAAGCTCAAATGCTGGAAGCCTTAAAGAGAGATTTTGCGGTAGATTCTACATTTGTTTCATACAATGGAAAATCTTATGACTCCCATTTAATCAACAGCCGTTTTCTTTTGAACAGGATCACTTATGCTCAAAGAGAAGAACTGGATCTCCTCTATGTGAGCAGACGATTGTGGAAGACCCGTTTGGAAAACTGCCGATTGGGAACAATTGAAGAACAAGTCCTGGGGATAAAACGTGGTCCGGATATTCCGGGCGCGGAAATTCCGGATGTGTGGTTTGATTTTCTTAAAACTGGAAATACAGATAAACTCAAATTGGTATTTTCACACAACCTCCAGGACATTTATTCCCTTTCTCTACTGCTCAATACCGTTGATATTATTTATAGAGATTGTCCCGACGGGTTTAAGTATGACAAATATTCTCTAGGGAAATTGTTATTATTTCATGGCCGGGAAGGGGGATTGATTCTTCTCAAAAATGAATATGAGTGTGGAAGTAGAGAGGCGGGACAGTTTCTCAGCCTGCATTACAAAAGGGGAGAGGAATGGGATCTGGCGCTTTCCATATGGAAAAGATTAAATAAAAACGGGTACAATTTATTCGCTGTAGAAGAGATGGCGAAATACTATGAGCATAAAAGTACCGATTATAAAAAAGCATTATCCCTTGTCGATAAAATGCTCAAAAGCCCATTAGCTCCCGCCGGTGAAAAAAGAGAGCGGCTAATCTATAGAAGAGAAAGACTGAAAAGGAAGTTACAAATCTCTTAAGCTCTCCTTTTTACTAATGCTTTTTCATAAATATCATCGTATTTAACTAAAGAGTCAGTCCATGAAAAATCTGCATTCATGGCACTTTGCTGCATTTTAAGTATATCTTCCCTTTTATTATACCAGGCCCATATTGCCCATCCTACTACGTTGTAAATGGCCTCGGGGGTTAAATCATCGAAGGTAAATCCCGTTCCATCTCCTGTTTCCTGGTTGTAGTTTCTAACTGTATCAGCTAGACCTCCTGTTCTTCTGACAATGGGAAGTGTTCCGTACTTCAGGGAGTACAACTGGTTTAGTCCACAGGGTTCATAACGGCTGGGCATTAAGAAAAAATCGGAACCGGCTTCGATGAGATGTGCTTTTGAATTATCAAATTTTGTCCAGGCTGTAAGATTGGGAAGAGTTGTATCCAATCTGTTTAATTCTTCTTCACACCATTTTTCGCCAGTACCCAGAATGACAAATTGAAGATCGATATACCGGCAAAGTGAAGCGAGACAACCATAGAATGGTTCACATAATTCTTTGAAGCCCTTTTGATCTGCCAACCGGCTGACAATACCTATTAAAGGTTTTTTTGAATTGACTTCCAGCCCCGCTTCTTTCTGAAGTTTTTCCTTGAGAAGAGATTTATTCTCCAATTTATCCACGGAATAATTGAGTGGTTTAATAAATTTATCAGTGGCAGGATCCCATTCACTATAATCTACGCCGTTCAGTATTCCGAAGAGGTCATATTTTCTGTAATCGAGAAGGCCTTCCAAACCCTCACCAAATTCTGATGTTTGAATTTCTCCGGCATAAGTGGGTGATACTGTTGTTATGATATGACTCTGATCTATGGCTGACTTGAGAAAGTTCATATCATCGTTGTGAAGCATTGATGCCTGCTCAAGCAGACCTGTTAGTTTTGTAGTATCGGAGGAGAAAATCCCTTGATAACCTATATTGTGAATAGTGAATACAGAAGCTGTTTCTGAAAACTCATTATTAAATTCTATGGTATTGAGATAGAGAGGGATTAGTCCTGCAGACCAGTCATGACAATGCATAACATCGGGAAACCATTCTAGCAGTCTACATAGTTGAAAGGCACCACGACATAATAAATTGTATCTTTCGGCATTATCGGGAAAGGATTCCCCTCCTGTTGGTCCGTAAACTCCTGAACGACCATACAAACCATCATGATCAATAAAGTAGACAGGTACTGAATTTTGTAAAAGATCAGTATAAACGGCAGTCCATTTTTCACCATTTCCGGTGGGGATTCCCAAAGGTTTTTCTATTTTTGTAAGTTTTGTTTTATCAATATCATAATATCGGGGAAGAACAATGCGAACATCGTGACCACTCTCTCTGAGTTTCAGTGCGAGAGCACTGACCATATCTGCCAGGCCTCCTGTTTTTGCATAAGGGACAGTTTCACTTGTAATCATTAGAATTTTTTTAGTGGTTTTCATGGAATACTCCGCTTATTTGTTCTTATGTATAATAAACAATATTAAATTTTTTTTTATTCTCAAAGCCAAGTTTATAGTATACTTTTTCTGCAGCCTTATTATTTACTTTTACAAATAATACAGTCTTTTTCCCATCTTTTTCCAGATAATCCAGTATATATTCCATCAACCAGGTGGATAAACCAATATTGCGGTATTTTTTATCCGTATAGACACCACCAATTTGATTCCACTTGTGACCGATTGCATTGGTTCCGGCTTTGGCAATGGGGGTTAGACCGCTGGTTACATAAAAGATCTCCTGTTCATTAAGAGTCGTTCTCAAATTGTGATATATTTGTGTATTTTTTATCGTTGAAGGATCTAAAAAAACTTCTTCCCGCTGATAATCCAACTCGAGACCGAGCAGAACAGCGGCATCATCTGGGGTGGCCTTTATTATTTTTAAATCTTTAATCTGCGGTTTTAGTTGTTTTATATGCTCATGTTCTCTTCTCATCAGGTTGAATTGAACTATATTTCCGTTTTCTTTATTCAATGCATTACTAATTAATTGTACTCGATCTTCCGTTCCCATAATGGAATATATTCTCTTTAAATTTTTATTGAGCCAAGATGTCAGACTATTCAGTTGTTTCTCATCGGGAAGATCTATCGATTTAAATACAGGGAAAATCCCTCCCCAGTAAGAGATCATACAGGCAGCTTTAATTCTGTTTTTTTCCTTTAATATGAGAATGGGGAATTTGGTTTTAGATGGGAGGATAAATGTTCCCTTATCAATGAGGTGGTGTGTGAAAAAAGTATGTTCCCATTCTTTTTCTATAATAAAATCAATAAGAATTGTTAAATCGTTTTTACCTGCTACAGCCCATTTCAATTGCTGAATCCTTCAATATGCACAGGAATTATACTTTCCGGTTTATAATCCCCTGCTAAAACTGAATAACCTGCTTTAAAAGAATCATCTCCAGTGCCATAAACAGCAATAGCTGTTTCAACCCAGGGCACCTCAGCGAGATACACAGGAGTTAATACAGAGAAAACAACTAATTTATCTTTAATCGCTTCCAGCCTCTTTAAAATAGAAAGTGAATTAGAATTGTGAAGATTGAAGATGATTTTGTCATACATATAAGAATTGTTTAATAGATAATCTGCTGATTCCTTGATCTCTTCATAATCGGGATTGTAGCTGAATCTGTGGAAATCAGCTTTTGGAAATCGTTCACGTCCTTCATAGAAAAAAGATGAAAATGAACTCGACAACAGGTAATCTTCGTCATTGTCGAGGGG
>JADGDJ010000005.1:35966-53295 GCA_016744925.1 Spirochaetaceae bacterium
CGCCAGAAGAGATACTGCTCGAAGAGAATTTTGCAGGAAAAAATTTTGCGAATCAGGAGCAGGAATCTGACTCTCAAGCTTTTCGGAATCGGGAAATAAGGGGACAGCATCTGCTTGTTTGAGGTATTTGAATTTAGTCTTTAAAATATGTGTTACAGAATCGTCGACAATAGCGACAAATTCACGATCATTTTTCATGAGTGCTATAAGATGATTCCATATTTTTTCGTGTTCTGATGGATTTCTTGAAACGAGGAGAAGGTCCAGTCCAGCTCTCAAACCTTTTTCGCAAACCTCATAGAGAGGCATCCCCTCTGAACGGGCTCCGTGCATAAAGAGGTCATCGGAGATAATCATACCTTGATATCCTAATTCTTGCCTTAAAAGCTCAGTCATAAAAAAGTATGAGAGGGATGCCGGTTCTATTTTTTCGGTTATTTGAGGAAATGCGAGATGTCCAATCATAATAGATGGGATCTCTTCACTGATGAGAATTTTGTAAGGAATAAGGTCAACATTATTGAGCTGATCCAGCGTGACATTAATCTGTGGTAGATTACCGTGAGAATCAGTTTCTGTATCACCATGACCGGGGAAGTGCTTTGCCGTGCTGATCACTCCTGTCAAATCGGAACCCTTGAAAAAACTCAATCCCAGCATAGCAGTCTTTAGAGGATCTCCGGAAAAAGCTCTCGGTCCGATTACATCGGCTTCGGGATTGATGTATATATCAACAACTGGTGCGAAGTTCATATTTATCCCCAAAGTTTTCAACTCCAGGCCGATAAAATAACCGGTCCTCCATGCATCATACATAATATCAGTGGCACCCAGGGCTAAATTCCCCGGTGTTATTGATGTGTTCCCTCTCACGTGCCTGACCCATCCACCCTCCTGATCAGTTGCAACAAGAAGAGGAATTGAAAATCTCGTGTCAATAGCTCCCTGCTGCATAGTTTTAATGGTATCGGTCAGATTTCCAAGATTATTGGCATTCCAGCCAAAGATCTTCACACCCCCAATTTTTCTGTCGTGAACCCATTTCATTATCTCCTCTGATGGCTGGTCCCCCATATAGCCGAGCATGAGAACCTGGCCGATTTTTTCTTCATCGGTCATGGTTGAAATTATTTCTTCAATTAATTCATCATCATCAGCATCATCATAAAAATTGACATCAGCTATAAGGACTCCTATAGGGAAAAGAAATAAGTATAATAATAAAACCTTTTTAAAGTTCACTTTGTCTCCATCTGTTCTTTGGTTAGAGTAAGCTCTTACATGTAATTCGAAAATATCATCAATTCAGAGACCGGTTGTTTAAATACGAATGTTATTACCTACCGTATGCCTGTCCTCTTAATTCATCAATCATTTTAGAAGCTATATGAGCGGCAATAGCGCCATCTGAAGCCGATACGACTATCTGTCTAAAAGGGGTATCCCGCACATCCCCAACAGCGAATAACCCATCGACTGATGTTTTCATATTTTTATCGGTTCTTATGTATCCGGTTTCATCTTTTTCCACCATGGGAAGGAGAGAAGTCTGCGGTATGGAACCGATAAAAATGAACACGGCATCGACTTCCTCTTCATAGATTTCTCCCGAATCGGTTCTTTTTAACTTAACCTTTGTCACTTTTTCATCACCGAGGATCTCTTCGAGAGTATGATTGAATCTCACATCAATGGATGGATTTTTTAAAACCTTATCAGCAACAGATTTTTGAGCTCTGAAACGATCCTTTCTATGGATGTGAATAAGATTATCAGTAAGGTTGGATAAATAGGCAGATTCATCACATGCAGCA
The DNA here is from genome assembly GCA_016744925.1 of Spirochaetaceae bacterium. GTDB lineage: Bacteria > Spirochaetota > Spirochaetia > DSM-2461 > DSM-2461 > Spirochaeta_F. The sequence continues at coordinate 37,781 of JADGDJ010000005.1, forward strand.
TCTCCTCCACCGACAATAAGCATCTTTTTGTCTTTAAAAAAAGGACCATCACAGGTAGCGCAGTAAGAGACTCCCTGTCCTGCGAACTTATTTTCTCCGGGAACATCAAGATGACGGTGTTTCGCTCCTGTTGCTACTATGACAGCTGAGGAAGTTAAAAGACCTTTAGTCGTCTCGACTGTAAATATATCTCCGTCCTTTTCAATTTTCTTCACAGAGGCGTTGATGAAATCAGCACCGAATTTCTTCGCTTGTTTCTCCATATTGTCACTGAACTCGAATCCGTTGATTCCTTCGGGAAAGCCGGGATAGTTTTCAAGGTCATCTATGAGAAGAGCCTGACCTCCAGATGCCATTTGTTCGATGACAAGGACATTCAGGTTAGACCGGGCGCTGTACTGTGCTGCTGAAAGACCTGCTGCCCCTCCACCAATGACGATAACATCTTTATGTGATGACATTTAAACTCCTATCTGGCTCTAATTTAAAGCCAAAAAAACTATATTCTGTATTTTATCTTCAGTCGATTGTTTTCTCTCTGTCGTGATAATATAATGGTAGTGAAATGAAAAATCAATATATTCTAATACTACTTCTATATATAGTTTTGCCGATAAAAGTGCATTCTCAGGACATTCCTAGAATTGCTCCCCGCGATATATTTATCAGTTATTCTGAGCTGGTGGGGGATTTGACAGAAGGTCAGTTTCTTGCCGGTGCTCTTCTCGCTTCAGGGAGTGACGGTCAAGCTGGAGATGTAAAGAATTTAGAACTGCTCATAGATAGAATCAGCAATAATGTGAGAACAGTAGAAGATAGCTACGAGAAAGGCGAGACCATTTTGCAAAATCTTCATGAGTTACTGTTTAAAAGTTATCAGGAAGATCAAACCCGTGTCGATGTTCTTCTCGATACTGGACGGTATAATTGTGTTTCCTCGGCTGTATTGTATATGGCTGCGGGACGAGCATCGGGTTTAAATGTTCAGGCTGTCAGAACGCCGGATCACGCCTTTGCATCAGTCATCATCGATGATCAGATTATCGATGTGGAAACTACCAATGAATGGGGATACGATCCGGGACGGAAAAAGGAATTTACCGACAGTTTTTCAGGAAGCACAGGATACAATTACGTGCCACCGGGAAATTACAACCTGAGAAGTGATATCTCTGATAAGCAGATGATCGGTTTAATTCTGCAGAATCGGATTGCCGAATTACAAAGATCAGGAAATCATAGGTCGACCATACCATTGGCAGTCGATAGATATGCTCTCACCCGCACAGAAGAAGCGAAAAAAGATATGTATGATACATTTTCAAATTATTCATCACAACTCAACAGCTCTGGAAATTATGAGAGTGGAATATTGTTTTTGAGGGGAGCCGTTGATTTGTGGGGAGCCTCTCAAACAGTTGCCCGGGCTTTTGAAGCATTGGTACACAATTCTCTTCTTTCTGTCATCGAAAAAGAGAACAGCATCGATGCAGAGAATCTTTTATTAGAGTTTTCCGCTCTTGGAATCATGTCATCTGATGCTGTCAAATCAAATCAGCAGATGATCTACGATAAAAAAGCGGTAGACATGATAAACTCCCATAGGGATTTTAATGATATCAGGATCTTTTTGGATGAAAGCCTTGAAGAGGGATATTTAACAAAAAATAAATGGATTAATTACACTCTTTTTATCTATATTAAAAATGCCGAAGCACTAGCCTCTGAAAAGGGGTGGTTAAATGCCTACATGTTTGTGCTTGGAGCTCCTTCTGATATCAAAAATCAACGCAAATACATTCAATTGCTCAGTAGTTGCAAAGGGAATTATGTCATTACCATACACAACAGATTTGCTGATCTCTACAATAGCGGTAAACATGAAGAAGCAGAGCAGCTAATTCTTCAGGGGCTTAATGTCGTCCCGGGAAATAATACCCTTAAATCTGATCTACAAATGATACAGAGAAAAGACACCTGACACTTTCAGTCTCTGTGTAAAAGTTTTTACTAATTACTAAATTAGATTTTAATAGTACCGATAATGATAAAGAAGGAGTCTCCTGAATCAATGGTATTATTGGAAGTTGAAGAAAAACTTAAAAAAATCATGAATAATGAAATCTCTCTTTTTGCCTCATATAAAGAGGAATTTAATAAAATGAAAAACCTCGTACTGCAAAAAGATTGGATTACTTTGCAAAAATCCTTTGAAGTAGTTGAAAACCTATCGGTCAACATTGAGAATATTGATTCTCAAAGATCTGAACTTTACAATAAAATCTGCCAGATGACCGGTTCGGGAAAAGATGATTCTTTCTATTCAGTCATAAGTAAAATACACAAAGAGGGCGGCAGTGAGATTACAGATATCTACAGAATCGTTAAACATGAAGCAAGAAGCATTCGCGTTATTAACGAGGGCTTTAGCCGATTCCTTCATACCAGAAAAAATCTTGTTAATGAAATAATGGAAGAATTGGTTCCCGATAGAAAAGGGACCATTTACAATCGGAAGGGTTTTTCATCCCACGATGGCAGCAGCTCTTCATTAGTTCTCAATAAACATCTCTAGGGGGCGTTTATGGCATCAGCATTTAGTGGAATTGAAATGGGAAAGAGGAGCCTTCAGGCTCATACGACAGCTTTGACTACTGTTGGTCACAACTTGTCAAATGCCTCTACAGAAGGTTATAGCAGACAGAGAGTTAATTTCAATTCTGCAGATCCTCTCTATAGACCCGAACTCAATAGAGAAGAGAGACCAGGTCAAATAGGTCAGGGTGTCGGTGTGGCTTCCATTGAAAGAATAAGAGATAACCTCCTTCAGAATCGTATTCTTGCACAAGGCGATAATTCTGGTTATTGGAATACACGAGATGAATACATAATGATGGTAGAGCAGGTTTACAATGAACCATCAGATGTTTCTGTTCGCTCTCTTATGGATAAATTCTGGGAGGGATGGCAGGAGTTATCCATACATCCCGAAGATGGTGCTTCCCGTCAGGCTGTCCTTCAAAGAGGTCAGGGATTAATTGATGGGATTAATAACCGCTATGGACGACTTAAAGAGATTCGTACAATGATTAATGACGATGTACGCATTTCAGTAGGACAGGTTAATGGTATACTTAAAGATATAAGCGAACTGAACATTCAAATAGAAAAATCTCAGGCAGTCGATGATAATCCGAATGATTTAATGGATAAACGGGATCTACTCGTGGAAAAACTATCTGGATATATGAATATTACTGTAGATAATAGAGATCCTGATGAATTCCAGATTCATACTTCAGGGATGCATCTTATACAGGGGAAACAGGTTCATTACCTCGATACTGTGCCGAATCGGGACAACGAGGGATATCTCGATATCGTTTGGGAAGCAAATGGAAACTATGCTGACTTGAAAAATGGTAAGCTCAATTCGCTAATTGAATTGAGAGACACCGATCTTCGGGGTGAAGTACAAAAATTAGATATGATGACAATCAATTTTGCTGATATGGTTAATGAAATTCATAGTAATGCCTGGGGGAAAAATGGAGAAACGGGAGTTGATCTATTTCAGGAATATCAATTTATCAATAATCTCAATGGAAATTATGACAGAACTGGTGATGGAGAGTTCGATTCGTCATATGTGTTCAGGATGACGGGAACCAATGCACTTGAGCCCAAGCAGCAGCCGGGTCTAGCGGGAACGATGACACTGTCAGGGCCTACAGGTAATGTGGATGTAGAGTATTTTCCCGCGGATACTATCGAAGATATCGTTAAAAGAATCAATAATTCAAGCACCGAAGTTGTAGCACGATTAAATCGTGATAATAAACTCATCATAAAAGCATCCACGTCGGCAGCAATTGAAAATCCCGACTTTGTCATACGACATGTAGAAGACTCCGGTCAGTTTTTGGTGGGGTATGCCGGAATTCTGGAAAATAGTGGTGCAGAAGGTGCCTATTCATGGGATCAGCCCGATGCTGTGAATCAGTTGAATGGTGCAGAGTACGCAGTGGCGCCTTTATCTCATCCTTCCGGATGGTTAGAAATAAACTCTGAAGTAAAAAATGACCCCTCTATGCTCGCTGCAGGTTTTGGAAATAACGGCAGAATCGCAGAATCTGGAGATGGTACGGCGGCTCTTGCTATTGCACAGTTGAGAAATCAACCCGTTATGGTGGGGAAACTAACAAGTTTTGATGACTATTTTGCTGATACAGTAGCTGAGATCGGTTTAAAAGGTGAAATTGCCGGCAGGTCCAACGATGCACAGGATCTGGTTATGAAAGATCTCAAAGATCTTCAGTCATCTGTGTCCGGTGTAAGTCTCGATGAGGAGATGGCGGATATGATTAAATTTCAACATGGATATGCAGCAGCAGCACGTTTTGTAACTCAAGTTGATGAGATGCTCGATACGATAATCAATAGGATGGGAGCGTAGATAGATGAGAAGAATCAGTTCGGAAATACCCGCTAATGATATGCGGTTCAGTATGCGAAGTCGAGATTCAAGACTGGCTGATGTCAATAAAAGCATTGGAAGTCAATCTCGAATCAATAGTTTGAGAGACGATCCCATAGCAGCTTCAAGATCTACAAGACTACAGTCTTCAACGTTTAGGCTTAATCGATTTAATAGCAATATTCAATATGCGAGAGGTCAGTACGCCGTAGCTGAAGGATATCTCGATGAATCGATGAATATAATGCAACGAGTCCGTGAGCTGGCTGTACAGGGCGGTCATGGAACCTATGCTAAAGAAGATTTGTCTATGATGGGCGTTGAAGTGAATGAGCTTCTGAAGGAACTTGTCTCAGTTGCCAATGCGGTTGATGGAGAAAGTAAATCTCTTTTTGGTGGGGATATTACAGGCAGTCGACCTTTTACGGCATCAGAATCAAGAGTCGCCGGAATGAATGGTAATGCTATTACTACAGTTCAGTACAACGGTTCTATAGGTGAGAAAGCCGCCGAAATATCAGAGGGGACTACCGTCTCTGTTAATCTTCCCGGGAATCGGGTTTTCTGGGCAGAACAACAACAGATGTATTCATCAGTAAATTCATCTGGATTTTCAGTAGAAAATGATTCCCAAATCTCAATCGATAATATTTCCATAGACCTGAAAGCCGGTGATTCTATACACGATGTTGTTTCTAAAATTAACAGCAGTGATGCCTCTGTCAAAGGATCCGTCGATCCTGTTACAAATGCCATTGTGCTCACAACAACAGAACCCCATCAAATCTGGCTGGATGAAAAACCTGGTAATACAGTTCTGAAAGACCTCGGGCTCTTGTCTTCTACGGGAAGCAGACCACCCGAAAACCTCAATAATGATGTAAAACTCTCAGGTGGTTCACTTTTTGATATGGTAATTCAATTGAGAGACAACTTGTTAAAGGGTGATACTGAATCAATAGGCGGTATGGGTATAAAAGGGATCGATAATGCCATGGGTAATTTGATGACCAATGTATCAAAACTCGGTGCTATGGATAATCGAATCAGTATGACTTCTCACAGGCTTGCTGTTGTCATAGAAGAAAATACCAGAATCAATTCTGAAGCTGTAGATATTGATATGACTAGTGCAGCATTAGAACTTAAAATGCTCGAACTAACTCAAAAATCCTCCTATTCGGCAGCATCTAAAATATTACAAACCAGATTAATGGATTTTTTAAGGTAAAATGATGGAAATTAAAACAAAAGCCTACGGCTTAATAAATATTGATGATAAGCAGATACTTCATTTCCCCAATGGTCTGTTCGGTTTTGAAAAACTCAATGATTTTGCGCTACTCGATGCCGAGCAGCAACCATTCTTCTGGCTTCAGTCTCTTGAAGTGGAACAAATTGCCTTTATCCTGATAAATCCTATTATTTTCAGACCTGATTATGACCCTTCAGTCGTTAATAGTGAACTTGAAGAGATTGGCTTAATAAATGGTGAAGACGAAAATGTTCTTTTATTTTCCATTGTTACTATTCCTGCTGATCAGAGTAGAATGACTGCAAATTTACAAGGACCGGTTATAATTAATAAAGAAAAAAAAATTGGACGACAGTTCATTTCTACTTGTTCCGACTGGAAGGTAAGGCACAACATAATCGAAGAGCTCGCTTCAGAAAGGAATAATTCATGCTGATATTATCCCGAAAAAAAGATGAGAGTATCATCATAGGTGACAATATAGAAATATCGATTGTCGATATAAAAGGAGATCATGTCAAATTGGGTATTAATGCCCCTAAAGATGTTAAAGTGTATAGACAGGAAGTTTATGAGGCAATTCTTAAAGAGAACGAAGCAGCTGTAAATTCCGTCACTGAGTTTACACTTCCGAATATACCTTTTGATAAGTTTTTAAAAGATAAATAGTCACTTAATCTGAGGCATTATCTATTAATGTCGAAAAAATTTCATCGAACTTTGTATCATTGTCCAAAAAGCATTGAATTAGTAAGGGGTCGAACTGAGTACCTGACAATTCGAGTATTATACTCTTAGCCTTTTCATGACTGAAAGATTCTTTGTAACTTCTCTTCATTCTCAGGGCATCGTAAACATCGGCTATGGCTACTATTCTCGCACAGAGAGGAATCATCGTATTTTCAAATTGAAAAGGATAACCGGTTCCGTCCCATTTTTCATGATGAGATAGGGCAATTTCTTTTGCCATGGGATTGGGATATGTGCTGAGAATGTACGCACCGTTTTTTGTGTGTTCATTCATGACATCTCTTTCCCACTTTTCCAAAGGTCCTTTTTTATTCAGTATGTCATCGGGTGTTCCAATTTTACCGACGTCATGCATGGCTGCCAGGAAACCAATATCTTCAATAAAATCTTCATCTATTTCAGGATACTGGGCTGTCTCCAGAAGTTTCTCTGATACAAGTTTGGAGTAGCGGTTTACTCTTTCAATGTGATATCCAGTGTCATTATCTTTGAGTTTGGAAGCTTCCAGGAGGCTTGAAAACATATTTTTCAACATCTCTCTATATTCATTAGTTGTAATGTCTAATAATGCTGTGAAGTTTAAAGGGATTCCCTCATCATCAAAATCAAGGGGCGTTATCATTAGATTCGCAACATCGCTTCTACGCCTTTTGTTCTTTGATGTCACTCGACCCTGCCAGGTATATCCGGATTTTTCATGAATGAGATTATTGTATATTTCTTTAAGTTTTCCAAGATCTTTTAGATTATTGAAATAATCGGTTAAATGAGCATTCTGACTGAGTTCGTGATCCTGAATGAATTGTGTAAAAGTATCATTGGACCAAATGACTTTGAGGCTATTGTCCAGAATCATTGAGGGGATTGGAACTTTTTTAAAGCGCTTCTTCCAGCTTAAGATCTGAAGAGTATTTACCGAAGCCTCAAGGGAATCCTCTTCAACTTCATAGAGTTCCTCAGGTTCATCCAATTCAAGTACATCTAAATCCAGCATTTCATCTGCTATATCATTAGACTCATCCATAGTCACTCTCCCAAAAGAGAAATCTCTGCTTCACTTTTTCTGATATAAACGGGGCCAGAGCTCTTAAGATCGGGACCGTTTTCTTTAAACTTCATTTTTCCCAGTTTTAAAACAGCAGAACTCGCAGTTGAAGTAAACGCTTTGTCTATATATATTCTACTATCATTTTCAGCAAAATGGGAGAACTCAAGACAATCGGGTCCTGTAAAAAAGATATTATTGTATTTGCTGATATATTTAATTAAGTCCTCAGCTGAAATATCCATATTTGACTTAACAACAACATTTTTCTCAAAAATGGAACAGTAGTACCTTTTTTTTCTCGCATCAATAACAGGGACAACAATACCTTCAAAAAAATCATATCCATAAGCATATGCATTCAGTGTTGAAACAGAAACAAGGTCAGCACCTGTTCCCATGGCAATTCCCTTAGCTGTAGACATGGCAATCCTCAGTCCTGTGAAAGAACCGGGACCTGATGCAACGACAACCAAATCCAGCTCTTTCGGTTCCAGTTCAGCAGTTTTGAAAAGATTCTCGATAAGAGGCATTAAATTTTCTGAATTTTTAAAGCCATCTCGTATAGATGATTCAAAGAGGCTATTTTCTTTTTCTAAAGTGATACTCAATATTGAAGCCGAGCAGTCAATAGCAAGTGTGTTCATAATTCTAATCCCTCAATTGTTATAATTCTTGAGCAGTCATCCTGTCGTTGAATATCAATTATTATATGATTTTCCGGAAGATATTCTTCAATGCGTTCACTCCATTCAATTACTGAGATACCCGATCCGTAGAGCATTTCATCAGCACCGAGCATCTCAAATTCTTCTGATCCCTCAATTCTATACATATCCATATGATAAAGAGGGATCTTTCCGTAATATTCTGAAATTATAGTATACGTTGGACTGGTTATTTCATCTTCAATCTCAAGTGAAATCGCAATTCCCTTCGTAATAGTCGTCTTACCAGCCGCGAGGTTGCCCTTTAAGGCAATAATATCACCTGGTTGTAGTTTTTTACCTATTTCTGTTCCTAATTTGATTGTATCTTCAGGAGTGTTTGTAATTCTTTTTAGTTTCAAAGAAGTAATCCCTTTTTTTCCATGGAAATTATTTCACTCTTAAGAGTTTTGATAATTGGAACAATAGGGTAGTCTATGGATTTTTTAATTTTTATATCGATTTTTTTTTCACCGGTCGGTGCCATTTCAACAGAGAAAAATATAGGAAATTTGACAGTCCTTTCTCCAATGAGTATAAATTCCGATTGAGCATCGTATTCATTCCGGTAATATAGAGGTACATCTTTCTTTTCTATGTTGTTAATTGATATGAGCTTCATAGTTTAATAATAAGTTGAATTCATGCCCTTATTCAAGTTCTTCAGGCAAAATCATATACGTAAGCATTGATTCTGTTGAGGTTTTTTCCTGAGGCTTTGGTAAACATTATATGCATAATTCCTTTTCTTCTTCCGGTTAATCTCATATTGATTACCTTACCAAAAGCTACAACAGAACTCCCGCGTGTTGTTTCAAATTCAATCTTTAATAATTCTCCTCTTCTCAATGGTGAATTACTGCCTATACTACAACCGCCAGCAGAAACATCCATGATTGTACCTAGATGACCTTGATTCTTTAATATGACAGCTTCCTTCGTAATTTTTCTTCCAGATCCCGATTCGATAATTTTTATGGGGAAAAAATAACAGGGTCGGTTGAGAATCTTTCTGCGAAATTTTCTCTGATGAGCATGATTTATTTTTTGTGAATGACTCAGTAATATGGAAGAGTAGCCCTTAATAGAGTTGTATCCCAATGTTTTACTTATAAAGGAGAACTCAGCTCCCCCGGTACCCCAAAGATAAATTTTAATCTTTGTCCCTTTTTTCCACCGGATTTCATCACCGTGTTTATCGGCCGGAATTTGAGCACAGAAAAATTCCTTTAAATTGGCAGTGATTACTGAGTTATATCTATATCCGCTCTCCAGTTCAAATGTAATTTTATCATTGAGATTAAAGTCTCTGGTGCTCGTAATCCGTCCAAATTTACCGGCAACTCTCTCTATGCGTTGTTTAATTCTATAAATTTGCAGTTTACGGTTTTCTTTTTGTAGATTACTCCCCTGCAAATGATCGGCATCACGTACTGCTTTGCCAAGAGTGTTGTTGAGAATTGATGTATTGCTCAAAAGCGCAAAGGGTTTGGACACATGATATGTCTTAATGAAATCTTCCAAAAGCAAAGTTTGCTTCTTTGTTAGGCCCAAATTTTGCGCATCTTTTCGAAAAGCCCGTTTGTTATATTTTCTCCGGTTTCCCGAATTCCCTTTCTTCTGTGATATGGAATTACCAATCACTAATACTACAAAGAGAAGTAGTATGATTCCCACGAAGAGCAAACTTGATTTAGGATCACTAGTCTGTTTAAATAACTGACCTGAAAACCTAGAAGTTGTTTGTAATAGAGTAAAAACCAACTATTTCTCCCCCCATTGTTTGATAGATTTTACAACATTTGAGAGTTGCTCAAGTTTTGGTGATATCTCATATTCAAGAAGATCTCCAATTAGAACAGAATCTTTGGCATCAAAAGCTTCAGCCAGTTCATTCAAAATTGAATTCAAATTTAGGGAAAAACTTTCATAACTCTCATTGTTTATATGTATATTATCGGTATCAAAAATTGAAATTATACGTAAGATTTTCTGAAGTAGTTCTGTTAACGTAATAATAAGGCCCATGGCTTTCTGATCCTGACCAGTTTGGAGAAGAATAGACACATCATTTAATTGTGGAATGAGATTTTCAAGAACGCCAATAGATGAGTGTAATTCTTTTGTGGGGTCCTCAATTTCCCTCGCAGCGCTATTGATCAGTTCCGCAATATTAGTGATCTCTTTAAAGAATGTTTCTTTATAGGATTCAATAAAGATACCATTCAATAGGCCGCTTTTTTCAACAGTTAAATTGAGGTATTGTGCTATTAATTCTCCATGGTTTCCCTTTATCAGAATAGGGATATTTTTCGCAATGGAGGGGTATTCATTCATTAAATCATCTAGAGTTGTCTTTGAATTCTGTGATAAGGACCGTAAAAGCAGATTAATATATTCTGCAACAGTCAATAGTCCTGTGAGGAGATACTCTTTCTCAGTAAGTGCCGTAACCTCGATTTTTGTAATGTCTGAAGATTTTTTATCTTTCCATTTATCCAATTCTTCAGGATCTGTTTCCAGGTCATCTATGATGAAAGAATATATTAAATGATTTGATCCTTTGAGAAAAGAGCTTATAGACTTGTATATATCAAAAGCTTTTTCTTCTCCCTCTAAGGTAAAATCTACTTCTTGTTCATTTATCGTAATTATCAATTATTTACTCCTGAAAACTATTTGCTGCTATTTTGATTGTTAAAATTATCTATGCTGCTACTTGAGGATTCCAGTTGATTTAACAGGGCTTCCATATTCCCGTATTTTCTTCGCAAGTTCGCTTCATATGTAATTAATCTGTCTTTGTAATCTGAAATATCGTCATTCTTGTTTTCTAAATCGTAGTCCATTCTACTTATTTTAGTGGAAAAAAATCCACCTGTTTGAGTATAGGCATTAGCTTGCTCATCAAGACGTTTTCCTATGCCGCTATCGATAACAAGATCTCCATCTGTATCCATACCGAAAAGATCTTTGATAGCTCCCTGATATTCTTTTAAAGCCTGATCCAGTTTATCTTCATCAATTTCGAGGTATCCTCTCAGACGGGATATATCAGTGGAACTTCCGGAACCTGTCTCATTTGTCGAAATGCCAAGTTGCTTCATTAGAACCAATTGATTACCTGCAGAAGTTTCGTATGGTGAAGAGGTAATTGTCTGCAGAGAGCTTTTCAAGCGTACAAGCGAGTATTCACCTCTGAAAAGACCCAATTGATCTTCAGCATCGGACCTCTGATCATCAGAGTAATGTTCAATCTCATCGATTATGGCAGTATTACTACTATCTGAATTGGTCAGTATGGATAATCTTGCAATCATATCGTTGTATTTCACAACGAAGTTGAACAACTGCTCTTTGGCATACTCTGTATCAGGTTCAATTTTTAGATTTACTGATTCGGAACTGGGTTTATGAATGTTGAGAGTTAATCCCGGAATGAGATCGTCAATAGTATTTGTGTCTCTGATTACTTCGACACCATTCATTATCAGTATGGCATCATTTGCACTATCCAACGGATTTACAGCTTCATAATCACCTCTCAGAGAGGGATTTGTTACTTTAGCCGAATGAATAACAATTTCTCTATAATTGTTATTATTTCTGATATTCAGAGCATTTATTTTTCCAGGGTTTCCACCAAGTGGAATCGTTACTTTCTGAAGAGTCTGATGGTCTTCAATTGGAGAAAGAGGCATTAAGCCGTTTTCAGTATCTGCAAAAAAAACATTCATATCATCTATTCTGGCAGGTGGAGCTGGTTCATCCCAATTGGGTTTGGAAAAAGAGTATCCACTACTGTTGATCGTAATGCCTCTATAGGAAATTCCCGGTGTCTCTGGAATTTCCGGACCCGGAGGGGGAGGGGTTTTAAAATCATCTTCTGAAATAGTATTAACATAGTATTCAATCTCAATCACTGCACCATCAGTGGTTTCATGAGGATTATTCAGGGGAAGAGACAAGCTGGCTCCAGATTTAACTACGATGTTGTTATTGAGAAACTCATAATCTTTACTATCGCCAGATTCCCAGTTTTTAATCGTTTCGGGAGAAATTGCAATCTCCCCGCTCTCTCCTCTGGCGTTACGGATTAATCCCGTATCTATTCCGAATTGAATTGAGTCATCAGTAAAAAATAGTGAATTTGATCTTCCGGTTTTGAGAGACTCGATAAGGAGAACCTGCGAGTCAGCTCTGTTTCTTATCACAGAAGCTCTTAAAAGACTTTCATCTTTGTCATTGAGTCTTCGTACAAAGTCTTCAAGTTTCCCACCACGATATCGAAGTTTGACTTCTTCATCACCGATTTTGAATGAATAATCACCAGAGGGTACTCTGTAATCTGTGGAAAGAGAATTAGAAATAAATCTATCGCCTGTTGCTTTCTGCTTAATAATCAGGTCAAAATCTTCATCGATAGCATTTCTTGAAGCTATAGCTGATAATATTTCCGGCTCCGACGAAACGGCGGTATGTTCACTGAATGGGTTTTGAAATCCAAATAAGCTTTTAGCAGCGTTTTGGAACTCATTAGTTGTTCTGCTGAGGCTTTGCCAGACATTCTTTTCAACTTTAATCTGATCGAGCTCGGTTTCCATTTTTTCGAGAGGTATTCTCTCGACTTCCATGAGTTTATCGACCATCAGCGTTGTATCGCTGTTTACTCCGGGGATTTTAATGTCTGACATGAAACCCCTCCGGTTTAATACTAAATTTCCTGGTCAAACAATATGCCAAGAGCCTCCTGCAGATTATCATGCAACTTTGTCAATTCTTCAGTTGGAATCTGTTTTATTACTTTATCGGTTTTTTTGTCAATAATTTTAACAATAAAACGATTCACATCATCAGTCAAGATATAGCTGAAACGAGTACTTTTAAAGTTTTTCAGGGCCATTTCTATGTGTTTTCTGTTGGGAATAGGTTTTTTTACCTTTTTCTCTTCAACAACAGCTCTCACTTTCTGCGGTTGTGGTTTCGGTGCTGATTTCTTTTCAACACTTATAGTTTTAATAGCCCCTGAATTTACAATTTTATCCAGGCTCATAATTTCCTCCTGAAATGGAAAAGGAGGGGGACGCGAACCCCCCCATAATCCTGGTTTTTAAGAGATGACGTCCAGAAATCTCTTAAATAACGGAGTGAATGCCTCTACCCCAGTAACTGGAGTACAGACTGTGATCTGGCGTTAGCCTGAGCCAACATTGAAGTACCAGCCTGATTAAGAATCTGGTTCTTGGTATATTCAACCATTTCACTTGCCATGTCTGCGTCTCGAATCTGAGACTCAGCGGCCTGCATGTTTTCAGCAGAAATCTGAACACCTTTTGAAGCCATTTCAAATCTATTCTGATAAGCTCCCAAATCTGCTCTCTGCTTATTAACCGTTTTTAATGCGTCATCTACTATTCCGATTGTCCGGTTTGCTTCTGAAGCAGTAGAAAGGGTTACAACACCACCTACACCTTGTTCATTTTCTAAACCAAGTGCTGCTGCTGTCATTGTTCCAATATGAATCGTTTCATTCTGATCCATATTAGCCCCAACTTGAATCTGCATTACATCATTTCCGATAGAATCAGCTGCAAACCTTCCGGTAAGCATATTCATACCATTGAACTGTGCGTGCGAAGCAATTCTGTTTACTTCATCAACAAGCTGAGATACCTCAACCTGAATCTGCATTCTGTCCTCAGTAGTGTAAATACCGTTTGAAGACTGAACGGAAAGCTCTCTTATCCTATGAAGTATATCTGTAGTTTCCTGCAGGTTCCCTTCTGATGTCTGAATAAAGGAAACCGCATTCTGGATATTTCTATCAGCCTGATTTAATCCTCTAATCTGACTTCTGAGCTTTTCTGAAACAGCAAGTCCCGATGCATCATCTGCAGCCTTATTAATTCTGAGTCCTGAAGACAATTTAGCCATCGAATTGGCCGTCTGACCTCCAGTAACTCCGAGCTGCCGGTTTGCATTTATGGCGCTCATATTGTGATTGATAATCATAATCCCTCCTTGAATATATAAAAGACATCCTTGCCTTCTATCTTGCCTGTCATGGGGGACCGGAAGTGATTCGCGTCTCTTCCGCTCCGTAAATCCCCGACAAAACAAGGAGATATTCTCGAATAATATTCGTGAAAATCCCTTTGTTTTGGACAGGTTTCAAGGTGAGCTATTTCAAAGAACAAATACAATTACATTAAGAAGTCTAACACTAAAGATCAAACTTTTCAATTGTTGCATTAAACCGGAAACTGTTTGAAGCAGCTTCCGGTTAGTTATTTTACTGCAGTAACTGCATAACCGACTGTGATCTCTGGTTAGCCTGTGCGAGCATCGCAGTACTTGCCTGAGAAAGAATCTGGTCTTTTGTGAATTCAACCATCTCGCTGGCCATATCAGTATCTCGGATAGTAGATTCGGCAGCCTGTATATTTTCTGCACTGATATCTATCCCTTTGATAGCCATTTCCAGTCTGTTCTGGTATGCACCAAGGTCAGCTCTCTGCTTGTTGACTGTTTTTAATGCACCATCTAAGACGCCGATGTTCCGGTTTGCCTGTTCAGCTGTAGAGATAGACATAACATCTCCTGAGCCTACCTGTTTGAGTCCAAGGGATTCAGCAGTCATAGTCTGGATGTACACTCTTTCTCTCTGATCCATGTTGGCACCAATATGAAACCACATAGAAGAGGTTACAGTATTTTCACCAGTTTCGCTGGCGAAACGGCCTGTTAGCATGTTCATTCCGTTGAACTGTGCATGAGATGCAATTCTGTCAATTTCATCAACGAGCTGAGAAACTTCTACCTGAATCTGCATTCTGTCTTCAGATGTGTAGATACCGTTTGAAGACTGGATGGAGAGTTCACGAATTCTTTGAAGAATGTCTGTAGTTTCCTGTAGATTTCCCTCTGTAGACTGAATAAAAGAAACGCCATTTGCAGCATTGTCAGAAGCCTGGTTTAAACCACGGATCTGAGATCTCATTTTTTCAGATACAGCAAGACCTGAAGCATCATCACCGGCTTTGTTAATTCTCATACCCGATGATAGTTTTGACATTGAATTTGCAATGTTCCCATTGTTTACTTTTAACGTTCTGTTCGCATTTAAAGCACTCATATTGTGATTAATGATCATTTATTCCTCCATGAATAAACAGTGTATTTTTCAGGCATCCCTGCCTGGAGGGGAGAGGCTATCGGCACTTTGAAAATATACTTTAATCTTTCCCTTCATTTTTGTTATCGAAATGGAGTTCTATAAAC
>JADGDJ010000155.1 GCA_016744925.1 Spirochaetaceae bacterium
CAGTTCACCTCCTGAGAGGATACCGACTTTAGATTCCGAAGGAGGACAGCGAAGGGCATCCATGGCCAGATCCAGACGGGAATCGAGTTCCCAGCCATCGAGTGCTTCCAGTCTGTCTTGGACTTTCCCCTGTTTTGTCAGAAGAGCATCCATTTCTTCATCAGTCATCTCATCACCGAATTTGCCGTTGATTTCATCGTATTCTTTCAGGAGATTCACGACTTCCTGAGCCCCTTCTTCAACTATTTCACGGACAGTTTTGTCGGGATCGAGATGCGGCTCCTGTTCCAGGTATCCGATAGAGTATCCATCGGAGAGTATTGTTTCACCGACAATATCGGTATCATTTCCAGCAAGGATTTTTAAGAGAGTAGATTTTCCCGATCCATTAAGCCCGAGAACACCTATTTTAGCTCCATAGAAATAGGAGAGGTATATATCTTTTAAAACTGTCTTCTGATTGTGTTTTTTACTGACTCCAACCATGGAGTATATTACTTTTTTGTCATCAGCCATATTTTGTTCCTTAGTTTGCAGATTGCCTGATTAGTATATTCTTTTGTAAGGATATTTGGAAGATACCGTATATGTCGGACTAATACGCATCCCCAGGAAAGTCTTGTATCCAGACATCAACTATTATATTCCCAACATCATCGGTGTTGGGATACTCGGCTTTGCGGCTTCTAAAAGTTTTGAAAATCCCGGATTTTTCCGATCGTAATTTATAGATCATTATCAAAAATAATCACTATATCCGTTAATTATTATACCATATATATATTTATTTTTTATCTTTATTCAATAAAAGCTTAAAGATATAATAGGATTATGAAACAAGTTTTAGAGATAGCGATAGAAGAATGGCTGCTGGAAAATATGGAGTTTAGTTTTTCCCGCTCGGGAGGTCCCGGAGGTCAGAATGTCAACAAAGTGAATACAAAAGTTACCGCAAAAATAGTGATCAATTCTATGGATGTTTTGAATGATGTTCAAAAATCTCTAGTGAGAAATAAATTATGCAATCGAATCAATGAAGAAGATGAGTTGATAATCCAGGTTTCTGATACGCGAAGTCAGCTTAAAAACCGGGAAATAGCTCTTCTCCGTTTGACATCTCTTATTGTTGGATCTCTCCACGTTCCCAAAAAACGAAAGAAAACACGACCTTCGAGAGCTGCTAAACAAAAAAGGCTGGATAACAAGCGGAAAATCTCTGAAAAGAAAAGTACTCGCAGAACGGTAGATTATTGATAATCACCTTTTAATCTGATAACATCTATATCTCAGCAGATGTCCCGATACCTCATGAGGTCTGCCAACAGTAACCAAGGATAGAAATATGAAAGCAGTTGAACTTGACAAAACCTATAATCCAAAAGATTTTGAAGATAGATTATATAAATTCTGGGAAGAGAAAGGATATTTTAAACCCGCCGGTGATGATGATAAAGATCCTTTTACCATTGTTATTCCTCCACCAAATGTTACAGGTGTTCTCCATATGGGACACGGACTAAATAATAGTCTACAGGATATCCTAATCCGATATAACAGAATGCTCGGGAAACCCACTCTCTGGGTTCCGGGAACTGACCATGCGGGTATTGCCACTCAGAATATTGTCGAGAGAAAACTGAAAGAGAAGGGGCTCGGTCGGCACGATCTGGGACGTGAAAAGTTTATTGAAGAGACCTGGAAGGTCAAGAATAATCACCATGCGATTATCACCGATCAGCTGAAGAAAATCGGAGCTTCCTGTGACTGGTCAAGAGAGAGATTTACCCTCGATGAGGGGCTTTCTTCTGCTGTTAAAAAAGTATTCGTCGATTTATATAAAAAAGATCTTATATACAGAGGTGAGTATCTGGTCAATTGGTGTCCCTCCTGTGGTACAGCACTGGCTGATGACGAAGTGGATCATGAAGAGAAGGGCGGGAAGCTCTATCACTACAGTTATCTTCTTTCAGAAGGTAACGGTTCCATCGAGGTTGCCACAACCAGACCGGAGACCATGTTCGGAGATACGGCGATTGCCGTACACCCCGACGATGAGCGTTACAAACACCTTCACGGTAAAACTGTCGAACATCCTCTTATGGATAGAAAAATCCCTATAATTGTCGACACTTACTGCAAGATCGAATTTGGAACGGGAGCTGTAAAAATCACTCCCGCCCATGACCCTAATGACTGGGATATAGGAAACAGACACGATCTGGAAAGAATCAATATATTAAATCCCGATGCTACTCTCAATAACAATGTTCCCGAAAAGTTCCGGGGAATGGATGTTAAAACAGCGAGAAAAGCCACTGTTGATGCCTTGAAAGAAGCCGGAGTATATAAAACAGATGAGGATCAGCCTCATCAGGTCGGGCACTGTTATAGATGTAAAACAATTGTAGAACCCTATATGTCCGAGCAGTGGTTTGTCAAAATGAAACCTCTAGCGGAAAAAGCTTTAAAAGCCTGGGAAGATGGAGAAATCCATTTCTATCCCAAAAAATGGGAAAATACATATAAGCACTGGTTGACCGGAATTCGTGACTGGTGTATTTCCAGACAGCTCTGGTGGGGACATCGAATCCCAGTATGGTATTGTAATGACTGTGGAGAGATTATCGTTTCAGAAACGGAAGCTACGACCTGCCCAAAATGCAATAGTGAAAATCTCAGACAGGAAACGGACGTACTCGATACATGGTTCAGTTCATGGCTCTGGCCTTTCTCAACATTGGGATGGCCGGAAAATACTGAAGATCTGGAAAAATTCTTCCCCACATCAGCACTTGTAACAGCTTACGATATTATCTTTTTCTGGGTTGCCAGGATGATTATGGCGGGACTTGAGTTTACGGGCAAAGTACCCTTTAGAGATATTTATATCCATCAGTTGATCAGGGCAAAAGATGGCAGGAAAATGTCCAAGTCTCTCGGTAACGGAATTGACCCCCTCCATGTGGTCGATCAGTACGGTTCCGATGCGATGAAATTTACTCTGGCCTATCTTTCCGCTCAGGGACAGGATATTCTAATGGATATGGATACGATTAAAATCGGATCTAAGTTCTGTAATAAAGTGTGGAATGCCTCTCGTTATATTCTTATGAATCTCGAAGGGCGGACTATGCTCGATAGGGATAAGGTTGAGAAAAAAGCCATAGACCAGTGGATTCTACACCGACTAAATGAAACAGTTAAAACTGTTTCTACAGCTATGGAAGCCTATCGATTTGATGATATGGGCCATGCGGTTTACGAGTATTTCTGGAATGATTTCTGCGACTGGTATGTAGAGGCTTCAAAACTATACCTTTACGATAAAGATGAGAGTGAAAAAGATAGAGCGGTAACGATGCTCATCGCTGTGCTTGAAGAATCTCTCAAACTTCTACACCCCTTTATTCCTTTTGTGACTGAAGAAATTTATCAGAAGTTGCCAGGAGCCGGTGAAGCTATCATCGTTGAGCGATATCCGGCAGTTTCTGTCGATAGAGAAAATCCCGCCATGGAGTCATCTTTTGAGATGCTCAAGGAAATAGTCCAGTCGGTGAGAACCGTACGATCGGAGTTCACAATACCGCCGGCTAAAAAGATCAGGGTCAAAGTGAAAGTCAGTGCTGATCAAAAGATTTTTATGTCAGTGGAGAAAGCTGTAATAGCCATGCTTGTTAAGTCTGATGATTTTGAAATAATCAGTGATGAGACCACTCCTGAAGGTGCTGTTGCTGCCCTTGGGAAGGGGTATGAGGCTTTTGTATATATTCGCGATGCCATAGATGTTGAAA
Organism: Spirochaetaceae bacterium; assembly: GCA_016744925.1. Taxonomy (GTDB): domain Bacteria; phylum Spirochaetota; class Spirochaetia; order DSM-2461; family DSM-2461; genus Spirochaeta_F. Next base: position 3,792 of record JADGDJ010000155.1, read on the forward strand.
AAGAGATCGATAAGATTAAAAAAAATATCGAAAAGGCTGAGAAAAATAAAATAGGCACAGAAAAAAAACTGGCCAATGAAAATTTTGTCTCAAGGGCTCCCGATGAAGTTATTGCTAAAGAGAAAGAAAAACTGGAAGAATTTACAACGGCCATCGAGAAGATGAAAGCTCATCTCTGTGAGCTTGAAGGGTAACTATAACTGCTGATCGAATCCTACTTGAATCTTATTCAGGTAGGATTTTTTTGTTTATAATAACACAATAATTCATAGTGTCTTTTCTATCGATATATTTTTATTGACAAAATAATCATTTGTGAGATAATACTTCTGGGGTTTTGACCGAACATTGTTCGGTTTGATGGATTCTTCATAAATTCTCATTCTGACAAAATAATAATACCGGGGTCCTGAAAGCTCTCATATTAGAAAAACAGAGGTAAAAATGGTAAAAGAAAATGTTCTCGATCTGGCCAACAAGATATCCAGAACTAAGAGGGGAGCAAAAAATCAGATTCTCCCTGAACATCCTGAATATAAAGTTTTGGAGCCTATTATCACAGAAGAGATGGCAGCTGTGGCTCTTTGTCTTGAATTCAGACATCCCCAAAGCGCAGATGAGGTCGCTCTTCTTTGCGGTAAAACAGTTGAAGAAACGAGCGCTTTTTTATGGGATTTGGCTGTTGCAGGAGCCGCATGCGTCAATAAACTGGACGGTGTAGATAAATATTGGCTGGAAATATGGATTCCCGGTCATATGGAAGCCATTGTCAATAATATAGAGAATACAAAAAAATACCCTCAGATAGGGAAAGCATTTGATGATTACGGCAGAAGAAAAGCACCTCTTGCTGTGGGGAATTTTCCTGTTGGGACCGGACCTATGAGGGTTATTCCCATTGAGTCTTCTATCAATGGCGAAACAAGAAAAGCTTCCTATGAGGAAGTTTCCAAATACATTGAAGAACACGATAGATTTTCAGTCTCCGACTGTTCGTGCAGAACCTCCCGTGAAGAATTGGGTGAGGGATGTGGTCATCTTAAAGAGGATATGTGCATCCAGCTTGGATGGGCCGCAGAGTATTATATCCGCACTGGACGTGGTAAAGAGATAAGTAGGGAAGAGGCTTACGAAGTTATTAGAAAGGCGGAAGAAAATGGACTGATGCACAGTGTGCCCAATGTCGAGGGTCCGGGAAAAACCCATGCCATCTGTAATTGCTGCGGGTGTTCCTGTTATGCTTTGAGAAATGCAACTATGTGGACAAATCATGATTTTGTCCGATCTAACTATGTTTCTGAAGTAGATTCTGAAAAATGTGTCGCCTGTGGGGAGTGTGTAGAAGTATGTCCGACCAACTCGCTTAAACTAGGTCAGAAACTCTGTTCAAATGTACCTGAAGTGAAAGAGGAAAAGAGAGATCTTCCCTATAATACGGAATGGACGGAAGAGAAATGGAATCCCGATTACCGAACCAATAAAGAAGTCGTTGTTCAGAGCGGAACAAGTCCCTGTAAAGCGGAATGTCCTGCACATATAGGCATCCAGGGATACCTCAAGCTGGCTTCCCAGGGGAAATATAAGGAAGCTCTTGAGTTGATCAAATTGGAAAATCCTTTCCCCGCTGTCTGTGGACGTATCTGCCCGAGAAAATGCGAATCAGCCTGTACCAGAGGAGACATCGATGATCCCATTGCCATTGATGATATTAAAAAATTCATAGCTCAGCAGGATTTAAACGGTGATAACCGCTTTGTTCCCGCAAAAAGACACGATTTTGATAAAAAAATTGCTGTCATTGGTGGTGGGCCTGCAGGGCTCTCCTGCGCATATTATCTGGCGGTAGAAGGTTATCAGGTCACTGTTTTTGAAAAGCAGAAAGAACTTGGTGGAATGCTGACTCTGGGAATCCCTTCATTCAGACTTGAAAAAGAAGTGATCAATTCGGAAATTGATGTTCTGAAAGAGTTGGGCATAGAGTTTAAAACATCTGTGGAAATTGGTAGGGATATTTCTCTTGATGATTTAAGAAGTCAGGATTATAAAGCATTTTATATGGCTATAGGTGCTCAATGTGGCAGATCTTTGGGAATCGATGGAGAAGAGTCCCTAGGAGTTGAGACTGGTGTTGATTTTCTTAGGAATGTAAATCTGGGTGAAGATGTAAAACTTAAAGGCAAAGTCATTGTAATCGGTGGTGGGAATGTTGCTATCGATGTTGCAAGGACTGCTGCAAAAGTCGGTTCTGAACAGGTTGATATGTACTGTCTTGAGAGTCGGAAGCAGATGCCCGCATTGGAAGAAGAGATAGAAGAAGCTATAGGTGAAGATATTATTCTCAACAACTCCTGGGGACCGAAAAGGATTGTTGAAGAGAATGGTAAGCTTGTCGGAGTTGAGTTTAGAAAATGTGTAACCGTTTTTGATGAGCATGGTAATTTTAATCCAATCTATGACTCTAAGGTTACAAAAATTGTCGAAGCTGATCATGTCCTGATCTCTGTCGGGCAGGCCATAGATTGGGGGGATCTGCTGGAAGGAAGTAATATCAAATTCAATCTCAATAGGACAATCATGGCTGATAGTGAAACGTTTCAGACTGATGAGCCCGATGTATTCGCTGGTGGTGATGTCCTGACCGGACCGCGTTTTGCCATAGATGCCATAGCACTTGGTAAAGAGGGTGCCATATCAATTCACCGATATGTTCAGCCGGGGCAGAGCCTTGTGTTGGGCCGAATAAAGAGGGATTATAAAGCATTTGATAAGGAAAACATAAATCTTGGTGGATACGATAGTATACCTAGAGAAAAAACTGACCATGTCGATGGAAAGGATTCTAAAGGAACTTTCAGAGATCTTCGCGGTACATTTACTGTAGATCAGGTACAGAAAGAAACAGAACGTTGTCTTGGTTGCGGTGCTACCATTACCGATGAATACACCTGTATCGGGTGTGGTGCCTGCACCATGAAATGTAAGTTTGATGCTATTAAACTTGTTCGAAAATACAATGCTGCCGGTGTGGAATTTGAAGATCTGAAATCCACTGTAGTGAAGCACGCTATCAAGCGAAAAATAAGAATTACTACAAAAAAAGTCACCGATAAAATTATGATGAGATAATAGAATAGACCGTCTGGAACCGGCGGTCTATTTTAACTGATATTACTTTTTAATTGAATTATTACTGAGACCGGTCAGCTTCTGAACCGTCCTGTAGTGGGCATCTTCTGAAGTTCCCCAGGGTTTGTCAGAATTCTGAGAGTCAAATTTCTGGGTAAACCAGAGAATCTCTTTTTCTATTCTCTCATTATTTTTTTCAATAATGGGAATAAGCTCTTCAATAAACTCTCCCAGCTTACCCGGGTTGAGTGATTCTTCTGCCATTTTCAGAAGTTCCGGAAGATGATGAAAGCAGAAACCATTTGATTTTTGAATAAAATTTCTGAATTCTCCATCGGTTTTCCAAAGATGAATTATCGTAAAGGTATAACGCTGTATGGTGTATTCAATTCGCCGGCAGATCATACATTTTTCTTCATTTTCCGACAGATGTTCAGTTAGATTTTTGATGGCACCACTCAACTTTTTGGATTTAAGCAATGCCGCTTTTCCGGAAACCTTTGACGCTTCGGATTTCAGTGATCGAAAGTGATCCGATAGAAGTTCCATCCTCTTTTCCAGGTGTGTGTGTGTCATTAAACCCAGAGCGTGATTGCTTCTCATCTGTAGAAGTCCAGAGTAGTGATGGGAGCAGAAACCCGTTTTATTAACTTCCACTCTTGTCTCGGGATTCATAACGGAATTTCCCAGGTAAAATTTAAGATATCGCTCTTCGGCCTTTTCAGCGAGATAACAGATAGGACATTCAGTATCTTCTTTGAAAGCATCCCATACAGGTATCGTTTCCAGTTTGTATTTCATGTACAGTATTATGATTGTAGAGAGGTTATTTGTCTATTCCTTTAGTTTTATGAAAGATTAATTACAGGATGATCGTACTTTATAGTATATTATAAAGAAGAGTAGTTTCGGGAGGTAGTACTATTGATAGATTCAATAAATGAACCACAGCAAGATGTCAGTGCACATCTTCGCTCTCTCCTGATAAAAAACTTTATTTAGATGGTTCAGTTTAATTTATGTTCGAGAGAGTGTTAATATATTGGAGGTTGCCGAATGACAACCTCCTTCTTTGTTATGAGAACTTGTTCTGACAGGTTTTCACAAGTCGGAAAATTTCTTCAATATTCTTTGTTACAAATATTTTACTTCTCTCAGGTTCCATCGCATCATCGAGACTTATGGGATAGTTCATTATCGAGAAGAGAGAATTAATTCCATGATCGTGAACGATTCCCGCATCATCGGTGACAGCACCTGCGATGGCTATAACAGGGATATTCTGCTTTGCCGCCATTTCGGAGACACCTACAGGTGTCTTGCCCATAACAGACTGAAAGTCGATTCTACCTTCACCGGTTATTATAAAATCAGCACCGGTCATTTTCTCGGCCAGTGCGGTTTTATCGAGGATGATATCTATGCCCGGTTTCAATTCTCCTTTCAAAAAGGCGGCAAACGCTCCTCCGAGGCCTCCCGCCGCTCCAGCACCGGGAAGAGAATTCATATCGAATCCGAACTTTTTTTGGACTACTGAACTGAAGTGCTTCAATCCTTCATCGAGATCGAGGACCATCTGATCGTCGGCACCTTTCTGTCTTCCATAGACATGAGCTGCACCATTTTCACCGTAAAGAGGATTGTCTACATCACAGGCTATAAGAAATCGGGCTTCTTTTACTTCCGCGATGAGTCCTGAATCATCAATGGAGACGGTTTTTCTGAGGCTCTCACCACCTATGCCTGTTTCCTCACCATTTTCATCAAAAAACTTCATTCCAAGAGCCTGCATCATACCCATTCCACAATCGTTAGTGGCGCTTCCTCCAATGCCGATGAGAAATTCTCTACAACCCTTTTCAAGAGCATCCTTAATCAATTCTCCCGTTCCGTAAGTAGTCGTTTTCATAGGATTTCGTTTCTCTGTCGGGACAAGGGGAAGGCCTGAGGCTGAGGCCATCTCTATTACGGCAGTTTTTCCATCACCTGTAATACCGTATAGGGCGGTGACGGGAGACTTCAGTGGTCCTCTGGCTTTTATTGTTCTGTATATTCCACTGGTTCCGTCGACTAGCGCTTGGACTGTACCCTCGCCACCATCTGCTACAGGTACTTTTACAACTTCTGCTTCGGGATATACATTGTGCACACCCAGTTCGATAGCATCTGCCAGTTCCGATGAACTGAGGCTGCCTTTAAATGAGTCTGCAGCAACTACTATTTTCATGAAATCTCCTTTAGTTCCTTTTACTCTTTTTTCTTTTTTCTTTTCTGAATAAACTGAAACCGCCGAATCCACCGATAATGGCGATGTAAAAACCAAAATCATACCAGAATTTCGTATTGTGAATTTCATAAATACCGATACTTCTGTCAAAAAGGCTGATTATCAGTGACAGAGGTGCAATCCACCCATGCCAGATCCCTGAAATAAAACCCGCCGGATCACCTGGAGAAGATGATCCATCACCGGGAATACAAGAGCTGAGAAGTAAAGATAAAACTATGAGTATCAATATATTTCTTTTCATTTTCAAGGTTAACTCTCCTTAGTATTGGATGATATTATATCTGTCAATGTGACTTCCGGATTTCTATATCGTTTCGTCGATAATGTTTTATCTTTATATTGGATGGCTTCTTTTGGGCACCACTGGAGGCATGCGAAACACTGCTGACATTGATCAGACCAACTGGGTTTACTGTTTCTTAACGTAATATTATCAGCTGGGCAAACTTGAACACAAATGCCGCAGCTGTCGCATTGAGGTTCTACATTAAAGCTTTTTCCGAGATACTTAAGGTATTTATATCCCATTGAATAGAGTAAACCCGGATAGATATTTGTCTGAAAAAAGCCTGTATTACTCCTATCTGTAAGAGGAGACTTTTCCATGATTACTCTGCAGATTTCGTCAGTGCGGGCTTCCAATTCACTGAATTGTTCCTGTTGAACTGATTCTGATGTCGGACCATAGGGCGCGTAATTGCTTGGCATAGGAATATTAAACTGAGATGTAAGCTCAATTTCTTTATCTGAGAAAAGGTTTTGAACCACACTAAAACACTTACCGATCTCTCCGCCTCCGGCATAGATCACCGAGCAGGAACCGCGGCCTTTCAAGGCCGTAATAAAGTCTTTTACTATATAAGGGATATTATACATGTAGATTGGTGTAACGAGAACTATGTGTTTCTCCAAGTCCTCTTCGGTCAGTTTCGAGCTATTAATGATCGAATGGAGAGAAAAATCCTGCAACCTGCTGTTGATTTTTCGGGCAACCGATAGTGAGTTTCCCGTTCCTGTAAAATAGAAAATCTGCTTTTTCAAGGTGACCTCCTTAAGAAATATACTATATGATAATAAGTATGAAAAAAATACCTTTTATGCTTTTAATGACCATTTTTATTTCCATTCTATCGGCAGAAATACTGAAAGTCGCCGCAGTTCAACTGGAAGTCAGTGATTTTACTTATAGTAGTTACAATCAGTTTCAAGATGAAATGGAAAATAATGTTCGACAGGCTATGGAAGAGTTTAATCCCGATCTTATTATTTTTCCAGAATATACTTCTGTTTTTCCTGCTGTGACACCATATTATCCCTTAATCGGGAGTAGCGATTCGGTAGAAGACATCTTTTTAAAAATCCACAGGGAAAATCAGAGCATCGAGACTATATTTGATCTCTTGTATTACGAAGCGGGACAAGTTGATGCTCTATTGAGTTTTTGGGGTGAACTCTCGAAAAAGTATGCTGTAACCATTGTCGGTGGAAGTTATTTTGCTGCTCATGATGGAATGCTTACAAATCGCCTTCTCGTTTATGGACCTGATGGGGACAGAATCTATGAGCAGGATAAGTTTTTTCTGACCGATTTTGAAACTGAGATACTAAATCTTACCTCCGGAAATCCGGTCCGCCCGGAAGGGATCAGTCTCAAAGAGAAAAATATAGTATTTACGATCTGCAGGGATACATTTCTCAATAGATGGGAGGATATGTATAGAGGTGCTGATCTTTGGATCGATATCAAAGCAAACGGTGAGTTTTTTCGAGATGACCAGAGAGCTTTGTTTTCACGGGCATTGCCTGGGAGGATGAAAAAAACCGATGTTGATTATGGAGCAACAGTCTGTCTTACAG
>JADGDJ010000156.1 GCA_016744925.1 Spirochaetaceae bacterium
GATAATGAATATCACCTGTGCTACACACCATCCCAGCATAAGGATATATGCTGGAATAATGAGAAGTATAGCCGCTAAGCTAACTCCGAGGCTAAATAGAATATTCATGCCCAGAAAGGGGAAAAATCGTCTTAGGGATTTAGAAATAATTTCTCTATAATTACTTTCAATATCTCTATAGGCATTGGATGCCAGCTCAATTTCGATATAGAAAAATATATACATGGCAATGCCAATTGCAAACATGGCCATAAAATAAAAAATTATTCCAGAGCTTCCAAAAATTTCAGTTTCATCAGAATTCATTATATAACTGAAATACTGATAGAAAAATAAACCGAAAATTGAAAATATTAATGCCGAAGGGATAAAAAGAGAAATGATATTTTTAAAATAAAGAGTAAATGATTCTCCAAATATTTTATCAACGGTGATGTATTTATTTTTTTTTCTCATAGGTCTTACTTTTTACTATTGTCCAGAAACGATTCTGCCAGTTCTTCTGTTTCGTAACCTTCTTTTTCTTTTATCAAATTGTGGTACATCACTACAGCCAGTACGGGATAGAGAGGTGTTAATATTGATGAAATAATAGTATAGAGCATATTGGATAAACTCAGAGGATTCACAGTCATTGATGATATGCGATCCAAAATACCTACCTGATCTCCCAGACCCGCACTGGCGATCATGGCAAAGAGAAAATAGACAGTAAAAGCAGCAAGAGCAATGATCATATAGGAGATAAGTATTTCACCTTTAAATCCTTTGGTGAGAAATCGGCTTCTCTTCATTGACAGACGAACCTCATTTTTCTCAACAATGATCACTATGGAAGCCACAGCCCAGAAAAGAGAAAATATCACACCGGGAACAATCAGAAGAAAGATGCCACCCAATATTCCGAGAAACATGAGTACCTGAAGAATCATATAGAGGATGATTATTTTCGACAGTTCGTTGAAACTTTGTGAAAAACCGGTTTCTTTATTGCGATAAACCTGTATTCCCACGATAGACACATAAAGAGTTATTATTGCGGAAACGAAATATGTAACTATAGTGAATAGTGACATGGAATAGAATCCATCTCTGAAGTTTGTCTTTAGAACTTCAAGTAGTAAACTTATCGGAACAGATACTAAAATATAAGGCAGCCAGAATTTTAAAAAATTATTAGCATAGAGATTCACTGTTTCCCCTATAATATTTCCAATCGTAAAATATGTTTTGTTCCTTGCCATTTATTAACTCCTTAAGTGTCTTGACTATAAAGCTCTATGGCAGTGAAAATCAATAAAAAAAACATTTTGATCTTAAATTGTTTCGCCATGAGGTTTAAGATAAACACTATGAAAATTAAAGGTGTTCTTTTTGATATGGATGGAGTCCTTGTAGATTCCGAATGGTTTATTTGTGAAGCGGCGGTTCGAATGTTTGCCGAATTGGGTTTAACTGTGAAAAGGGATGACTTTCTTCCTTTTGTCGGAGCCGGTGAGAATCGCTATCTTGGTGGTGTTGCTGAGAAATATAACTTCCCGCTCGAAATCGAAAGAGCAAAAGCACGGGTTTATACGATTTATGATGAAATTATCCCCGGGAAACTGGAAGCTTTGCCGGGGGTTAATGAATTTATCCGCTTGTGCAGGAGTAAGGGGTTAAAACTCGCGTTGGCTACATCTGCAGACAAAAGAAAGATGGAAACCAATCTCAATGAGATCGGCCTTGCAGGCGATGTTTTTGATGTTAAGATCAATGGCCTCGATGTGGAGAGGAAGAAGCCTTTTCCTGATATTTATATTCTTGCCGCTGAAAAGATCGGTTTAAAACCGGAAGATTGTCTGGTTGTCGAAGATGCCGTAAATGGTATCGAGGCGGGAAGAAAAGCGGGAGCAAGAACTCTGGCTTTGACTACAAGTTTCGACTCTTCATTTTTCTCCGATGCCGACTGGATTGGCGAAGATCTATCGAAAGTCGGTGAAGAAGTGATCAGCTGGTAGTTGTATTTCTCTCAATGATATTCAGAGGAAGGAAAATTGTCTGTACTGTGGCCGATGAGTTTTGTATGCGTTTCATCAATAAATCTACAGCTAATTTTCCCGATTCATTGAGAGATTGATCAACAGTCGTCATATCGAGATATTCCGATGCATCAGTACCATCAAATCCAATGAGTCCCAATTCTTCGGGAATCAAAATATGCATTTTTTTAGCCATTTTGATAACTGATACAGCAAGCAGGTCGCTAGTGGCAAAGACAGCTTCCGGTTTGTTTTTAAGCAATAGTGCAGCTGAATCCATAGCATTCTCCAGATTACTTCCCGTATATATTATATTTTTGTCTTCAATGGATATTTGTCTTTTATTCATGACATTGAGAAAACCATTCACCCGCAGCTGATTGGGATGTACTTTGATTTCATTTTCGTTTTCCGATAAGACGGCAAAGGTTCTGTATCCTTTGGAGAGAAGAAAGTTGGCGACTATTTGTCCCCCTTTGTAGTTGTCAATGCAGATTCCCGAATAATTGTCCTCTCCGAACTCTACAAACACCACCTTAAGATTTAACTCTTCGATAATGTTCAATGTGGATTTATTCAATTTTTGACTGAGTATGATAAATCCATCAATTCTATTGTTTAATCCCGGAGAGCGGAGATAGTTTTCAAAGTCATCTTTTTCTTCGAGATTTATGATTACAAGTTCAAAGGATGTCCCTTTTAGGGCTTCCGAAATGCCTCTTAAGCGATGAACAAAGGAGGGGTAGGTGAAATAGGGTGTAATCACTCCAATTCTTCCAACATGTTTTCGCGCTCTTTCCCGGGCTTCTGCTTTGGGAATAAATCCAGTTTCCTTCATAACCTCAAAAACTCTATCTCTTGTTTTGGGGCTCACTTTCTCGGGTTTGTTGATAACTCTCGACACAGTCGCTATGGAAATGCCCGCTTTTTCTGCGACATCGTATATTGTAGCAGTTTTTTCTGTCATGAAATCACTCACCTTATATCTAAGTTCTATTGACAAGTATATGCTGTCAAAATATTATATGAAACAAGTTGCATGAAAGCACTTACATTCGTATAATATTATTTATATTCCAATTCCATATTTTTGAAAAGTCAAAATTAATGATAAAGACAAAATATTGAGTTTCAGGGAGAAACAAAGTATGTGGACTAGCGATAAAGTATTAAAAAGAATATCAGATAATATAGTCGCTCCAATGGAAAAAAAAGGTTTGGATCCTGATTTTCGGAAAAAACTGGATGAAGAATTCTACCATCTGTGGAGTTTATACAGTGTGCTCTATGGTTCCCGATTTGATTTTCTTTACCAGCTGGAGGATCTGGTCTCTCTTATGGCCATAAAATATTCCGAGCGCCCCCCCGGTTTCAGTTCCGAAGATAAAAAGAGAGATTCCTCCCAGAACTGGTTTTTATCAAGAAAATCCGTTGGTGTGATGCTCTATGTTGACTTATTTAATTTCAACTTAAAGGGTATCGAGGAGAAACTTGATTATTTCTGTGATTTAGGGGTCAATGTTGTGCATCTTATGCCCCTGTTTAAAAGTCCAAACAGTGAAAGTGATGGTGGATATGCCGTAAGTGATTATCAGAAAGTGGATAAAAGTCTGGGTTCGATGTCAGAACTGTCAAAACTGGCAGAATTGATGCGATCCCGCGGCATCGTTCTCATTCTCGATTTCATCCTCAATCACACTTCCGATGAGCATCAATGGGCTCAAAAGGCAATTTCTGGTGATGAAGAGTATCAGGGGTATTATTATATGTTTGACAGCAGGGAGAAAGCTGATTCTTACGATAGATATCTGAGAGAAATATTCCCCACTGTGAGAAAAGGTAGTTTTACTTTTAATGAGCCGAGTGGAAGATGGATCTGGACAACTTTTAACAGTTTTCAATGGGATCTCAACTATAGCAATCCCGATCTTTTCAGGGCAATGTGTGAACAGATGTTGTTTCTTGCCAACCATGGTGCAGAGGTGCTTCGTCTAGACGCTCTGGCATTTTCTTGGAAAGAAAAAGGGAGCCCCTGTGAAAATCTCCCCAAGGCGCACACACTTATTAAGGCATTCAGATCTGTGGCAAAAATAAGCGCACCGGCCTTGGTATTTCTGTCAGAAGCCATCGTCCATCCCGATGAAGTTATCAACTATATTTCGGAAGATGAATGCGAATTATCTTATAACCCTCTTTTAATGGCCACAAGCTGGGAAGCTCTGGCCACGAGAAATACAGATCTTTTGAAAAAGACTTTTTCTTCCCGTTTTGACATACCGAACAATTGTAAATGGGTCAATTATATTCGATGTCACGATGACATCGGCTGGACTTTCTGTGATGAAGATGCGGCATCTCTCAATATAAATGCTCACGATCACAGAAGATTTCTCAACGGCTTTTACACGGGACGATTTCCCGGTTCCTTCGCAAAGGGAGTGCCTTTTCAGGAAAATACTGAAACAGGCGATGCCAGAATTTCCGGGACTTTGGCTTCTCTGGCCGGTTTAGAACAAGCCATTAAATCAGAAAATCCCGAAGAGTTGGATATGGCTCTGAAAAGAATAAAAATGCTGTTGGGATTTCCTCTTTCGCTGCCCGGCCTTCCTCTACTGTATAGTGGTGACGAATTAGGTGTTCTCAACAATTATAATTACCTGAACAATGAGAAACATCGTGGAGATTCACGGTGGTTACACAGAAGTCATTTCCCATGGAAATCCTTAGATGATTCCGATGAAAACATAGTGGCGCTCAAGCTGTACCACTTTGTTAAAAGAATGATAAAACTTCGTTCCAAAGTTCAGCCTATGGAAGGGAGTAGTGAACTGATGAAATTGGAAAATTCCAATGTCCTGGGATTAAAATTGACATTTAAAAAGGATTATCTCCTGGTTCTTGTCAATTTTACTGAGAGGATCAGTAGAATCAAATTAAACTCTCTTCGTTTGTATGGAGGATGTACACAATACAACGATTTGGTTTCACAAAAAGATTACAGTTCCGATTTCGATATGGATTCTTACCAGATCATGTGGTTAAAAGGAAGATCAATATGATGGATACCTGGACAATAGAACAATCAGGCTTTGCTGAGGAAGCTCTTAATATACATATGGAAAGCCTTTTTACTTTAGGGAATGGTTATCTAGGTATCAGAGGAGATAGTCAACTATCCGATTTTGTTTTCCAAAAAGGAACCTATATTAATGGGTTTTATGAATCGGGACCGATCACCTATGGAGAAAAAGCCTATGGTTATGCAGAGCGTTGGCAGACAATCATTCCTCTCCCTGAGGCGAAAGACCTGATGATATTCATTGACGGTGTCGAACTGTTTACAGAAAAAGGGAAATTTGAAAAAAGATCGCGAATTCTCAATTTGAAAGAATCACATTCTCTTTGGGAACTTGTCTGGATAGATGAAAATGGTCAGAAATATAAAGGAACTGTGAAAACGATTGTCCCATTTGGTTCCAGAGGAGCAATGATTTGTAAGTGGGATATCACTCTTCCCCTTGAAGGATCAGACATAGTCATAAAAAGTCCTCTCATTTATGAATCAGAAGGAGCAGGGGACAGAGATGACCCGAGACTTCCCGAACATTTTGACGGATCAACTCTGAAGCTGAAAACAAAAAAGCTCCCAGATAAAAGACATTTACTCTCAATGGAAACAGAAGGCAGTCGACTGTATATGAGCTGTTCTATGGATCACAGACACTCCGGTTTACATGAGGCTAAAACCTCTATCCGGGAATCAGAAGCTGGTTTACTTGAAACTGTAACAGCTAAAGCGGAAAAAAAGATATCTATTATTAAAACTGTTTCCTATTCCTATGGGGCTAAAATAAAAAATGATGAAGTGGATCACCTTGTCTTAAAAGAATTGGACATGTTGAAAAAAGACTCTTTTGATGATGTGGAAATAAATCAAAAAGATTATATGGTTAACTTCTGGTATAGATCGGATGTGAAGATTAAAGGGGATGATGAAGCTCAACTCAGTCTTCGTTATAATCTTTTCCAATTGCTCCAATCCACAGGTCGAGACGGGAAACGTTCCATTGCCGCAAAGGGTCTGAGCGGTTCAGGCTATGAGGGGCATTATTTCTGGGATGCAGAAACCTATGTCCTTCCCTATTTTATTTATACAAATCCGGCTATCGCCAGAAGCATGCTCTCTTACAGGATTTCAATTGTCAATGCCGCTAAAAAAAGGGCTGAACATCTGGGGCATCAGGGGATCTTGTTCCCCTGGAGAACGATTAACGGTGAAGAGTCTTCCGCCTATTTTCCTGCGGGAACGGCGCAATTTCATATTAATTCTGATATCGCACTGGGATTGGTCCGCTATCTCGAAGTGACAGGTGATGTATCTATTCTGGCCGAAGGAGGCGATCAAATCCTTGCCGGAACTGCCCGTTTCTGGGCTGATTTGGGGACTTCTGTATCGGGAAGAGGTTTCTGTTTTAATACTGTTACAGGTCCCGATGAGTATACGGCATTAGTGGATAATAATTACTATACCAATCTCAGTGCAAAAAAAAATCTGAGAGCTGCTTCACAGTGGTTGAAGGGAATAGCTGCAGATGATGAACTGGATGAGTGGAAAAACAAATCTGATGATGTGTATCTTCCCCCAATCGGTTCTGTGACACCTCAGGATGATTCATTTCTCAATAAAGAACCTTGGGACTTTCTGTCAACTCCAGATGGTAAATATCCTCTGCTGTTGAACTTTCATCCTTTAAATATTTACAGGAAAAAGGTCCTGAAACAAGCCGATGTCATTATGGCACAAACCTTGTTTCCATCAGAGCTTCCTCTCGAGCAGATTAAATTGAATTTTGATTATTATGAGCAGCTCACCACGAGAGATTCCTCTCTCAGTGCCTGCGCCCAGGGAATCAATGCATTCTGGATAGGATATGATGATCTGGCCTGGGAATATTTTCAGGAAACTCTGCACACAGACAGGAAAGATCTTCACGGCAATGTCTCTCACGGTCTTCATACAGCCTCTATGGGGGGATCATATCTAATGGTGGTAAAAGGATTTCTTGGGTTGGAAAATATCCATGGTACAGTGGGTTTCAATCCGAGGCTTCCTGAACAACTGAATAATTTATCATTGAAAATTTCAGTAGGAAAAAAACTCCTTCAAATTGATATGTCCCAGAGTCTAATCCAATACAAATCTCTTAATAGTGACCTTGTTATTTATCATAGTGGTGAGAGAATAGAACTTAAAAAAGAGGAACAAAAAAGTAAAAGAACTCTTTTAAAGAAGAAACAGGATTATACACTTTTCAGACCGAGGTCATAGTCCTTGTTGTATATTTGAGAAAAAATGCTTCAGTCAGCATTGAAACCATAAAGGCTACCGCAGCGAGAATCCCGCCTTGAACAGGTAATAATACTGGTCCGATCAGGATAATAGCCAGGAGGATGGAGCTGTTCAGCATTACAGCCATCGCAATAATAGCGGTTTTTTGTTTAAATATTAGAACTCCCCGATACCAGGAAATAAATCCGGTTATAGCAGGTACTACTGAGACAATCAGAGTCGGGATTCTTGTAAAAATCAAGAGATCCTTATCGAGACCAGCAGCAAATCTAAACCAGATATTTCCCAGAGGAGTAACTGCTATCAGAAAAAATAGTAGGGATAAACTTATACCCAGGAGGGCGGCAAACCGGGAGAGGTATTTGTAATCGCTATCACCTTTCAAAAGTGAAACAGCTACTTCCTGATAGGCCAGAGACATGGATCTGAAGAGAAACATTAAACTTGTCACCACAGGCCATATGGCAAGTGATTCAAGAGGGAATACCGCACGGGCAATACCAAAAGTAAGGACAGGCCTCACTATAAATGTTACAAAATTCGTCAGAGCCAGAGGGAAATAAAATTTAAGAAGTTTATTCCAGCTCAGCTCTTCCTGCCCATCTGCATCTTTAAATCCTTTTGTTAAAGGGCGCAAGTAGATATAAGAGGAAACCGCTCCTGTGATAACACCAAAAGAAAGTGCAATAGCGCCAACTTCAGCACCGGAAATTCCGGGAAAGTGAAAACCGGCAAATAAAAGGATGCTTGTTGATAATAATCTGATAATCATTGTATTGGGAATCACTTTAGTTTTTCCAAATCGAATAAGCACTCCCTGCCACAATCTTCTATAGCCTACTGCCGCTGAAAAAGGAAACATCCAGATAAATGCCCGCCTGCTGAGCGGAATAATGTCAGCGGGGACTCGAATCACATATTGCAGGAGAAGCCCGTAGAGAGGTGTGAGCGCCAGAATAAGGTGTAGTGCAGTCAGAGATATTGCCAGTATATGCATAAATGACATCAGTCGTTTGTAATTGTTTCTGTTGTCGGCCAGAGCCGTTCCAGCAGCGAGAAGCTGTATTATGGGAGATTCGATTATCAAAGCAATGGCTAAAGTGACTCCGAATGCTGCAAGATTGGCTTTGGCATCAGATAGACGCGCAATCACTGCGTTGATCAGAGGCATTTCTATACCCATCATAAGCCACATAGCGGCTAGTGGAATCCACAATAAAAAGATTTTTTTATATGTTAATCGAGACTCATTTTTTAAATCGATTGTCAATTATTACCTCGTATGTTGTAGAAAATACAAGACCATCAGGGCAATGTCTATAGGAAATCCCTGTAACCCTCAATATATCATGGGAATTTAAATATATATGAAAAAGCCTGAAATGCTACCTCAGGAATTTGTTCCTGGGATTGAGGTCATTTTTGTAGATGCCACCAGTATTATCTAACACTTGAAAAAGGGAATACCGGGATATACAGCGGCAGAAAGAAAACTATTGCCATCAGAAAGGAATATGGACTTAGAAATTTCTGGAAAGAAAAGGGACGAACCGGACTGGGATCAGTCTTTGTCTTATATATGTTTTATTATTGCGGCAGATCTGCACAAGATATTGTGTTCCTCTTTCCGGTCCTAAGGGAATGATCATTCTTCCCCCTTCATTCAATTGATTCATAAGAGGTTCCGGGACAAAAGGTGCCGCGGCTGTGACTATAATGGCATCAAAAGGAGCATGTTTTTCCCACCCGCTGTAACCATCGTCTTCTTTTATCGTTATATTTTCAAAATTATTGGCATTCAGGTTTATACGGGCTTTTGACGCCAGCTCCGGGATTTTTTCAATGGAGAAGACTTGTGAAACCAACTCAGATAGAACTGCTGCCTGATATCCTGATCCTGTACCGATTTCCAATACTCTATGGGTACTTTTCAATTGCAGTTTTTCCGTCATATAAGCGACGATATAGGGTTGTGAAATAGTCTGTCCCCAACCGATTGAGAGAGGGGTATCATCAAATGAGAAAGCTTTCTCAGGTTCAGGTACGAAAAGGGAACGGTTGATGTCTCTCATAGCCTGCAATACTTGAGGATTTTTTATACCGCGGCTCACTAGTTGGGAATCAACCATATCTCTCATTTAAAAGTGGACTCCCGCACCTATCCCGATACTGTATAGTTGGGATTTTACTGATTGAAGAGTATAAAAGTCTCCGAATATTTCCCATTGGCTTATGTGGATTCCCAACTTTGCTTCTAATTCAGCAAAAGTAATAGATTCGTAGAAGATCCCACCACTACGGAGCTCAAGTGATATAGGCTTAAAAGGGTAGGTTGTCAGCTTGGCGCCGAGAGAGATTCCCTGTCTTTCCAGAAGTCCCATAAAAAATGCTGCTTTTACATAAAAATCGAGAGAGAGATAATCAAATTGAAAAAAAGAGATATTAACCCCAGTCGATAGATTATGGAGAACATCATCACCATCATACAAGACTCGATAATCCAGTTCAGGACCGAGATGATTGAAGAATTTTCCGGTTAAACGCAATAATCCACCATAGGTGTCCATACTTTCATTCATTGTAGCTCCGCCATAAATAGTAAAATTATGGTTTTTATCGGGAGTACTGTCATTGCGAATTTCTATCAGGCTTCGGCGATCATGACCGATAAAATTATCTCCCTTCCGCATAGCTTCCAATTCATAGGGGTATGGAGAGTAGTAAACCATATCATTGTGGGCAAACCATAGAAAAAAAGTAAAATCCCACAAGAAAGCCAGAAAAGGACTACTTTCAGAGTCATCATCTTCGTAATCTTCCGACTCTTCCTGTGCTTGAGAATCCTCTTTTTCTTCCTGTTCTACATCATCTTTGAAATCTCCCAGGTCACCAGCTACAAGAGGTATTGTCAGTGATAATAAGAGTGCAATTGATATAATAATTCTAATTTTATTCATACTTAATATTATAATGGATTATTCTTTAAATCCAATAGTCATATATGAAATTGATGATCCCGTATTATCTATTTCCTTAAGTTTGGACTGGATAATCTTCCTGACCGGACTATATTAAAGATATGGATATAAATAGAGAAAAACTGATTGATGAAATAAGTAATTTCATGTGCGATCTCGATTTGGAGAGCCTTGTTTTTTTAAGGGATCAATCTTCAGTACTGGCCTACAACAAGAAGGTCCGGGAACGAAACGAAGAGGTTAAAGAAGAAGATAAAACAGTACATAAAAATACTGAGAACTCAAAAAAGAACTCTGCTGAAAAGACTGAAAAAAAGCCACTCGTTTACATCGAACAGATTAAAAATAAAAAATTCTTCAATATTTGTATCCAGAATGAAAAATTGTTTATGGACTACAAAGAGATTATAGATATCCTTAAAATTGCCAATGCAGCGGGTTCTGAGCAAACAGGATCGTTGCGGCTCTATAAATGGTTTGAAAAAGAGAGAAAAGACGTTCTGGTTGATGGTCATATCGGCAGTGCTTCTCATCCTGCATTGATCATGATTTACAATGAGCTTCTCGATAAGTTTACTTTGGATTAATTGGATTAAATTGATATAAATTAAAAAAAGACTCCAATGGAGTCTTAATTATTACGTCCTAGAGGATTCGAACCTCTGACCCTCGCCTTAGAAGGGCGATGCTCTATCCAGCTGAGCTAAGGACGCAT
>JADGDJ010000380.1:0-1193 GCA_016744925.1 Spirochaetaceae bacterium
AGAGCTTTGTGTTTTTTTTCCTCATCCCTACTCAATTTTCCTGCATTGGGTTGAATTGCCGATGTTTCATGAGTTCGTGAGCCATTCTGAGTATTCTCGTTCTCTTTTTTCCAGAGATAGTATTCGTAATTCCCCTGGTAGAGAGTCGGTCCTTTTTCTGTCAACTCCAGTACATTTTCAGCGAGCTGTTCAATAAAATACCGGTCATGAGAAACAAAAATAACTGTGCCGGTATAGTTTTTCATAGCGTTTAGAAGAACATCTTTCGAGTGCATATCCAGATGGTTTGTCGGTTCGTCGAGAATGAGCAGATTGACAGGCCTGAGCAGAAGTTTCAGAAGCGCCAGTCTGTTTTTCTCACCACCGCTCAATACGGAAACGCTTTTGAATATGTCGTCTCCCGCAAAGAGAAAGGCCCCGAGCATTCCCCTCAGGTTGGGTATCATTTCCGTGGGCGCTTCCGACTCGAGTTCTTCCAATACAGTTTTGCTCTTGTCGAGAACATCGTCCTGATCCTGGGAAAAATATCCGATTTTTACATCCGTCCCGAGAGTCATAGAGCCTTCGTAATTCTTGTCATTCCCCGAGAGTATTCGCAGAAGAGTTGATTTTCCCGCTCCGTTGAGTCCGCTGATAACCAGTTTGTCCCCTTTGAGAACCAGATGATCAATCCCTTTGAGTACCTGACGGTCTCCATAGGATTTTTTAATCCCTTCAAGGGTGAGCATCTTTTTACCTGAATGGGGTGGATCGGGGAAGTTAAAATGGATTTTTTTTAAACTGTCTGGTATGACAATTTTATCAATTTTCTCCAATGCTGTGACTCGGGACTGAACGGCGGATGCTTTGGAGGCGTTGTAGCGGAAACGGCGGATGAAATCCTCCTGCTTGGCTATCTCCTCCTGCTGCTTTTTATATTGTTCCAGAAGAGTTTTCAGTTCCTCTTTTCTCCTCTTTTCGTAGGTGCTGTAGTTTCCTTTATAGAGTTTGAGAGATCCCATGAAGAGCTCAGCTACTTCCGATACAACCGCATCGAGGAAAAATCTATCATGGGAGACTATGAGTATCCCCCCTTTGTAAACCAAGAGGAAATCTTTAAGCCAGTCTCTCGCTTCCAGATCCAGGTAGTTGGTCGGCTCGTCTAAAAGAAGGATGTCCGGGCTTTTAAGAAGCTCTTTTGCCAGGGCTATGCG
>JADGDJ010000380.1:1203-2575 GCA_016744925.1 Spirochaetaceae bacterium
CATATCTTCCGGTGAGAAACCCAGTCCCAGTAGTATTCTACTGATCTGTTCCTCTCTGTGGTAGTAACCGCTCTCGAGTACTAACTCCTGAAGGTCGTGGTGTCTGTGCAGAAGATTTTCAGCCTTCTTTCCCTCTTTGTTCTCTTCAAGCTCTTCTCCTAATCGATCAATCTCTTCGATTGTGAGCTGGATCCATGAAAAGGCTGTTTCCGCCTCATTGCGGAGAGTGGAACCTTTGTGTTCGATCCCTGACTGGGGTAGATAAGCAATTCGTGCTTCTTTGGAAACAATAATATTGCCGCTGTCTGTTTCGCTTTCCCGGCTGATGATTTTCATCAGGGTAGTCTTTCCCGAACCGTTTGCACCGGAGAGAGCGACACGACTACCTGTGGAGATCATAAAATTGATATCTTTAAGTATATCTCTGTCGCCGAATGCCAAAGAGATTTTATCGAGTTGTACGAAGGACATGTATCAGTTATCCTCTTCCTTTGTTTCTTCCAGATCTTCTTCTCTTTTTTCAAACTCAAAATAGATCTGTATAGGGTCAAAAAACTGGTCAGTTGTTATGATCTGATTCTTGATGTAGCGATCTGGAACAAAAATAAAGGAAACTCCCGTTCCTGTATAGGAATAGAGAAAGTTCGCCTGCGAACCATTCCTGAAATTGAAGGTAATAACACCGGAGTATATATTTTTAATAAGAGTATCTGGGAAATGGTTAAACTCTATTTTACCCTGAGGTTCAGAGTTTGATGATATGATTTTTCTCTCGATCAGCCTTTCTATATTGTTCCAGATAAAACGACCCGTACCATCTATGATACTGACAGATCCGTAAGCGGCACTTTCAAAGACTTCACCGCGGTCGAGCAATTCTGTCAGGAGAGCATCTCTTCTGGCCAATTCCCCGGAAACAATTTCATTGACATTTTCATCGAGTCTTACAAACGCTTCGTTTATATCTTTTCCATCGTATTTATAGAGTATGGATGCTACATTCTCTGAAACAAGAGATACTCGGACTGAAGTCCCTTCAAAGTCGTATCGCTTGGAGCCGAAACGGGTAATTTCAGTATAAGTCTCAGTGACGTTTTTATCGTTTAGCCTGATGGTGATCTCTTTTTTATCTCTGTCGATTCTCAAACCGTAAATATCTTTAAAAGAAGAGAGGTCAATCAAGTCCTTGGTGATCATATCGTTGAAATAAGAGGGGCGCCAGACATTGTCCAGGAAAATATCAAGGAGGGGATCCGATGTGTCTCTGGCATTTTCGATGACTCTTCCCGTATCATTCATGCTGAATACTGTAAGAAAGGCATCGTAAACATAGCCGGAAATACCGTCTTCTGTAAGAACGTGATACCAGAAT
>JADGDJ010000006.1:0-3401 GCA_016744925.1 Spirochaetaceae bacterium
CTGTCTGTAATTCTCATTAACATAACCACCGAAATAAGCAGGATCATCAGAATTAACCGTAACACAAAGGCCCATATCCAGTAGTTTTTTTATATTGTGATCTTCCATCTTATTAAAAACTCGTAGTTTGACATTTGATAGAGGACAGACCGTTAATGGGATTTGAGTTCTTTTAAGATATTCCAGAAGTTTCTCATCCTCGATGGATCTCACTCCATGATCGACTCTGCTTATACTGAGAAGTTTTATCGAATCCCACACAAAAGCAGGGGGTCCCTCTTCTCCCGCATGGGCAACCGTTACAAATCCTTCATCCATTGCCATCTGGCAGACATTCTGAAATTTCTGAGGTGGATTTCCCATCTCTCCCGAGTCCAGCCCCACACCATAGATTAAGTCTTTGTAGGGAATGGCTTCATGAAGCGTTTTGATCGCTTCGTCTTCTGATAAGTGTTTCAGGAAACACATAATTAACCTGGAAGTGATTCCGTATTTCTTATCAGCATCTTCCAGTGCTTTAGTAATTCCGGACAGGACCGTTTCAAAAGGAATTCCCCGGGAAGTATGACTCTGAGGATCAAAAAATATTTCTGTGTGCCGAACATTGTCCCTGTCAATTTTCTGAATATACTCCCAGGTGAGCCTATAAAAATCCTCTTCTTCCATCAGGACTTCTGCCCCTTTGTAATATATGTCGAGAAAGGACTGCAGGTCTTCAAACTTATATGCTTTTTTAATTTCCTCAAATGAGGAGTAAGGAAGTTTTATACGGTTCTTTTTTGCAAGCTGAAACATCGTCTCAGGTTCGAGTGTACCTTCTATATGAAGGTGGAGTTCCGCTTTAGGCAATTTACTTATTAAATCGATCATAGTCTCTCCTAATCTTCCCAGAGAGTAATATCTCTGACGACTGGTTCTTTCTTTTCCAGAACTTTTAAAGCAACAGAATTGATAACCTGGTTTCGACCATTATCTTTAGCATAATAGAGTGCTTTATCGGCCTTGTCATAAACAGAAAAAGGGTCATCAACTTTCAAAATTTCACTGTAACCGATACTGACAGTCATATGCCCGATCCGGGGGAACTTATGGGTTTCGACAGCGCTACGAAACCGTTCTATGACATCATATGCCTCATCATTACCAATTTCTTTAAGCAATATACAGAACTCTTCACCACCATATCGGATTTTTGAATCTTCTCGTCTGAATAATGTTTTTATAAGAGAGGCAAAATTTATGAGAACTTCATCTCCAATAAGGTGTCCATAGACATCATTCACTTTTTTAAAAAAATCAATATCAATTATGGCTAGATGAGTGTATTTCTTAACGTTTTCCTCAATGTCTGAATAATTGATAAGCAGACTCACTTTATTGTAATAATTTCGGTTATAAAGTCCAGTTAGACCATCTTTATCCCGTTCATGGAGAATGGACAATTGATTACCGAATATTTTAACCAGAGGTTTAATATCCTCTAAAGCTTTTTTTTCTTCCCGAATTGAAATTTTCAATATATGAGTAATTACATAGGATTCCTGGATAGGATAAAGAAAATCATTAATAGATGTTGAGTTGATTTTTCCATGCACGACATCATTTTTTTTGAGACAATTATCTAATGGGGAGTCTTTCTTTATAATAAAAGGAGGTTTTTCGTGATTGAGGACATCTACAAGTACAGTGTCAAAAGACCGGGAATTCGTTACAGATCGTTCTTCTATCACTTCAAATAATAGAAGGTTGGAAACATCAAAATATTCAATGATAATTTCAGAAAATATTTTTTTGAGATTCTCTGCCGTATCACTTTTGGTAATCCGTTCAAAAATGTCGAAAATTGCATTTTTATCAATCCGCTTCATCTACAGTAATATTCCCATCTGTTTAGTTTCAAAATAAAACAAAATTACTACCGGCTGATTCTTCTATTGTTAATTCGGAAAACTCTTCACGGAAAGTCTGCCTTTCCTCCTCTACAGAGAGCTTACTGACAATTTTCTGTATAATAGTATTGTTAAATCTACATTCGTTCAGAGAAAGTGAACCACCAAAACATTTGAGGTCTTCATCCACCTCTTCTCTCAAACCGGAGCAGATGGAAACTTCTCTGTTCATATCATCCTGAAGCAGGCGCAGTCTTTCAAAAAAATTATTGTACTGTTCCAGTTCCTCAGCTAAATTTTCAGTGATATTTAAAATCGACCGGAAGCTTTTACTCAATGCATTTCCACTATCTTCGATTGAATTCTTTCCGCTGAGAATGGCCGTGATAATACTTTTCATGTTTGAAAATTGGTTTTCCATCACCTTTACCAGATCCATCAACTCACGATTAATACGGGTCATCTGTTTTTCAATACTATTGAGGAGAAAACTGATGAGAGTAAATATATGCCTGTAGTCCTCACTGAACTCCCGCCGTTCTTTTTTATCAGAATAATCGACAAAGAGTATGCTGTTCTCATCAATAATTTTCTGAACATCTGTCACAGCATCCAACAGGTGATTCATCTGCTGATTGATTATATCCTCTTTCTGAAGTTCAATAATGATTTCAAATATAGGGATTCGCACTGAAGACATTTCATCGAGAAGAGAGCAATATAATTCAGAATCATCGGGGTTGGATTCCAGCAATCCTCTCGCTTCTGTGACATGACATTCTATCTGATTGCCAACCAGGGGAAGATTGCCTGAGACATGCAATATAATTCTTTCAAACTCATCTATGTAAAATCGTAAACTGGATGCGAATGTACCCAGCAGACCAGAAATATTCACAGTTTCACCTCTTTATCAATTGTAGGATGAAATACTATGAATATCAAAAAGGATCAGATAGTTGCCAGTTTTGCGGAAAACCTGGTTCTGTATGTATCGAGAATAACGGCCAGGATGATGATAACTCCTGTAACAATCTGACGTGCGAAATCGCCCATTCCAATGAGAAGGAGACCATTATTCAATACACCCATAATGCCCGCACCGAGGAAAGTACCGATGAGTGATCCCTTGCCTCCGCTCATACTCGTACCACCGATGACAACTGCCGCAATGGCATTCAATTCGAATCCGACACCTAAAATAGGACTGGCAATGCTCATTCTGAGCATATACATGATTGTCGCGATCCCCACAGTTCCACCGCAGATGACATAAGCCAGAACTTTATACAGCCTGACATTATGCCCCGATAGTCGAACCGATTCCTCATTATTTCCAATGGCAAAGATCATTCTGCCGAAAACTGTCTGCCTGAGAATAATCGTACCGATGATGACAAGAGCCAGGGCAATTAAAAATATAACCGGTAAGATTCCGAAAAGAGTCATTGTTCCGAATTTGTTGAACACTACGGGAAAATTAAAAATGGTTTTCGATCCGCTTATCTGTAG
>JADGDJ010000006.1:3411-52741 GCA_016744925.1 Spirochaetaceae bacterium
AGCCAATCCTCTGGCAATATTCAGCATTCCCAAAGTCACGATAAACGAGTGGATCTTCCATTTTTCTGAGATTATCCCATTCATGAATCCCACAGCCATTCCTATTAGAATGCTGAACAAGATCGCAGTTAAAATCGATACGGGCAGGGACAGGTTGGGATTGGTCAG
Organism: Spirochaetaceae bacterium; assembly: GCA_016744925.1. Classification (GTDB taxonomy): domain Bacteria; phylum Spirochaetota; class Spirochaetia; order DSM-2461; family DSM-2461; genus Spirochaeta_F. The sequence continues at coordinate 3,580 of JADGDJ010000006.1, forward strand.
AACTTTCCCGGCGATGATAGAACACAAAGCCAGAACCGAACCTACGGACAAGTCAATTCCTCCCAGCAATATAACAAATGTCATACCAACAGCAATAACCGTATTAATGCTTATCTGGGTAAAAATATTGGAAATATTATTTACCGAAAAGAAGTGCGGTGCTCCCAGACTGAATGCGATGAACAGAACCAATAAAACGACTCCTATCCCCACCTCTTTTAACAATATATTAACAACTGAACGCAGCTTTGTATTATCTTTCATTTTATTACCTCCGAAGTTCTATGACTTTAAATATTCTTTATAAGAGAGAGAGAGAATAGTTTCGGGATCAAAATCTGCCCGTTCAACTTCTCCGGTTATTTTACCATCTGAAAATACAGCAATCCTGTGACAGACCCCCATCAGCTCCGGCAAATCAGAAGAGACCATAATTATTCCCCTCCCCATAGCTGCCAGTTTCCAGAGTAACAGATAAATTTCGTATTTAGCACCCACATCTATTCCCCGTGTGGGTTCATCAAAAATAAATACTTCAGAATCGCGATAAAGCCATTTTCCGATCAGTATTTTCTGCTGATTTCCACCGGAAAGATGAAGAGTTTTCTGTTGAATTGACGGTGTTTTAATATTCATTTCCCGTACTTGCTTCTCTGTCGCTACTTTTTCCTTCTGCCCATCGAGAAATCCCCATCGTGAGACCTCTTTTAAATTGGTAATTGTCGTATTCTCAAGGCAGTTCATCTCAAGGATAAGCCCCTGTTCTTTTCGATCTTCCGTAAGGAGGCATATACCATTGTTCACTGCATCACGGGGAGTCTTAATATCAAGCCTTGTACCATTGAGAAATATTTCTCCCGAACTTTTAACATCGGCACCAAATAGAGCTCTCATGGTCTCGGTCCTTCCCGATCCGACTAAACCGGCTATTCCGAGGATTTCTCCCTTTTTCAGAGCAAAAGAATTGCGATGAGGGCTACCATTGAAAGATAGGTCGTCAATCTTCAATAGTGTTTCTGAGGGAACTACAGACTCATCGAAAGGATATTCATTTTCAATTGTCCTACCCACCATCATCTTGACGATTGAGGGAATATCTAGATCTGAAGCTTTGTTGGTCGCCACCAGCTTTCCATTTCTCAATACTGTTACAGAATCTCCAATTCGGAAAATTTCATTTAGTCTGTGCGATATATAAATTATAGACACACCCTGTGCCTTCAATTTCGAAATCAGTTCGAAGAGGTTATCAATCTCTCCCGGCATGAGTGTCGCCGTCGGTTCATCGAGTATCAATACTCTGCTTTTACCGGAAAGAGCTTTGGCTATTTCCACAAGCTGCATTTGAGCGACTCCTAAAGTCTCAACCAGAGTCTGAGGAGAAAATTTATTCAATCCCACCCGGTTCATCAATTCGCGGGATTCCCTAAAAAGTTTTTTATAGTCTACGAATCCCGCCCTTTGGGGCAATCGTTCAAAAAAGATGTTTTCTGCAATGGAAAGATAGGGCAAAAGGTTAAATTCCTGATAGACAACCCTGACACCTTGTTTTATAGCATCGAGAGGAGTGCGTGGATTGTAGGGTTTTCCATTAAAAAGAATACTTCCGCTGGAGAGCTTATTCACACCACAGAGTGTTTTAACCAGAGAGGACTTCCCTGCACCGTTTTCACCGAGTAGAATATGAACTTCACCCTCTTTTATGGAAAGATTAACTGCATCGAGCGCTTTCACTCCCGGAAAAACGAGGGTAATCTCATTCATTTCTATAATGTTTTTTTCTGTGACCATGATAACTCCTAAAGGCCAAAAACTGAGGAAGAGCCTCTGCTCTTCCTCATTATTATTTTTCTCTTCAATTTTTTCCTATTCGAAAAATGCTTTATCTGCCAATACCAGAGGTGTCTGCTCCCAACCGAGATTTTCTCTTTTTCCTGAAAGGATTTCAAATCCTGCATTGAAAGCAGCAATAGCCATATCAGGTCCATCCATATGTACTGTTGCTAACATTTTATCGTTGAGAACCAGGTCTTTTACAGCAGGGATATTATCAAATCCTACAACCTGAACATCACCGCGACCAGCTGCTTCAAGAGCTCTGACAACACCAAGAGCCATTGAGTCGTTTGCACACATAACACCATTGACTTCAGGGTATTTTGTGAGAAGGTTAGTCATGAGTGTATTGGCCTCTTCTGTTTCCCAGTGAGCCGTATTAGAAGCTAGCAGTTCAAGACCGTGAGTTGCTATGGCTTTTTCAAAACCATCTTTTCTCTGTCCCGCATTATCCGCTCCGGGATTTCCTTCTATGATAATTACTTTTCCACCGGCACCGAGAGTCTCGCCGAGATAGTTTCCTACCATTTCCGCACCGTCGGTGTTGTTAGGTCCTACAAAAAGAAATTCTTCAGGTAATCCAGCAGCTTTTAAAGCGCCCTTGTCCAGTGTAACATCAAAGTTGATTACTGTTACTCCCGCATCAATGGCTCTTTTCACAGGAGCTACCATTCCCGCTGAATCAGCAGGTGCCAAAACAATTAAATCCACACCTTGTGTTATCAGGCTGTCTATAGCATTAACCTGAGTATCAAAGTCAGTTTCTGAGTTCATACCCATTGTAATCAGTTTAAAAGTACTGTCTTTTTCAGCATAAGCTTTTGCTCCTGCATCCATAGACATAAAAAATTCATTTGCCAGAGACTTCATAATCAAACCGACTACCGGTTTTCCATCGCCCTCTTCCTGTGCACCTTTTGCAGAAAGAACTGATGGTACTAATAAAGCCATACAAATCAATACTGCCATAATACTTTTTCTCATTTTTAACTCCTGAATTTTCCCTGTGTCAGGGATAATATTTTTATTTCACAAGTAGTAAAGCAATTGTTATGCCAGAATCTGATAAAATGGGAGACACCCCCATTGAATCGTTCAAAAATCACTCTAAAGAGGATCATGGCCTGTAGATAAAAAATAGGATTCACCATGGATGAAACGGGTATTATGTCAATATTTTTTTAATAATTATCCGACTGTACAGATTTGTGCAGGACTTGTTGGACAGTGTACAAAAATCGGACACTACATTTGAACCATGGGGAGAGAGATTTCAAATGTACACCCCGATGAAGAATTTGAAAATACCCTGATTTCTCCATTATTTCTAGTGAGAATATTATAACAGAGAGAAAGTCCTAATCCGAAATTACTACTGCTGTTCTTCGAAGTTTTAAAGGGGAGAAATACATCATTGGCATCTTCAAATCCTATTCCGGGACCATTATCTTCGAATTGAATGAGGACTGTCGACTTCTCTGAAGTATCCAGACTGGAAATACTAATCGCGATGTGGCCCCCTCCCCCTAAAACATCAAAGGCATTTTTAAAAAGATTTAGTATAATCTGTTTGAATTCACCTCGTGTTATGGGTGAGTAATACTCTTGCCGGTCTGAATTAAAATCAATTTGTATATTTTTTGCCTCTCCGTTGAATCTGATCAATTCAATAATAGAATTAATCTCTTTGCATATTTCAATCCGTTCCACAATCTGATTCTGATTTTCTGAAAATGTGATTAGATTTCCCACTACTTGAGTCATATATTCGATCTGATCAAATAAGTGATCTATTATCTTTTTTTTGTCTTTTTCATCAATAGAATTCTCTTTAAATGATTCGAGATAGTTGGAGATCACTGCCAGAGGATTATTGATCTCATGAGCGACTCCTGCTGCCAGCAAGCCGATTGAAGCCAGTTTTTCTGATAACACCAACTGCTCCCGAAGTACTTCTCTTTCTGTAATATCCTCAATCATGAGCATATTCCCTATGAAAGTAGAATTGTCCAGAACGGGATAGATGACAATATTCACTGTATAGGATTTAGACTTAAAATGAAGAGGACTGTTGTACTGCTGCTGAAGCTGGTGCTCTCTCATAGCTCTCTTGAGAAGATCGAGAACAATGGGATTCTCTTCAAAAAGCTCTTCAATGGAATGATCGATCTCTTCGTGAAGGTCAAAAAAAGCTCTCGCACTATTGTTGATAAGAACTATGGAATTATCATGACCTGAAACGATAAGATTGACTGGCAACTGGGTCAATACAGCTTCATTGTACTTCAGAAGTTTATCAAACTCCTGAACCTGGTCAGCCCTTTTTTCCAATGTGGAAAATTGTGTATAAGCCATTTTTATCAGATTGATTTTATCCAGTTCATAAATATCTTCTGTTATGAGAAGTTCCCCTTTTCGAATGACACTGACTTTATCGGCAATACTATAGAGATCGTCAATTCTATGGGTAATGAACAATATTGAAGATCCCTTTTCCTTAAGCTTTTTCAAACTGCTGATAACCTGATTTAGCCCCGAAGCGGATAACTTTTCCAGTGCTTCATCGAGGATGAGAATCGACGGCGTAATATAAATATTTCTAACAATACTCAATAGTGCCCGTTGTGATAATTCCAAGTGGGCTACGATAGCATAGGGGTCGAGATCAAAATTATTCTCAGTTAAAAACTGATTAGCCTGATTATGGACCTTTTTTCTATTGTAGCGGCCGAAAGACGAACGAAATAATCTATGGTTAGCCATAAATATATTTTCCGCGACTGTCAGAGAGTCGTTTAAACGCATTTTCTGATAAACCATCCGGATACCTGATTCAATAGTCTTTTTATAGCTCAATTTCGAAAGAGGCTGATCCTTGAATAGGACCTCTCCTTTCTGAGGTGGTGTGAGATTGGAGACAATTTTGGCCAATGTCGATTTTCCGGCACCGTGTTCACCCACTATGGCATGTATTTCACCAGCTTGTATTGTCAGGTTCAGATTTCTCAGCGCTGCAATAGATCCATAACTGGCATGGATTCCAATCAATTCAAGGATGGGAGGCTGGTTTTCAACTGGAGATTTCATATTTCTTTAACTTGTTATACAGAGTGCTTCGACTCATATTGAGGTTTTCAGCCACTTTTTTTTTGTTGAAATTGCACCGTTTCAGTTCACTGACAAGAATGCTCTTCTCCGACTGTTCCAAGAGGTTCTCTCCATCGGACTCGAAGATATCATCTCTGAAATTCGGAGGAATATCTTCAATTTCGATAAAACTCTTTTTTGATATAGCGGCAGCATAACTCAATAGATTTTTTAATTCCCGGACATTACCCTGCCAGTTATGTTTATGAAGCCGTTCGAGTACCTCCTGACTGATTCCCTGAATGTTCTTTTCATTCTCAATAGCGAACTGTTTCATAAAAAAATCAGCCAGAAGAGGAATATCATCTCTTCGTTCATTGAGAGACGGAACCGAAATGATTGCGGCGTTCAGTCTATAGTACAAATCCTGCCTAAAATGTTTTTCCCTGATGAGTTCCTCGAGATTTTTATTTGTGGCGGCAATGATTCTAATATCAACTTTAATGACTTCGTTCCCGCCGAGTCTGAACAACTCTTTATTTTGAAGTACTCTGAGAACCTTTGATTGAACATTGATTGGCATATCCCCAATTTCATCGAGGAAAAGGGTTCCTCCATTTGCTTTTTCAAATACCCCCTTATACAGGGAATCTGCACCGGTATAGGCGCCTTTATCGTGACCGAAGAGCTCATTATCCAAAAGAGAATCGGAGAAAGACGCACAGTTTATTTTAATGAAAACATTATCTTTTCTACTCGATTTTTCACGAATGTACTCGGCAAAAAGCTCTTTTCCCGTACCATTTTCCCCTTCAATCAATATAGGGATATTTGTTGGTGCAAGTTTCTCTACGGTCTCCTGGATTTCCAGTATGCTTTTATTTTGACTGATAATTTTATTTGAAACATTTTGTTCCTGAGCCGTTTTCTTTATGAGTGCATTCTTTATTATTTCGAGTAAACTGCTGGACTTAACAGGTTTTTGAACATAATCAAAAGCGCCTAATTTTATAGAGTTCACAGCAGATTCAATGGTTCCGAAACCGGTTAACATTACAACAGGAATTTGAGGATATAGGCCCCGAATCTTCACAAGAATATCCGGTCCCGATTCATCTCCCAGGCGAACATCGAGCAGAATGACATCAACAGCTTTATTTTTGAGAATTTCAAAGGATCTTTTACTATTAAAAGCTTTTTCTACCTTAAATTCTTTTGCCGATAAGAGGATTTCAAGACTGTCACAAAACTGCTCATTATCATCAATGAGAAGAATGTTAATCTTTATACTCACGTTTCTATTTCACTAAGCAAAGGTATAGAATCCATTGCACCCAGCCGGGAAACTGTGATAGAAGAGGCTTTTGATGCTCTTTCCATAGACTCTTTAACTTCAAAACCGTTTATTCTTGAAGCCAGGTAATAACCGAGAAACGTATCACCGGCAGCAGTAGTATCTACAGCCCTGGTCTTTGTAATGGGGACATGAATTGTCTCTTCATTTTTCCCGTAATAGGAACCGGATTCTCCCACAGTCATAATTATCTCAGTATCTTTAAATTTACCGGTCAGGGCCTTTAGAACTTCTTCAAAGCTCCCGCTTTCTGCGGCAAGTCCTTCCGCTTCCAGTTCGTTGACAATCAGAATATCTACATATTCGAGGGGCCAATTATTGATGGACTGATCAAAGGGGGCCGGATTAAGGCAGATTTTCATCCCTTTCTTATGAGCTGTTTCCAATATGAGAGGCATATGATTAATCTCATTTTGAAGAACGAGATAATCATCTTTATCAAAGTGGTTGAATGTCTTATAGATCTCCTCTTCTTCCATACTCTGATTGCCTCCACCGAAGAGAATAATGGAGTTTTCCCCTTCGGGAGTCAGCTGAATGATTGTATGGCCTGTTGGACCGTCATATTTACTGACAAGATCCGTATTAACGCCATTGTTATTCAGTTTTTCCAGGAGCCACTGCCCGTCTTCACCAACTTTTCCGGAAAACCAGACCTCAGCACCTGCTTTTGCCAGAGCAACCGATTGATTGGCGCCTTTTCCTCCGGCAAAATCATTTACAGCGCTACTAGAGAGTGTTTCACCGGGTCTTATCATATGTGGAACATTGTAGACATGGTCTATATTGACTGATCCGAAATCAAGAATTTTCATTTATTATAGCTCCTTTTGCTATTCCCAGGCTGTCTCGAATTATGAGTTCACTGCCGATATTCACTTTTTCATAAGGCAGTATTTCAACCCCTTCCAACCGTCTCTTCAGAAGTTGAAATGCTCTTCTGCCTATTCGTCTTTTTGATACTTTTATGGATGTTATAGGAGGATCGGAATGTGAGCTTGAAGGAAGATCATCAAAACCGATCAGAGAAATATCTTCGGGAATGGCAATCCCTTTTTCCTTTAAGGCTTTCATACTGCCGAATGTAATTATATCGCAGGCGCAGAAAAAGGCTGTAGGCAAATCCTTTCCTTTATTCAGTTGAGCTTTCATATCCTCATAGGACTGTTCAAAGGTGGAATCGACAGAGTATTCCCATTTCTGATTTCTTTCTAAACCGAAATAGAGAAGAGCATCGTAAAAGCTTTTTTCTCTCTGTTTGAAATTTCTGGTTTCCATTGAAGACTTAACAATTCCGATTTTTCTGTGACCTCTTTCTTTAAAGGCCGATATTATAGAGAAAACAGCCCCTTCATTATCCATATCAATGAAATCAAAAGGTGAATAAGGATGACTGGTATCTATAAAAACTATGGGTATTTTCACAGCTTCGAAAAGGGGAATATCCTCTTCATTGAGCTCAGTAGCTAATACGACAACACCTACAGGAGGTGATTCTTCCAGCTCTCTTAAAATAAGATCGGGATCAAATCCTTCATAGTTTCTTATTTCAAGAACATAACCGTATTCCCGAGCCTCTTTTTCCAGTCCTTCAATGTAATCGGAAATAAAAACATTGTGATTTCGATTCAAGATATGACCGTGTCGGGCAATTTTGAGGAACCTGATGACACCACCGGGCTTTTTCAGCTTTTTATCAGCCGGGATTCTATACCCTAACTCATTGGCCGCTCCAAAAACTTCTTCTCTCGTCTTCTCACCTACACCATTTTTATGATTTAATACAAGAGATACTGTTGCTGGAGAAACTCCGGCTTTTGCTGCTACATCACGAATTGTTACACCCATGAAATCATCATACATTCAACTTTCTCACATGTCAATCAAATACTAAATATTCACTAAACAAACAAAACCTGTTTAGTTATTAGAGTAATCTAAGGTCAGAATAACCGCTTCATAATTCAAGATATTAAATGCTCTTGACATCATGCCATTCAAACACCAATATTTTACTAATCACATTCTGAAGGATAGAAAATGAAAAGAGGAAATTTACTAAATTCGAACATTTCGTCGACTATTGCTCAAATGGGACATACTGATGGCCTGACCATATGTGATGCTGGGCTTCCCATAAGCGATACAGTTAAGCGCATTGATCTGGCTGTCAAAGCGGGACTCCCCACTTTTATTGATGTGCTGGATACGGTTCTGGAAGAGTTGTGCATCGAAAGAATTGTGCTTGCCCATGAGATAAAGTCTAATAATTCCGGGGGTTTCAAAGAGATCGAGGAACTTTTAAAAAAATATGAAGAGAAATCGGGATATTCAGTTCAAATGGACTTTGTCTCTCATGAAGATTTTAAAATACAGACCAGAACGACAAAAGCCATAATTAGAACAGGTGAAGTTAAACCCTATGCAAATATAATCCTTTATTCAGGGGTGGTTTTTTAAAATAATTCCTTATAGGCCGACAGAAAGGTTTCTCCTGGAATCTCAGGACTCTGCCCGACGGGAGTCTTTTTCATAATATCTACCATGGAATCGTCATAGTGAAGCAATCGGGAGATTAATTCCGAGGCTTTTTTTGAATCTCTCAGTTCTATAGCTTCAATATATTTTCCGATGAAAAATTCTTCGCTCTTTTCTACCTCCACATCGTCTGATTCTGTTTCCGAGATAGTCCGCCACTTCCTCAAAGAAAGTAGAACTTCTCCCATAAGACTGACCATTTTATTGTGGGTACATTGAAAAATGGATAACATGAGTTCATGAAATTTCTCATGTGATTCTTTACTTTTCAATTCGATAGATTTTGAAATTTCACTCTTTTCCGCCTCAATCAGCTGATTGAATATCTTTATATAAGAATCGCCCCGGGCTTTTACAATTTCGATTTCCTCTTCTGTAGCAGAAACTGATGCTATGGCGAATACCTGCGGGAGAAACATCTGTTCGAACTGCTCCACATCCCAGGCGCTGGCATTATCTCTTCTCAGAGATGTGAGCAGGGCATCAGTAAAAGCTGCTAATTGGGAATGGCTTACATACATCCCCTTTCCGTGCTTCACCTCAACCAGTCCCTGAGCCATGAGCATACGCACGGCATCGCGGATCACAGCCCGGCTGACTCCGAACTGATTTTCCAGTTCCGGCTCTGTGGGCAGGACATCTCCTCCATTGAGTTCTCCACTGAGAATGGATTCCTTAATTGTTTTACAGACTCTCTCCGGTAAGGTTTCCCTTTTCCCAATATTTTTAAAACTCATTTAATAAACCTGCTTCTCTCTTTTTTTTAAAATATGGTATGAACAAGTATAACAGCGCTGAGACGGATATGACAACTGACGCGACAATCCAGGCTGATTTGATAGAATAAGTCTGTGCCAGAAAACCCATAATAAGCGATCCGAGAATACCACCGGCCTGCATAAAAAGAGATGAAAAGGAGAGAAGCGTCGATCTTTTTTCAGAAGGGACCTCTCCATTAAAGATCGAACTTTCAGGGGATTCCTGTAAACCGTTAAACAAAAAGAGGAATACATAAAAACCGGAAAAAAGTAGGATTCCACTCTGAAAGGCGAGAACAAAATACAGCAGCCCCATCACCAGTCTCGCAGTGAATAAAACAGCAATATAGTTGTTTTTAAATAATCGACATAGGGGAGTTGCGAGAATATTGCCCACGCTGGCCGCCATAAAATATCCGAAAGTCAAAACGCCGTAAATCCAACTGCCAGTGGCATCACTGATAATGCTTTTAACCTGAGGCTGCCACAGCTGTTCAAGACCGGAAATAGAAAATCCCCAGGCAAATCCCGCTAATAATATCATCAGTATTACCGGGTGTTTCACACCATACTCTATGGATGTACCAATAACCTGAGGGACCTTTTTAAATCCCCCGATAATAGTGTTGTCTCCATCATCGGGCTCTTTTTCTTTTACTAAAATGCCCGTCGAGAATATCTGAATGAGTAGAGCCATAATGAGAATGATGTAGTTTGAAGCATATGAGCTACTGAGAAAGGAACGCTCGGTCAGTACTCCCAGTGTCATGGGCAAATAACCACCAAGCAGAGATCCCAATCCCAGTGCCATAGGGATGAATATACCAATTTTTGCCATCTCCTTCTGAAGATTTACTTCTGGATCGATGCGGTAAAACTCATCTATAAAATGGGCATCCATAGTACCGGATGAAAGCGATCTGGCTGCTCCCTGCAAAATAGATGCGATAATGAGAAATTCGAAACGTTGCACAAGAAGTAGTAAAACACTGGCTAAGATTAAAAAAAGAAGCGAGATAATGTAAACCTTCTTACGACCGATAGAATCAGCCAATCCCCCTGTGGGAAGTTCCAACAAAACGGTTGAAACACCATATGCAGCGAAAACAACGCCTATCTGCATCAAACTTAACCCTTTTTCAAGCAGAAATAGTGCCATTACAGGAATTATGACACCGATGGCAAACCAGTGAAAACTCAAATTAAAAGTTGCCAGCAGAGATAGTTGCTTCTTTTCCATAAAATCTCCTCATCATGTCATCATATGACTAGATGAATATAAAATAACACTTCACCTGCTGAGAGTCAAGAAATATTAGATCAGATATCTTTATCGCTCAAGAATTCGGAATACTTAAAGTCCGTTTTCATAATGTGAGTGACAACCCATTCCTGAAGAAAATCTAAAACCTCATTAGTGAGGACCGCACTACCGGCTTGAAGTCCCGAGTGAAGATCTTTTGCCTTAGCAACAAAAGTCTGATGCTGTTGGATATGAGCCTCTTTATCAGGATAGTTATACTTCTCAAAAACATCCTCTTCCGCTGAAAAATGATACGCCGTGTATTCAACCAGCTCCTCGAGAATAGGTAATAGCACTGAACTACCCTCTCCATTTTCCATAGACTGATAGAGTCTATTGATAAGAAGAATCAACTTTTTATGATGATTATCAAATAGCTCGACCTGAACGCTTATCGATTCGTCCCAGGTCAGGCTGTCGTTATAGCCCAGTGTAGTAAGAATCTGTACAATTTTTCCGGATAAATTCTGAACAGATCTATAATTATCTTCCAGATCTTTTCTAATACCAGTTTGTATGTTGGTAATTATTGTTGATGCCAGTTTGTGAATTTCATTGTGATATTTTATCAAACTATTCAGTTTTACCGAGTCCGTTATAACATTTCGGGCAGAATCTTTGATCCAGGCACCCAGTTCACAGGCATTGGAATCGATAATTTGGGCCTCTTCCGGTTTCAATGTCCCGTCGATGACAGCACGGGTTGTGGCAGCCCAATTGACGTGGGACAGAATCATTCCTGTCATATTTGCACGATTTCCGGTCTTCTCTATCCCTTTTTGATTGGAGAGAATTTTATCGACCATATCTCTAAAGGCACTGTTGGACTTCACAAAAGAGTTCGAAATTTTTGTTGAAATGAGATTTATATCTTTAGAGTTTCTGCTGAGTTCTTCCATGCTGATATTGAGATTTTCTGCGACGTCCTTGGAATTTAAAAGTATATTTTCAATTTCGGTCGCTCCCAACTCCATCTCTTTCATACTGAGAGATGTCACGGAAGAGATATCCTTAAGTGATACTGTGGAAGACACAACATCTTGAGTATTTCTGAATATAATATCGGTTTTTTCATTAATTTGAATAAATGTGTCGGAAACCTTTTTAACCCCATCGGCAATGCTTGTAAATGCCTTTTCACTTTCCCTGCTAAGATTGCTGGCTGATTCAATATTCTCTACAAGATCATTTAAAGTCACTGAAATATTTCGCGCGTTTTCCGCTGTAGATTCAGCCAGCTTTCTGATCTCCTCTGCCACTACGGCAAAACCTTTCCCCGAATCTCCAGCATGAGCTGCCTCAATGGCGGCATTCATAGAAAGCAGATTGGTCTGAGAGGCGATCTGGTCGATTACTGTGATAAGAGATAGGGCATTGTTGACCTGGTTCTGAACAGTCAGCATAACCTCAGCCGATTCCTGAACTTTATCGCTACCCTTATCTGTTGTGGTTACCAGCTGTTCCGTATCGGATCTTCGCTGGGATATCATCTCGGAAACATCTTTCAGAGAACTATTGATCTCCTCTACAGAGGTGGAAGTATGATTGATGGCATCATTCTGAATATTGACTTTATCATTGAGACTTCTTATGGAAGCGTTGATTTCTTCAACTGCCGCAGATCCTTCGCTGACATTCTGATAAAGTAAATTGGATACATTTTTGTTTTTCTCCGCTTCCATGCTTATGTCGGAGCTGTAAATAAGAGCTTTTTGAATATTTCGGGAGAGTCGGGTAGAACCTCTCTCACTCTCATGAGCACTAACTTGTGCTTCTTCATAGGATTTTTCACGGAAGAGATTCCTCTCTTTATATGTTTTAAGGAATCTTTCAACTTTCCTGGGATAGGTCCGTTCAGCTGCTGTTCTATTCGAAATATCACTCAAAACGCTTTTGAGTAGAGACTTTTCTTTGAAAAGAAGAATAAGCGATGTTATAAAGCCCACCAACAGTATTGTTATAAAAATGATCACGATTAAATTCATATGTTCTCCATTGTTTAAATTGATAGTATCTAGGATAGAATCAAAAGACAAGTATTTTTAATGAGAAGAGTTACTGTTGTAAAGCCACCTGGGAAAAACTGATTAAACTCCTTGTATTATGAGAAATAATATTCATAATAAAGCAAAGGACGAGGGACAAAATGAATAGAATTAAAATTGCGATAATCGGTTGCGGGATAATCACTGAAGAAGCACATCTACCGGCATTGAAGAGACTATCTGACCGTCTCGAGGTGAAAGCTGTCTGCAATAGAACCAGAGCAAAAGCAGAAAAAATTGGCAAGATGCTGGATCTTAGACCGGAAGCGATATGGACAGAATGGAAAGAGATGATCAAAGAACTTAAGGATCTCGATGCTGTGCTGATCGCCCTTCCCATCACTATGAATCATCCTGTGAGCAAAGCCTGCTGCGAGGCTGGCCTATCGGTAATATGCGAAAAGCCTGCAGGAATGAGCAATAAAGAAGCTGAAGATACTGTCAATTTCTCATCGCGATATGATGTGACATTTATGACGGCTGAAAATTATCATTTTGAACCGCGATTCAACAAAGCGGCGGAACTGATAAACAGCGGTCGTATAGGAAAACTGCACAGCATCAGCTGGAATCTTCTCAACTTTATGGATAAAGACAATAAGTTTAACAAAACTCAATGGCGTGCTCACAATGAATATCCCGGAGGATATGTTCTCGACGGGGGTGTCCATTTTGTTCATGTATTACAGATGATTGCCGGACCGGTTACAGCAGTCTATGCTCGAACGGCATCTATAGAAAAAGATCTTGGAACCATGGATCTCGCTTTTTCCCTAGTGGAGCATAAAGATGATGTGGTCAGCTCTCTCAACATGGGTTGGAGGTCGGCCAATGATGATAATTTTTTAAAATTGTACGGAGAAAAAGCCAGTCTTATAGTAAAAGAGGACAATATCGTTGAAATCGATCCTCAAGGTAAAGAGAAAATCCATGAATTTGAAAAAGAGAGCAGTTTTTATCTTCAATGGTGTGATTTCCTCAGCGTATTGGAGAAGGAAAAAACACCTTCCCTACCATCTCAGATGCCTGCAGATGACGTGAAGGTAATAATGGCGATGGTTGAATCGGGAAAGACAGGAGAGAGGATTCTTATTTTATAATGATTAACTCAAAGGGTCATCTGCTGTCCTTCAGCGCAACATATTTTTTCATCTATGCCGCAGTGGCCTCTCTCTTCCCCTTTTTTCCACTTTTACTGCAAAATAAAGGTTTTAATCCATCGCAGGTGGGTTTCCTCATGGGCAGCTACGATCTGGTCAGTATTGCCGGCCTTCTCACCATAGGATTTCTATACGACCGGAATAAATCCCCCCGAAGAACGATCATCTCGGTAGGTCTTATCAGCACAACGCTTCTATTTCTTCTGGCAAGCTCATATAGTTCATTATGGCTGATAATATTCACTCTTATACTCGGATTCTTTGTCAAGTCGCCAACATCTCTACTAGATGCGATGTACGGTCAGACAATGAAGAATCCTCAGGAAACATACGGTAAAATCCGACTGAGCGGAAGTTTGGGATTCTTTGCATCAGCCTTGCTTATTAAGATGACACACTGGGTTCAGGGCAGCAGACCATTCTCTGTTTTTTCTGGATATTCAATCAGTATGATCATCACTCTCATCTTACTGCTGCTTCTCCCTTCTGAAAAACTGGATAAAACTGAAAAGCCCGCGACAGAGATCAGTTTTCTTCAATCTATCAGATCATTCCCGGCTATTTTCTGGATAGGCCTGGTAATAGCCTTTCTAAGCTCCCTTTCCCTTTCGGGCCATTACACATTTTTTTCCCTATTGTTAAAAAACAAATTCCATTTGGAAGATGTGAGCGGTTTCTGGGCGATCGGTCCCATATTGGAAATACCCCTGTTTTTCTTTTCCGGTTATCTGATCAGAAAGTTCAAGTTGAGAACCTTGTGGATTGTCTGTCTATTAGCGGGAATCTCGAGAATGCAGGTCTATTCTCTCGCCGGAACTCTACTCCCTCTATATCTTGTTCAATTGTTGCACAGCTTATCATTTGGTCTAAACCATCTGTGCATGATCAACCTTATCGGCAGAAAAACTCATCCTGCATCGAGAGGTCTGGCCATGTCGATCTACACGGCTATCGGAATGGGATTGTCCATGTTTACCGGCGGTATCATAGGAGGTTTTATACTCCGAACGGGTGAGTTTACCCAACTTTTTCAGATCTTTTCAATATTCCCGCTAGTGGCTATCGCCGTTACTTTGATTTTTCTCAAAGAGTGATGTCAGCGGTTCAACCATTCCCGGGCAGACCCTATCTCTTTAAAATAGGCGATATCACCCGATTGATTTGCCTCTGAAACCATCTCTCTGAATCGGGGATGCTCCAGGTGTGAACCGTCCAGAATGATAGCCGCTCTCATGGCGTAGTTGGAGAGCTTTTGAAGGTACTCACCGGCAATTCCACTCTTGAGATTAAAAAAGAGCTCGGGAAGATGGGCTGAATGGATGAGAACTCCCGAAGCTCTATTGTATGCTGCATTGCCTATGAGATCGAGAAAATCTCCTGTATCTTTCATCAATTGGCTTGATTCGAAATAATTTGTTGTACTGTTCATTTTACCTCATCCTTTATGTGTCATTCTCTAAAATAAGGTATATCATTCCCAGCGGAAAAACACAGAGGAAATCAGTAAAAAGAGCACTGTCATTCCACCGAGTACTAAAAACTGAGGCAGTACATCGGTAAATCCGGCTCCATCAATCATAACAGCTCTGGCCCCTTCAATAAAATGTGTCAGCGGGAATATCTTAGAGGCATTCTGCATTATCCCCGGTGTCCCTTCGAGAGAGAAAAAGACTCCCGAGAATATCATCATGGGAAATGTTATAAGGTTCATCAGACCGCTGGCCAGTTCTTCGCTTTTCAGTCGAGCTGCAAAAATAAGTCCCAGAGAAATCATAGATAAAATTGCCATAATTGTGAGAAGTATGAGAAGCAGATAGGAGCCGTTAACAACAAAATGAAGAAAGAGGTTAGTTCCGGCAAAAACAAGAATTGACGTTAAAAGAACTATCACAAACCGGCTGACCATTTGAGCTGTAATAAAGGTAAAGGGAGATACAGGCGTTGCTTTCATTCTTTTCAGAACCCCATTTTTCCTATACCGAACGATGACAAAGCCCACTCCGAACATACAACTGAAGAGCATATTCATTCCGATAATACCCGGAACCAGCCAGTCCACATAACGGATGGCTTCGCCGCTTATCTCTTGTTCATTGAAATTTTGAAGATCGCTCCTACCAAGAGATCTCAAGACTTCTGTTGAGGAGGATTCGCTATTGAGATAATAGGATTGTTTCTTAAAATCGATAATCATATCAATCTGGTGCCGTCTGAGCTTCTCCAGTACCAAAGCGGGATTTTCATCGTATTCAATAAGCTCTATCGCCTTTAAATCGAGAAATGAGTCTTCTAACTGAGTGTTATTCCCCACAATCCCGACCTTAAACATGGTTTCATCATTGCCGCTGAAAGCAAAAGAGAATCCCACAACCAACACAACTGGGAAAAGGAGATTCCAGAAAAAGGTTCCCTTGTCGCGAACAAATTCCATAGTCCTTGCATATACTAAAGCAGTAAATTTTTTCATAAAGTGGTTTTCCTTCTATTAAGACCGCAGTGATGACCCGGTCAGCTTGAGAAACAGATCTTCCATATTGGGTTTTTTAATACTCAGACCTTCGAGATTGAGCTGAGATGAAAGCAGATCTCTCATTGTTCTGTCCAGATTATTGGTTGTGATTTCCAAAAAATCACCGGAGAGGACTCCCCCGTCGAGTTTCAGGTCGGTTCTTCCTCCATGGGGGATCTTCACCAAAGCGCCGTCGAAATGATTCTCAAGGAGTGTTTCAGGTGTATCAATTTCCAGAAGTTTCCCGTGATCCATGATAGCAATCTGATCGCAGAGAATCTCTGCTTCCTCCATATAGTGAGTCGTGAGCAGGACGGTGGTTTTCTCTGCTTTGATCCTTTTGATCAACTCCCAGAAATTTCTTCTGGCCTGAGGATCCAGTCCTGTGGTCGGCTCATCGAGGAAAATAATTTCCGGATGGGGGATTATCGCCAGCCCCAACAGCATACGCTGTCTCTGACCTCCCGAGAGTTTGCGGTTATCTCTATCTATGATATCTGAAAGAGAACAGATCTCTATCACTTCATCCAGACTTCTCGGATCGGGATAGAGAGACCGAAACAGCTCAAGAGTTTCTTTTACAGTGATAAATTCAGGTAATGCCGTATTCTGAAACTGTATTCCCACTTTCTTTTTAAAGTGATTATCTATTTTTTTCCCGCGGAAGGATACTTGTCCTTCAGAAGGTGCGAGAATCCCCTCCATCATTTCGATGGTAGTTGTTTTTCCCGCTCCGTTGGGACCGAGAAGACCAAAGCAGATTCCCTCTTCTATAGAAAAACTCAGACCGTCAACAGCTTGAACAGAACCGTAGTTTTTCTTTAAATTTTCAATTTGCATAATTGTATTCATAAATTAAAAAATATAGGCAACAACGGTTAAAGGCAACCAAAATGGTGAATATTAAGCGATTCTTTATATTTTATCTTGACAGGATGAGGTTTTGACAATAAATTAGGCTACACTATTTATAGTAGATAAAATTCATATTTTTAGGAGATCATATGTACACAGATCTATTTCCGGGCTTGGTTACAGGGTTCAGAGAGGGAATGGAAGCATTTCTTGTTATAGGAGTCATGATTGAGTACCTCAATAAAATAAAGAGAAGTGAGCTGAAAAAGAACATTCAGGTGGGGATGTTTTCAGGGATTATAGGATCTGCCATAATCGGTCTGGCATTATGGGGTCTGACAATATTGATCGGCCAATCGGGAAGTGTCGTTTCGAAATTGTGGGAATCTCTTGCATCGCTTCTTGCTCTTACATTTCTAACAACTTTCATTTACTGGATGATGAAACACGGAAGGAATGTTGTGAGAGAAGTGCATAGTTCTATGGATGCCAAACTATCCGCTGCAGGCCTGATGATAATGGCCGCCGTCATGGTCCTTAGAGAAGGGGTGGAAATTGCCCTATTCGCCTTTACATCTGTCAACAAGAGCTCATATATTATGGGAATATTCATAGGCTTGATAATTTCCGCAATTTTGGCATATCTCATATACAAATCGTTAGTTAGAGTAAATATCGGCCTGATTTTTAATATAACTCTGGCTTATCTCATATTGCAGGCGGGATACCTCCTCGGTTATTCCATTCATGAATTTCTCTCCGCATCAAAAGCTCTTGAGCTGATCAGTGGCGATAGTTCACTTTTCATCAAGGTCTACAATTTCCAGGACACTTTACTCGATCACAAAACGGGTATTCTCGGCGTTCCGTTGAACATTCTCGTGGGCTGGTATAGCAGACCGGAGAGAATACAACTTCTTTTACAGAGCTCCTATGTCATCACCAATTTTATCATCTGGTTCAAAATTATCGAAAATGATAAAAGGATAAAAGCAATAGCATAAACAAATAGAAGCTGCTCCATTTGGGATCAGCTTCTATTCGTACTAAAATACTAAATAAGAACTTTTTCAACTTTGAGAACTTCTGATATATTTCCGCTATGGGAATCCTTTAATCTTTTCCGAGCTTCTCTTCTATCCCTGCGTCTACCACTCATTTTTTTGAAATCATCGATAATGTAGAGTGCCGAAGGCAGCATAAGCAGTGTGATCGTCGTTCCGAATAGCAGACCGAAGGCCACAGAAACTGCCATGGGGATAAGAAACTGGCCGCCTGTGCTCTTCTGAAAAATGAGAGGAGCCAGACCAATGGCTGTAGTCAGGGTCGTCATGATAATAGGCCGGAATCTCTGTATTCCCGCCTGATATATGGCTTCCTCTACTGATAATCCATTGCGCTTGTGCAGTTTATTGTACTTATCGATGAACACAACTGAGTCGTTGACGATTATCCCCGCCAAGGCGATGCTTCCCAGAAAACTGATAAAAGAGACGGGGATTCCCACGATATAATGACCGATGATAGCTCCCATAAATCCCATAGGAATAAGAAGCATAACAAGAGAGGCCTCGGCAAATGATTTCATCTGAAAAAGTAATATCGTGAACATGATAATAATGGCCATACCCATACTGAATACCATGGAGTTGATCATCTTACCGACCTCCTCCGACTGACCGCTGAAAGACTTGGAAACACCTTCCACCTGAGACAGAACACGGGGAATGACATTGTCGTTGAGGTCTTTCAAGACCACATTCAGATCATTTCGCGTATCGTCAAGATTGGCGTAGACGCGAATAGACCGATAGCCGTTTTCATGACGAATTCTCTTTATCCCTCTTTCAATGGTGTAATCGGCGATCTCTTTAAAGGGGACATAGGATCCGGAAGGTGTCACTATGAACAGAGACTCGATCTGACTGATAGAAAGACGCTCTTCAGGAGGAAACTGTACGACAATCTTTACTTCATCGCGCCCTTTCTGCAAGGTCATAACATCCTGACCGTAAAAACCCTGCCTGAGCTGGGAGGTCACATCCATCAAATTCAGCCCCAACGCTTCTCCTTTTGGTTTGAGAGTCACAACAAATTCTTTGTCTCCCAGCGGTGTATCATCCTGAATATCCTTCACACCGTCTATGCCTTTCAATTCTTCTTTAAAAATATCGGCGGCTTTCATAAGCTGATCGTAATCGTGGCTTAAAAAACGGATTGAGATAGGATTGCCTCCGAATGCTGTTTCCCCTCCCACATTAATGCTTTCGACTTCGGGGAAAAATCCGAGATTCTCCGCCATATTGTCTGAAAATTCTTTTACCGTATACTGGCGGACTTCATTGGGGATGAGTGTGAGAAAAACACTTATATCACTACCGTTACTCCAGGAAACATAACTGATAATCCCATTGTCATAACCCTCTTCAGTCATGGCGTACTGTTCGCCAAATTTCAAAGCTCTTTCGATAACCTCATCTCTGACCCCCTCGGAGACTTCCGCTGCCATTCCCGAGGGGATCTCCAGGTTGATCATGGCATAAGGTGCTTCAATCTCGGGGAAGAACGTCGCTTTAACATGATTCCCCATAAAAGCACCTGCCAGGACAAGAATTACCGATAACATAAAAGACATAACAGCCCATCTGTATTTCATACAGAATTTCAGAAAGGGACCGTAAATATTATCGATAAAGTGCATTATTCCATTGTTCAGTTTTTTTCTGAAATAGTTCTGTTTCTGATCAAGCGATAGAGATTTTGAATGAGCCAGATGCACGGGAAGTATAATTGCCGCTTCTATGAGAGAAAAGAAGAGACAAACGACTACAACAGTACCAATCTGCCACACATAGTTCCCCATTTCTCCATACATAAAGAAATAAGGGGTAAAAGCTACCATGGTGGTAATAATAGAGACGAAAACAGGCTGAATCACATCCATTGTGCCTTCTATAGCCGCCTGCTTAGGGGTTTTCCCCCCTTTTTCCCACTGATAAAATATACTTTCGCCAATAACGATACCGTCATCCACCAGGATTCCAATGACCATAATCATACCGAAGAGCGACATTTCGTTGATTGTAATTCCCATAATCCACTGAACAAAAAGCAACCCCGCAAAGGAGATGGGTATACCGAGAGCCACCCAAAGGGAAAGACGCACACTGAGAAAAATACCAAGAATAAAGACAACGAGCAGCAAACCGATCAGACCGTTTCTAGTAAGTGTTCCCAGTCTGGCTTCTATCTCATCCACGTCTCTGATAAAAGGCTCAAAATTCACCAGCCCTTCATATTTTTGATTATATTCTTCCAGCTTGGCATCGATAATTTCGGCAATTTTTATAACATCTTCGTTATTGTTGTACATGACATTCAACCCGATGGCCTTTTTGCCGTTAACCTCGGTAAAAAAAATATTTTCCGGCATCTTTTCCCTTATAGTACAGACCTGTTTCAAAAGTAAAGTTGTCCCGTCAATTGATGAAGAAAGAGGGATATTACCGATCCCCTCAGCTTCATACTGCTTACTGTACGTTCGAATCAAAATTCTCTCTTTTTCCGTTACAATGGCCCCGGAAGAAATATTCAAATTGGCACTGCTGATAGCTCCTGAAATATCGCTTATGGTCAAACCGTATTGCTTGAGGGAATCAGGAGAGACCTCTACATATATATACTGTGAAGGGAGGCCCCAATTGTTTATCTGTGATATTTCCCCAGAGCGGAGAAGATCGTCTTCAAATTCCTGAACAACATTTTTTAAAGCCCCCAGATCTTCGGGACCGTATATTGTTATGAGCATGGCTCTGTTCCAAGCTGTTTCCTGGTAGATGACCGGTTGTTCCGCTCCGCTTGGGTAATTTCCAATGGAGTTGACTATATTGCGAACCTTATCGATGGATTTAGACATAGACTGAGATGAGGATATAATCAAAAAAATATTTCCGAATCCATCCATAGAAGAAGAATAAATACTTTCCACTCCTTCCATGCCTTTCAGATTCTCTTCTATTTTCGTAATCAAACCCTCTTCGACTTCCAGCGCTGATGCTCCGGGAAAGGAAATGTCTATATTGATGTAATCAAGCTCCATCTTGGGCCAGATCCTCATTTTCATGTTGTAAAGACCGAAAACTCCCAGCAGAAGGATGACCAGCATAACCCAGTTGGCTAACATGGCGTTTTCAACAAAGTAATTAAGAATCCTCTTCATTGGTGTCTCCCGTTACCAGCTCGTCATCTGCCAGACTGGATAATTTCATACCTAAAAGAGGTTTCTGAAGTATTGTTGTGATTATTTCCGTATCAGGGGGCAATGTATTCTCCATATAAACAGTGTCATTGGAGACAGCTCTTATAGAAATATTTTCCCTGCTGAGAAGTTTGTCCTTATAGGTATAAACAAAGCTGTTATCAATTACCGCATAACGGGGTACTGCTGCCGTATTGGTGAGAACCATGGCTGCAATGGAGATATCGACATAATTCCCCGGAGCAAACCTTGAATCAAGATCTGGATTGGTAAACTCGATGTATACATTCATCATCTGTGAAAATCGGTCCATCTGTATATCTTTGCTGATAAGATTACCCTTTAATTCTATTGCATTTCCAATGGAGGTGGATATGGTGACTTCCGGTCTAACCGTAACATCAATCTTACTCAATTCATCCACAGTTAGAGGTACGGAGACTTTGAGATTTTCCGCATCGACAAGAGTAAATAGGGGCTGACCGGCACTGATAAAACTATTTTCCAAAATACTGCTTCCCGAAATATATCCGTCAAACGGAGCTATAATGTTGTGCTGCTCCAGTTGGATTTCTGCATTTTTTACATTGTAATAGGCTGAGTAAATGCCGAAGGTACTAATGAGTAGTTTCTCCCGCGAGCTGGAAACTTCGGGAATAGCTCTTGTGTCAGAAATTGAAAAATTGAGGGAATTGAGATAGCTATTCCACTTGCCATACAAACCGTCTGTTCCGGTTTTAAACTGAGGAACGATAGACGCTACTGCTTTGATAAGTTCTGCACGGGCAAGGTTCAGCGTATTTTCCGCCTGTCGTGAATCAATTTTTAAAAGCAATTCTCCTTTTGAAACTGCTGTTCCGCTTTGAAGATCTTTAAAGGAATAGGTGACTTTTCCCGAAACAGTTCCATAAATCTCAATGGATCCGGATGATTCAACCATACCATTCCCATCGACGATATAGGGAATGTCTTTAAACTGAGGAATAAAAGTCTCTACTTTCCTGAGGGGAGGTTCAACCTCTCTCTTATTTGCCTCTGCTTTGGAAGAGGAGAGAAGAAACATAGCTCCCAGTCCCACTCCAAGAATGGCAATGGCCGCTCCGGCTTTTAACAATACGCTGCGCGAAATTTTCATATTTTATCCCCTAATTTTTTTCTCACTGGTTAATTATAAGCAATTTTTGTGCCACGAGATATAATTAACCTCAGATCGGGTTTATCCGTGAACAATGGTAAATATCACCTGAGTAAAGGTGTTATTCACTTTAGATTTAACACATTATCCAACAGATTCTGTTACTATTAATATCTATTATCAGGCATTTTATTAAAAAAGGTTGATTTGAAATTACAATCTCTGATAAATTCTCATTTCAATAAGGAGTAATCGATGAACAAAGGCGAAAGTTTTTTAAATAAAGTAAGAGAAATTACAATGACTCATCTCAATATGGTGGCTCAGGAAACAGGATCTCTGTTTAAAAAATCTCTTCCTGAACGAGTCAACAGCGCTAAATTGTACTCTTTTCTTCAGGACAATTATGAGATGAATGAAGTGCAGCAAATATCCGCCTGTTATGTACGATTGTTCAACAGAGATTATGATGACGGGCAGTTTTTCTTTACAGAAATGGAATTTGAAGGGATGAAAAGACTTCTTGTATTTCTCAGATCTGATCTTCCTGCAGAAGATGTGAAGTATATTGGCGATCTAATAAAAATTCTAGATAAGGGTTCTGCAAAATAATTACCATATTGGACTGCTCTAATTATTCATAATTGGTCGTTGCGCGCCAGCCGATTTAAGATATGATGAGAGATATGTTGAATCTTTCCATAAACAGAGATAACAAAATTCCTCTCTATAAGCAGATCCGCGATCAGATTATAAATCTGGTTACAAAGGGGATATTGAAAAAGGGACACCTTCTCCCTTCAACAAGAGATCTGGCACAATCTCTGGAAGTCAACAGAACCACTGTGTATAAAGCCTATAGAGAGTTGTGGTCTCTCGGTTATACAGAAAGCCGACCGGGATCATACTCGATTGTACGGGATAGAAAAGAAATAAACAGATCAACCAATTCCGTTTCCGTTTCAATCGATTGGAACCGGCTTATACCCCTCAATGACGTTCCCTTTAAATCTGCACCGGAACCGGTAAAAGAGATGTTTGATTTCCGGACCTTTTCTCCAGCCAGCATAGATGAAGCCGTCGATAAATTTCGCAAATGCCTCAACGATGTCCTAAAAGAGAGAGGTTCACAACTGCTTCAGTACGGTGACTCCTACGGATATAAACCCTTAAGAGAGTATATCTCTCAGATGATGAATGAAAATAAAATTACTACGGACCTGGACAGAATTCTCATTACAGACGGTGCCCAGAGAGCACTGGATCTCATATGCAAATTATTCGGAAAACCGGGATGGACTGTCATCACGGCGGATCCGACCTATTCGGAAGCACTCTCCCTCTTCCGATTCTATGGAGCGAAAATACTCTCTGTTCCCATCACTCCCGATGGTATGGATATAGGAGTGCTGAAAGAGATTCTCCAGGATTATCCCGTTTCATTTGTCTACACCATGCCCAATTATCAGAACCCGACGGGAATCTCCTCAACGCAGCAGAACAGAGAGCAATTACTTGAAAGCTGTGAAGATGCGGGGGTACCCATTATCGAGGATGGTTTCTCAGAAGATATGAGGGGAACCATACTTCCCATAAAATCTATGGATAAAAATGGAATCGTACTCTATATAGGAACCTTCTCCAAAGTACTCTTTCCGGGAATAAGAACGGGATGGATCAATGGCGACGCTTTGATAATAAAAAAATTGACCGCATTGCAGTATATGAGCAGTGTTTCGGGAAACCAGCTTATGCAGGCTGCTCTCGATAGATTCTGTCACCTGGGTTATTACGATCTCCACCTGAAGCGGATCCACAATCTCTTCAAAAAAAGGATGGAGAAAACTATGAATGTTCTCTCTTCTTTTTTTCCTGTAAAAAGCGGTGAATACACCTGTCCTGCCGGTGGTTTTTATATATGGTTCAGATTCAACCCCTCTTTTTCCAGTGAAGAACAACTGATAAAAAAGCTAAAAGAAAAGGGAATTCTAATTACCGGAGGGAGTATCTTCTCTACAGGTGATTCGGGGGTGAATCTCCGCATGTCCATTGCCCATGTTCCCGACAACAGGCTGGAAGAGGGGCTTATAATATTTTGTTCTACCCTTAAAGAACTTTTAAAAGGATAAATTATGGAAAAAATATCATTTTACCTGGTAATTGTGATCAATATAATTATTTCTCTGCACTACTGTTATCTGACCATAAGAAAAAAGACATCCCCCTCTCTGGCTATGTGGATATTTTTTTCAATTGCCATTGTGGGTTCTCTGTGCAGTTATGTGCTGGAGAGTGATTACAACCCTCTCGACAATATACTTAACACATCGGATATAATCCTCTGCTCTTCTATCACCTTCACGATCCTGTTCTTCGGTAAGAAAAACTCTCGTTTTAACAAATTCGATCTCGCTTGCCTGGGGGGAGTTTCTTTGATCCTATTGTTCTGGTTCTTCTCAAAAGCACATTTTTTAACCAATATTTCTCTGCAAGTGATCCAGGCGATTGCCTATCTCCCAGTAATCAACCGCATGTGGAAAGCGGGAGAGAACACAGAATCCTTTTTCACATGGATTTTACTTCTGACAGTTTCGGTTATCTCACTATTTACTGCAAATGGTATACTGGGGATCCTCTATTCATTGAGAGCGACTTTCAGTGTCGCTATTCTTTTATTTCTAATGATTCGAATTGAACTAAAAAAAAGACCGGGAAAACCCGGTCTCTCCATTGTAGCTTAATGTTTGCCCAGATAATCGGCAACACCTTCACCTGTGGGGGTCATGGCATCATCTCCCGGTTTCCAACCGACAGGACAGACTTCACCATATTTTTCAGTATGCTGCAGAGCATCTACCAGCCGGATAGCCTCTTCAACATTTCGGCCGAGAGGAAGATCATTAACGACCTGATGTCTGACAATTCCCTCTTTATCAATAAGGAATAAACCTCGAAGAGCTATAGACTCATCAAATAAAACATCGTAATCCAATGAGATGGATTTTTTACTATCGGCAATAAGAGGATACTGAATATCACCGATTCCGCCATCTTTTTCCGCCGTATTTTTCCAGGCGAGATGACTGAACTCAGAATCGGTAGAAACCCCGAGAACTTCTACATTTCGTTTTTTAAACTCATCCAGTTTTCTATTAAATTCTATAATTTCCGTAGGACAGACAAAAGTAAAATCGAGAGGATAGAAAAATAAAACGACATATTTCCCTTTGTAATCCTTAAGTTCAATTTCTTTAAAAGTATTGTTTGGCAGTACTGCCGTTGCTTTAAAACCCGGTGCTTCTTTAGTTACTAAAACTGACATGTGAAATTCTCCTTATTAGTAATAATTATCATTAGATAAATATTAATCATTCCAATTTATTATGTCAACCTAATTTTAATTCTTACAACTAATCAGAGCGAAATTTATTGCTCTTGTTATTACTAAATTGTGACCATATTATAGAATATATGTATACAATAAAGCTCTTCTTCAGACTTTTTTTCAGAGAGATGATAAGTCCTGTTAATTATTTGTTCTCTTTCATCGCTGGTGCTTCTGTCAATTTTTTTACATCAGGGAATCCCTTGGCAAACGTGACTCTTTTTTTAGTCCTTATTATTGTCCAATCATATTCCAAAGCCACAGTTCACCTGATAAACAGGAAAAAAGAGATTCTTTTGCTTCTCCCGAAAGAATGGGAAGACCCGGCATTCATCACAGATAGAACCGGCAAAATCGTGGCGGCAATAGGTTATACAGAAGAATTATTCAAAGAACACAAGATCCTCAATATCAAAGATCTTTTGATTATTGATGATAGTTATAAAGAAAACACAATTTCTGAAGCTTTTTCAACGATCACACAGCTGTGGTACTCGGTCAAAGTCAAAAAAGTCGATGACCTCTATCTTATATGGATGGAGAATATTAACGATTCTGTAAACCTGGAACTGAGAATCGGGATTCAGAGGCAGTTCAGCAACGATATCATAAATTCACTCTCTGATCTGGTTTATCAGAACGATATCTACGATAGGCTGGCCCGTATGATACTTTTAGACAATTATGAGGGGGTATTTTTTACCCGTTACACAGATGATCGGGATCTGAAGGGGACGGCTTATAAATTCCGAAAGGGAAAATATGAAAAATCCCACACGATAGAAGTCAGTTCGGACAGTTCAGCACCGGTAAATTTATCGAGGAAAAAAGATTCAATTGTAACCGACTCTCTCAAAAACTACAAAAACAGGGCAGAGTTTGAGAAAGCGAATCCCTTCAACAATAAAATAAAAGATTTTATGGATCACAATATTTTCAATTTCGTAAATTATCACAAAGGTGATATTACCATTATAGCTTTTAACAATATAAACGAAGTTACATCTTATGATTTAAGGACTATGGAATCCGCTGTTGACAATGCCCGCGTGGTGAGCTCTCTGCTCGATATGGCGAGAGAAAACGATGCACGCTTTCTCGAATCCATGGCAGGTCTTTGCGCAGCTGCAGAGTTCAGTGACGAAATAACCGGTAAACACATTTACAGGGTGAATAAATTTTCCCAGTTAATAGCCGGGGAATACGGACTTGATGAAAAAATATGCATCTGGTTAGGGCAAGTTGCCGCGATTCACGATATAGGGAAAGTCGCCATGCCCGATGTTATAAAGATCAACCGCCAATACACGACGGATGAGCGCAGTAAAATGCAGATACACACGATTATAGGATCACAAATTATCAGCAAAATGATCAAAGATGTAAAACACCCTGATGAGAGATTTCTACTGGCTCAGAAAATCGCCCTCAATCATCATCAGGAGTGGTGTGGTAAAGGTTATCCGGGACTCATGGATGAAGAGAACCACAAAGAGGAAATCCACAGTCTCGATCCTGGACATTACTCATCCCTACGTCCTCTCAAAGGAGAAGAGATACCTATCGAAGCGTTGATTGTTTCACTGGCCGACAGATATGACGCACTGAGAAGCCCGAGGCATTACAAAGAGGGCTTTTCTCACGAAAAGACCATGGAAATAATCACACTCGACAACCGCAGCGGAAGAAGCGGAGAAGAGATTTTCGGACCTGCTATCTTTCAGGTGTTTCTGAAAATACATGGACAAATGGATGAAATTTACAATTCCATGTCCGATTGAAGAATCATTCTCCTTTGAAGATCTCCCTCGGAGGAAGCCAGCTGTCTATATTCTTATCAATCCTGGGAACGAGGGCATAACCCTTGGTTCTGAGTCCCTCAATTGATGTGAGTTCCTTCTTCATAAAGTAATCCATAGCTTCAAAATCCTGAAAACGGGCTTCTATGGAAAGTTCATTTGATGTCTGACCGATAGCCAGATAACAGATCGGAGTCATTTTTCTCAGTTCTTTCAGGACATTATCTTCCGTTCCGTCTTCGCAGGTGAGAAATATATCTACGGAAATACCGTAACCGAAAACCTTAGGTTCTATCAGACCTTTTAGTCTTATAGCTCCCAGATCGAGCAGGCGGTTCAATCTTTTTCGTATATTCCTCTGATTGGAGCCTGTCCTCTTTTCCATTTCCGACGCAGACATCCGGGCGTCTTCATTGAGTAAAGCTAAAATTTCATAATCCAGTTGATCAAATGGAAGAGGTATAGAATTACCTTTCATTATATTTTATCTCCTTGTCTCTATCGATAAGAGATACGGCAACCATGAACAGCAAATTCACAAGTGGTGCGATCATAGTGTATATATACCATTTCTCGGGATACATTACAGTTTCAAAAGACCATCCCTCGATAAAACCACTGAGGATGACCCTGACTAATATACCTGAAATAACACCG
Organism: Spirochaetaceae bacterium; assembly: GCA_016744925.1. GTDB lineage: Bacteria > Spirochaetota > Spirochaetia > DSM-2461 > DSM-2461 > Spirochaeta_F. The sequence goes on from JADGDJ010000006.1 coordinate 32,259, forward strand.
GCAAAAAACCCCTTAGCAGTAGCACCTTTCCAATAAATAGCCAAAGTCAGAGGAACAAATAATCCTGCGAGCAGGCTATCAAAGCCAAAATTCATCAGCAGAAAGGCATGGGGATATCCGATTCCGATTACAGTTGTCACTATGGCAAAAATAACAACCACAAGTCGGCTGTATCGCAGTTCTGTTTTATCGTCCAGTTTTTCTTTTCTGAAAAAAGGCAGTATATTCCGGGAAAATAACGTCGAGAGAGCCAGGAGCGCTCCGTCCGCGCTGGACATAACTGCAGCCAGTATGGCCGAAACGAAAAGAACGGCAATGGGAAGAGGGAAAAGCTGCTGTATCATCACAGGCATAATCAGTTCACTGTCTCCGTTCATCATTTCCAGAGTGATGACGCCTTTCGATACCAGAGCTGCTCCAATCAGACCGAGGAGCACAACGAGGGATCCGAAAAACCAATAGATCAATCCCGCGGTGATACTGGCTTTTTTCACATCTCTGTCTGAGATCCCCGCTTGAGCGACCTGTGTAATATCAGGACTGGCAATCGATCCGAGACCTATGATCATCCAGCCTGAAAGCCAGGGCATCCAGCGACCAATAGCCGAGATATCGGGATTAAAAGTCGGAGTGAAAGAGAGCATTCCTTCGGGTAGAATCGCTTTAATTTCACTGAGTCCCCCCACAGCATTAAGCCCTACGGGGACGGCGACCACAATGCCGATGAGAATGATAATCATCTGGATCATATCAGTCAGAGCGACAGACCACAATCCACCGGCAATAGTGTAGAGAACAACGAGTATCATGCCGATCCAGATAGACCAGTTATAGGACCAGCCGAGGATGGAATTAAATATTTTACCAAAAACAACGATTTGTGCGGATACGAAGAAAGTCCATCCAAATATCATGACCAGCGTTGATAACAATCCAGCAGATTTTCCAAAGCGGGCAGTGAAAAAATCAGCCAGAGTTACTCCTCCCATCCTCCTCAAAGTGGAAAAATAAAATAGTCCAGCGAGAATCAGACAGAGCCCTGCACCGTAGGGGTCCGGAATAACTCCCCAGGCAGCCTCTGTATCCCATAAGCCGTATTCAAATGCGACTCCTGTTGTTCCGATGACTGTCCCCCCTCCGAACCAGAGCCCGGCAAATGTAAAAGACAGTAACCAGAAGGGAAGAGAGCGCCCGGCTAGATCGAAGTCCTCACCTGTTTTTACTTTTTTCGATGCATAAATGCTGACACCGATGAGTAATAATATATAAATGCCTATTCCTAAAAGATACCAATTCATCAATAATCCTTTTGATTTGTTTATAAGCATAATACCATAAAAAGTGTTCTTGTCCAGCTTTTATGACATATTTAGTTCCGATTCGGAATCTGATATGTATTTTTTAATATTTATATTGACGTATTTTACATGATGATAGTACAATTTGACTCATATAAATATTTATTGATTATATAGGAGAATATTTTCAAATGAAATTACCTAGTTCAAGCGCTACAGATCTGCACAAGAAAGATCTGACACATATGATCTCAATGCAGGATTTTTCCAAAGCGGAAATGGATGATATGATGGAACTTATGAATATGCTGAAAGAGGCCAAAAAAGACAATGCGGTCCCTCAGCTGTTTAAAGGAAAATCAGTGGCTATGATTTTTGAAGCCGGTTCCACCAGAACGAGAGTGTCCTTTGAAACCGCGGCGACCATACTCGGAGGACATGCTCTTTTCCTCTCTCCAAAAGACATTCACCTCGGTGGAAAAGAATCCATCGACGATACGGCGAGAGTCCTATCGAGAATGTGCGATATGGTTATGGCCAGAACAAACGAACCGGAAACAATTGACGCTCTTGCCAGAATGTCCACAGTACCAGTAATCAATGGACTAGATACGAGATATCATCCGACTCAGATGCTGGCGGACTTTTTCACTATAAAAGAACATATGCCCAAAGGAAAAGAACTCTCCGATCTGACACTTGCCTTTATGGGTGATGCGACAGATGTTTGCCGATCACTGCTTCTGACCTGTACAAAATATGGAATGAAATTCAAGCAGATTGGACCTGTTAAATATCAAATGGAACAGGAATGGCTCGATCAGGCCGATAAGAACTGCGCCATCAGTGGTGGATCTTATGAAATAACAGACGATACTTCAAAAGTATCCCAATGCGATATCATTTATGGAGACAGCTTCTACTGGACTACCCAATACGATGAAAAAGATGAAAGACTGGCCGCATTCATGCCGGATTATGTAATCACCGAAGAGTTGATGTCAAAAGCAAAGCCCGGTGCCATGCTGCTTCACTGTCTTCCCGCCAACGACAAGGAAGAAGTGACAAGAGAAGCGCTTGAAGGAGAGTACTCTGTAGCGTTCGATGAAGCCGAAAACAGACTGACAGCGCAAATGGCCATCATTGTTTATTTTTCACGAAAATATGTAAAAGACGCCGATGCGGCAACAATAAAAAAACACAGCGATAAAATCAACGATTTTCTAAAAACACTATAAGGAATCATTATGGCAAAAAGATTAACTTCCACTCCCGGGCAGGATGGTTACCGAATGCCCGGAGAGTTTGAACCCCATGAAAAAACCTGGATGCTCTGGCCCGAGCGAACGGATAACTGGAGAAACGGAGCTAAACCTGCACAGAAAGCTTTTGTAGATGTGGCTACAGCCATTTCTCAATTCGAGCCTGTGGTCGTCGGCGTATCAGTCGGACAGTATCAGAATGCTCTGGAAATGCTTCCCGAATCTGTAACCGTTGTGGAAATGAGTAATGACGATTCGTGGATCAGAGACTGCGGACCAACTTTTGTCGTCAACGATAAGGGTGATATGCGCGGAATCGATTGGGAATTTAACGCCTGGGGAGGCCTTGTTGACGGTTTGTACTTTCCCTGGGACAAAGACGATCAGGTAGCCCGAAAAGTTTGTGAACTCGAAAGTGTCGATTCCTATCGGACCGATGGATTTGTTCTCGAAGGGGGCTCTATCCATGTGGATGGTGAAGGAACCTGCATAGTTACCGAAGCCTGCCTACTGAGCGAAGGCAGAAACCCACACATGTCGAAAGAAGAGATTACCAATCAGCTGAAAGAATACTTGAATGTTGAAAAAGTGATCTGGCTGAAAGAAGGTATATACCTGGATGAAACCAATGAACACGTTGACAATATCATCCACTATGTAGCTCCCGCTACGGTATGCCTCGCATGGACTGACGATGAGAGCGATCCTCAGTATCCTATGAGTAAAAACGCCTACGATCTACTTTCAAATGAAACAGATGCCAAAGGGAGAAAGTTTGAAATACACAAACTTTATATTCCCACACCGTCAATTGTCGTTACCAAAGAGGAGTCAGAAGGTGTTGACTCTGTCGAGGGAACTCTTCCAAGAGAAGAGGGAGACCGTCAGGCCGCATCATATTCCAACTTCCTGATTGTAAACGGTGGTGTTATCCTGCCGATTTTTGACAGACCGGAAGATGAAATAGCCAAAGCAACCATTCAAAAATCTTTACCAAATCATCGAATAGTCACTGTTCCCGGCCGGGAAATCGTATTGGGTGGTGGCAATATTCACTGCATTACACAGCAACAGCCAAAAAAATTAAATAAGTAGAAGGAGATAATTGTGTCAGAAGATAAAAAAATGGGCTTTTTTCAGATCATAGCCTATCTAATCAGTGGAATTATAGTACTGGATACCTTTGCCGCACCAGCGGAAATGGGACTATCAGCCATCGGATTATGGCTGATCGTAACTGTGTTCTTTATGATTCCCAACGGATTTATAAATGCCGAATTGGGCGCTGCCTATCCCGATGGATTGGTTTCGTGGGTTAAAGAATCTATGGGTAAACTTCACTCTACAATTGCGGGCTGGTTCTATTGGATCAATGTCGCCATGTGGCTGCCGGCAGTTTTTATTGTCTTTACAATATGGATCGCCTACGCCTTCAACCTCTTTAATACGGGCTACTGGAATAATACGGTCATGTTCATCGTCGCATTCATTGCGAACTGGGCTTTGATTTTCACTGTCAGACGCGGGATTGACCTGGGAGTTTTTCTGAGCACACTGGGTACTATTTTAAAAGTCGGAGTCCTACTCGTATTCGGATTCCTCGGCATTATTTATGTTGCTCAGAACGGAATAACCGGGACCGGCCTATCTGTCGGGTCTTTCTTTCCGACTCTGTCCAATATCACGAGCATCGGCTTTGTAACAGCCATTGTGTTCAACCTTCTGGGTCTGGAATTGATAGCAGCCATCACCGACAAGGTTAAAGGAGGTGCTAAAGCTCTTCCCAAAGCTATAATTGCAGGATCTATAATTATCGGCGCGCTCTATATCTTCGGTACATACGGAGTGTTGGCAGCAGCGACTGAAGCAGATCTGTCCGATGTAGGCTTCATCACCGACGCACTTCCCAACGGACTGGCAATCCTGATTGAAAATATCGGACTACCGACATGGGTTTATACAGCATTAATGATAGGAGTATTATTCACACTCATGTCCAATATGATCTCATGGATTATTGGAGCATCGGAAATTCTGGAAGATGTTGATTTTGCAAAAGATTACAAAGTATTTAATGAGCGCCACCCCAAGTACGGAACGCTCTCTAAATCATATATTTTACTGGGAATCATCTCATCGGTATTTCTTGTTATAGGATTTTTCATTCTCGATGCCATCAATGGCGATGCCTTCTGGACAGTCATGGCTCTGAGCATGGTTATTTTCATCCTTCCCTACGCCTATCTCTCCTTTGCTGTTATTAAATTGCGAAAAAGAGATGGAGCCGAGAGCAGAAGCTTTGTCATTCCAGGTGGAACAGCGGGTTTATGGGTCGCCTCGATTCTGAACTTTCTTTTTATTGCGCTTGCCATAGTCATGCTTTTCGTCGGACAGACTAGTCTCTATTATGCAGTCATAATTCCGGGTACGGTCATAACAGCAATAATTCCATTTATACTGCATTCTTTAAGTACAAAGAAATTGGCCACAGCTTAAACATTAAAATAAAATGGTGTCTGGATCTTTAATCCAGACACCATTATTTAACGGGTGATATATGAATATAGTAATAATTTTCTATCTGCTGATTCTGTCAGCTTTTTCTCTGGGAAATATATACAGCGGGATAAATTCACTAAAGATTGAAACCAACGATAGAAAAAGAAGAAAAATATCTTTGGCCCTTAAAGCTCAGGATGGCGATGATATAGATTATTTAAAATTCGGAAAAAATCAAGCCGTGCTTTCATTGACGCTGTCAGTTCTCTACATGTCACTCATCGGCCTAACTTTTACCTTTGTACCAAATATGATCGGAACACTGACAGTGAGGGAGATACATTTCATTAGAACCTGCATTATTGCCATAATCGTCTTGCACCTTTTCAGGGATTTATGGCTTTCGACTATGAGGGAAAAGTTCATAATAAGAAAAACTGCAACGAATATGGAAAAACTCAACTACAAAACTTTTCTGGTGTTTACAGTTTTATCCATAGCTCTGATTTACAGCATATATACGCAAATAAACTATCCTTGGTAATTAGCAAAAGATATCCCGGTTTAATGATTGGGGACAATATGATAAACTGTAAACTGGGTTATTCCGCAGAGAGAAAGTATTTATTACACTCGGTCTTCATCCTTATGAGATTCAGAATCAGATCTAAGAAAATAAGAATAATTCCAATCCATGCACTCGATGAATTCTTATATATGAGGCACGAATAATTACAAAGAACATAATTATAACAACCTCTGATAGAGCCAGTTCTGCTTGAGACCATCCTCTCTGCAAACGCAGTTTTTTAATAATCAACATATCATTCCTCCTGCTGTCACTAATCGTAGTTTTCTGATATTATTTAACAACTTTCGGGAGGGAATTAATGTTTATTTTATACATATTTGCAGGAATACTTTTAATCACAATGGCTATGGCATTTTATCTTTCGAGAAAATCTCTCAATCCGAATACCATCGATTACAAAAAGTCCCTTGAGTTGGTCGTGGGAAATGAAGATTTTAGCAATGAATGGTTCTCCGCCCTAACAGGAGAAGATGTGTATATCAATTCTGAAGATGGGTTGAAATTGCATGGCCTATGGTACTCGGTTAAAGATTCAGAAAAGACTATTATTCTCAGTCATGGATACTCATTTTCACTCTACGGTTCTGTAAAATATATGAAAATGTTTATGGACAAGGGATTCAATGTTCTGCTTGTCGATCACAGATACCACGGCCTCAGTGAAGGGAAACTCTGCACCATGGGGCATAAAGAAAAAATGGATCAGGTAAAATGGGTCAACTGGATTGAAAAAAGAGTGGGACGGGATAGTATAATAGGTTCCCACGGAGAATCTATGGGAGCGTCAACAGTTCTACTTCATGGGGCCATAGATGACAGAATTAAATTCATTATTGCCGACTGTGCTTACCAGAGCCTGTTCGATCAGTTCCGCTATCGCCTTAAAATTGAATACAAATTGCCTGCCTTCCCTCTAATTTATATGGGGAATCTTTTTCACAAACTGAGAACAGGAGCATTTTACAAAGAGATCTCACCGATAGAAGCCGTAAAAAAGATCAAAGTTCCTGTTCTGTTCATACATGGGAATTCCGATGATTATACAACACCGTCCAATTCAATTAATCTGCATAAATCTAAAAATGGACCGGGTTTTATATATCTGGTTCCCGGAGCTGATCATGGAGGATCTTTTAAAACAGACCCGAAAAACTACCAAAAAGTACTTTTCAGATTTCTGGAAAATTGTGGAGTTTAAGTCTCCATTATAGAAATGGGAAAAAAACAACCTTGTATTCTATACTATAGATATGAATATAATTATTACAGGCAGCACCAGAGGTATCGGTCGAGGACTAGCAGAACATTTTTTAATTAAAGGGCACAACGTTCTCGTCAATGGAAGAGATCCAGAGAGGACAATTGAAGTTCAAAAGCTTCTACAAAAAGAGTTTCCTCTTTCCAAGGTGATCTATTTTACCTGCAATGTCAGTGATTATCCCACTGTGGAAAACATGTATAAATATGGTGAAAAAGAGTTCGGATCTGTTGATTTATGGATCAATAATGCCGGAATGGATCAAAATCGTGAAAAGATCTATGAACACAATGTTGAGAAAATGCATCAGATAGTAGATGTAAATATAAAGGGTATGATAAACGGAACGCGGATCGCCAGTGAAAAAATGAAAGATACCGGTGGATTTATTTACAATATGGAAGGTTTCGGCAGCAATGACATGATTCTCGATAAAATGAGTTTGTATGGTATGTCGAAACGAGCACTCACCTATTTCAGCAAGTCCGCGGCCAAAGAAGTAAAAGATACAAAAGTAAAAATCTGCCGTCTCAGCCCTGGAATGGTTTTAACTGAACTCTTGACAAGCGACCTCCCCAACGACCCTCTCGAACGAAAACAAGCTATCAGGATTTTTAATATCCTGGCAGACACTGTAGATGATGTGACTAGCTACCTGGTCAGGAAAATGTTGGCAAATACAAAAAATGGAGCATCCATTCAGTGGCTGACTAGAGGTAAAATATTCAAGCGATTTTGTATGCAGATATTCGTAAAACGGAGACTTCCCGGTTTAGAATAAAGATAAAGGAGTTAACAATGATAATTACAATAATTCTTTATCTCAGTGGAATATTGACCATTTTGCCGGTTTTACTCTATTTTGCACCTCATATTTTTGCAAAAAAACTATTTCACTTTGAATATTCCGACGATGTGGCTGACTTTTTTGTTCGCGACTGGGGGCTTATGGTCTCTATTTTCGGTGTTTTGATTATTCTCAGCGCTCACATAATAGAAATCAGAACAGCAGTCCTCACTGCCGCCGCCATCAATAAAACAGCGTTTGTACTGCTGATTTTTTTCAAAAGAAAAACACCTTTCGTGAAAGGCCTATTTCGATCGGCTTATATGGATGCTCTTTTTGTTCTTTTGTATATATTGATTCTTACGGGAGTTGTTTGAGCTCAATCAGCTGAGAAGCATGGCCATAAAATTCTATTTTTAAGTATAGATCTATAAGCATGTCATATAAAATCAGATCCCCGGGATTCTTTTCAATCAGAAAGAGATAAATTTTCTCCGCATCTTCATACTGACCGAACTCTTCGTAAACCAGGGCAGTCAGCTGAGAAGCCGTTATTGATGGAAGATCCTCATTGCTTATGGAATTGATTATCTCAAGCAGCTCTTCTTTTTGAACATTTGAGAGATCGTCATTGAATATCTGCTCTTCCTCACGGGATGTCCTGAGTGCTCCCACACTGCCGGAATGAGCACTTGTATATTCCACATCGGAAAATTTGCCTTTAATACTCAGCCAGAGTCTTGAAAGTAGATTATCCTCTGCTTCCCTGCCTGCTTCACCATGGGGAACAATCAGTCTGCTGTTTGAAAACAGGTCTAAACGGGTGCCGTCTGAGAGCAGGATGAGAGCAGCACCGTCTTCACCGGTCGTCACCATATCTCCCGGTTTCAGATTCAAGCCCGTCTCCGCTGAAATAGGACTCCCCGAACTCTCGACAGTTACAGATCCCGAGTATTCCAGAATCATAGCATCCTCTGCCATTACAAAAAATGATATAAACAAGAGTAATATTATTAATAAAGTTTTTTTACTTTTCACAACTTCAACCTTTTAGCCCTGTGACTTTATGCACTATGATTTTTTGGCTTTTCCCTTTGACATCAACAGGTTCAAGCGTTTCCACTTCGACCAGATCTCTGACTTCATCGTACAGAGCATCACTAATGAGCAGATCCGTATCAAACTGACGTGTCAGACCTTCGATTCTGGAACAGACATTGACCGCATCACCAATGACAGTATACTCCATTTGACGGGGAGATCCGATATTGCCGACCAAAACTTTCCCCCAATGGAGTCCCATTCCCATATGCACGGGAGTTTTCCCATTATCAATCCTGTTCTCATTAAACTGACTCAATTTGTCCCTCATTTCAAGACTGGCGCGAAGCGCTTTTTCCGAGGCATTATCCATAGTAACCGGGGCTCCATAAATAGCCATAATGGCGTCACCGATATATTTATTCAGTGTCCCGTCATATTTAAAAACGATGTCTGTCATTTCTGTAAAATATTCATTGAGCATCTCTACTATTTCTGTAGGATCCATCTCTTCAGACATGGATGTAAAACCGCAGATATCTGAAAAAAAGATAGCCACTTCCTTCAATTCTCCACCCAGCTCTATACTGTTTCCACTATCGAGAATGTTATTGACAACTTCTGCAGAGACAAATCTGGAAAATGTATTACGAACATATATTTTTTCTTTTTCCACGATGAGGTAATTGTATAAAACAGCCCCCAGCCAAGTAAGAAAAACAGACAAAATAGGATTGAACATTTCAATGATAAATCCGGTAGAGCCATAGATGATAAAGGAAAGAGCTCCATAAATAATTGATATTCCCAAAGCGAACAAAAGCCCCTTGTTAGGTTTCATTCTGATTAACAAAAATGCGCCCAGAGCTGAAAAAAACAATAGAATCAAAAGTTTTACAGTGATGTTCGCATCGCGGAGGAAATTTTCCGTATAGAGAGTATTGAGTATATTGGCATGGATTTCTATACCGTATAATCCCGATTCATTCTCAAAAGGGGTGAGTTTGAGATCATGAGATTCTTTAAAAAAAGCTCCGACCAGGACTATTTTCCCTTTAAAGAGATCAGGGTCGAAATTTTCTTCGAGGACTTTATAGATGGGAATGATCGGAAAAGAGCCCGGTTCAGCATAATTGATGAAAAGACTTTTATCACTGGCTAAAATGATAGAGCGCTCTCCCAGTTGGAGAACTGAATTTTTAAAGATTATTTGACTTCTTTCATAAGCTGCCAGAATTGAAAGTGCAAAGGAAAATCGGGGGTCTCCCAGAGAATTATCATATGGCAATATACGGCGGATCGAATTGTCCGTATCGACAATCAGGTTGATAAATCCATTGGCTTCTGCTGGCTTGTCAAAAATGGCAAGCGGCATGTCAAAATAATCGATTACAGCAGAACCGACCTCTCGGACATCCCGTTTCATAGGGAGAATAATGTTACCGGCATATTTTATAGCCTTAGCCAGCACTTCATCTTCTTCGCTGTTATATCCACCATCTCCCATCATAATATCGAGACCGATGGTCTGAGCTCCGGCATCCTTCAATTTTACAATAGCCTCTCCCAGAATCTGTCTGGGCCAGGGCCATCGGATGTTTATTTTTTCGAAAGAAGCATCATCTATGGCTACAATAACCAAAGGGACTTCCCCATCGATCCCTCCTCTGAATTGAGCCCTTAAATCGCGGGTTTTCAATTCCAGTAATTCAGAAAAAGGAAAAATCAAAACGAGAATAAAAGCGGAGATCATGATTATCAGCGAAGACATCCATATTCGTATCTTTTTCATAAACCCGCCTCATTATCACCATAATGTACAAAAGGAGCCCAGTAAAAAGGATTTTTATATAAATCATCATTTAAAAAGACTCTTTTCATTTCGGACATTGCCTGGGCATAACTCAGCCCCACTTCTTCCACCAGCGAATAGACGCCGGTCATAAATTCCATAGTCGATTCGTCAGAGACCTGCCAAAGTGAAACCGAAAGGGCATTGGCTCCGGCAACAAGAAAAGCCTGGGTCAAACCGACAACACCTTCCCCCTGATAGATTTTCCCCAGACCGGTCTCACAGGCTGAAAGATTTACAAAGTCCGCCCGGATATCCAAACGGGCTATTTCACTCATAGTCAGATAACCATCTTCTCTATCTGAATCATCGGAAAATTGAGAAAGAACTACGGCGGATAATTCGGGAATTTCGGGGATAACAATTCCATGGGTAGCAAAATGGATGACTTTATAATTGGCCAGCTCCCCCGAATCAGATTTATCCTGTACGGACTCCTCGGTGACATCGGCACCTGTTATAATCTTCGCACCGGGAACGATCGAGGAAAGCAGATTCACTTCGTCCAGAGTCCCCGGTAGGTTTTTCCACGTTCCCAGTCCCAAGCCCGAGTATGCCCCTCTCGTACTGCCCCCCGTCAGAATCATCTCCGAGACATTCTGACGAATTATTTCTACATCGGTTTCCTGAATATTCTCATTGTACGATTCTTCTTCATACACCGCTCCTCCAAATGCCAGTAGAGGATTTCTGTCCTGTGTATATTTCCGTTCACGAATCATCTGTGAAATGACAAGAGACTGGGAATAACTGATATCGTATTTCTCAACGAGATATTCTCCGGCTTCATTCTGCAAAACTTCAAAGGGGATCGTCCCGAGTATTCCATCGGGAACGAAAATCAACTGCTGAATATTCTCCAATTCACGATGGAAAGGCTGGATCAGTCTGCCATAAAGATACTTCCCCATATACTCCACAGCTTTTTCCGTAGAGCGCGTTTGAACCGGCCGAGCCAGGAGCAATCTGTAAAAACTCAGTACACTCTCCAACCTATCCTCTTCGGGATTCTCGACATAACGCCTCAGAGTGGGACCGTACTGAGAAAAGACCTCATCGAGAAACTCTTCTTCCACCTCTACAAGAGTCGTAGTTACTTTTTCTCTTTTCACGGCCACGACCTGAAAGAGATTATTATCCGTCAGAGAATAAGACAGGAGCATAGTCTGCTCGTCCAGGTTTTCAATAAAATCGGTATATGTGTCCCAGTCATAGACAGAATTTTCACTGGATATATCCATCTGCTCCAAAAGATATTTCCCCCTGGACAATTCCAGAAAATAGAGCGAATTCATGGGATCTTCCATATAGTAATAAGTGGCTGCCAGATCGCGATATGCGCTTATCTGATATTCAAGGAATTCTCTTCTGACAGCCCCTGTAGCCGTTAGCCGCAATTCCTCCTGAATTTGGACAGCCTGCACCAGGTAATCAGCTGCTTTATCATATTGTTCCATATCAAAATAAACAGACCATATGTTTTTTAAAGCTGTTGCCTCTTCCCTCAGATTTCCCGTTTTACGCCAGTACTGGAGACCTGTCTCAAATGTTTCGAGAGCTTTTTCATAATTGTCATTTATAATGTCTATCAGGGCAATATTGTTTTTTCTGATATTGATTCCACGGAGATTTCTAAGATCCAAATCGATTTGTAAAGCCTGTGAATAATACTGTAAAGCATTCACATAATCTTCAGTTTCTCGATAGGCTTCTCCCAGGTTGCTCAGATATATGGCTTTTGCCTCTTTATCATCCAACTCTGTATTTATAGCAAGAGCATCATTATAGAATGGGATGGAAGCGGCGGGATCTCCACTATTTCGAAGAGCCTGACCTGTATTATTGTACACAACAGCCAAACCGGCCATATCAGAATTCTTTTCATAAAGGACTTCTGCATTGGAAAAACAAGTCAAACTTTTTTCAAACCATCCCCAGGCTCGGTATAATTCTCCCAGACTATTCCATATTTCAGCCTGCAAATCATCGAACCCCTCCTCTGTGGCAAGGGACAGAGCTCTTTCATATAAATCGAAGGATTCTTTATAGTGAGCCAGAGCAGCTTTCGACTGAGCCATATTGTGGAGAGTTATACATTGCTCTCTTGGATTTTCCAATTGAATGGACAGATTGTAGGCTTTATCATAATAATTGAGAGCATCTTCATATTCTGAAATGGTGTAATACAGAACACCCATGTTGTTGGACAAATGCATCAGATTAATCAGCTTGTTTTCAGTTCTGTAAACTGGTAAAAATCGTTCCATTTGGCTGATCAGGTTCAGGTAATCTGTTTCATTATAATAAACCGTATAAAAATGTCCCAGAATATCCTCTGCATCGGAGATATTGCCCGAATCGAGATTCAGAGAGAGGCTTTCATTGAGTGATTGCTGAGCCAATTCAGATTTTCCGGAGTTTTCATAAGCCATTCCCAGATTAAGCAGGGAGATGGCCAGATCATCCTCTTGCCGGTTATCTCTGAAAAGAGCCGCAGATTGTTCAAATAAAGGAATTGATCCGGTATAATCATTACGGTTATAAAAAAGATAGCCCAAATCGTTATAGGTATGAGCCAGCTTCAATTCATCTCCAGTTTGATGATACAAGGGAATGAGTTGATTTTTAATTTCTATCTGCCTCGAATCATTTCCTATCTCTTCATAAATCCAATCGAGGCTCTCATAAGCAGCTACAAGAAAATCTGCCCGTCCCGGGGACTTTGCCCGTTCCAGAGATTCTTCGTAATACATGGCCGCTTTTTCATATTCACCTGTACTAGCATAGAGAAAACCCAGATAAGCAAGCACTCTCGACTTATCTTCATCACTGCCGATTTTTCCAGCCAGATTCATCGCTTTATTAAAGTATTCCACAGCGTTTTCATTGTCTGTCATATCGAAATAGATCTTCCCGATCCACCCGTAATAGTGGATCATTTCAGATGTGGGATTATACTGCTCCAGAATGGAAACTGATAACTGATAATCATCCAGAGCACCATCGGGATTGTGTAAATAATAACGGCTGTTTCCACGCATGGAATACAACCAGGCCATTTCGCTTTGGGGCCGGTCCTCACGAGAATTATTTATTGAATCTTGAAAAATTTCGAGAGCTTCGCCGTATTTTTCAGCTAGAGTTTTTGCATATCCACCATATTCATAGGCACTTCGGGATTCTGCAAATGATTCGAGTTTTTTAAGGAGTTCTGCTGACTTTAGATACCAGTCTCCCGCTAAGGAATATTCTGAAAGAGCAAATTTCAGATTAGCCAATGCTGAAACAATATTGGACTGATAGGGGATATTGTTACGAGACTCAGCCAGTGTCAGAGATTTTAAATACAGATTTTCGGCTTCATCATAATTAGCGAGATTATAGGCTGCCGCTCCGCTCCAGAGATAAGAGCCAATTAGTTCCTCTTCAGCATCCTGTCCGATATCTTCAAAAATGACGATGCTTTTGTTAAAAAATTTATTGGCGGCTGAAAAGTTCCCCTTCTGGTAAGACGAAGTCCCTCTCCCAAAGAGTGTATTGCCCTCGTCCAAAGATTCGGCATATAGGGATCCTACAACCAAACGGCAGAGAATAAGAAGTATTATAGGTATGCGAAACATAGGATCAGCTTAGACTCAGCCTATAATACTGTCAATAGATTGAGGATGACAGTCAATGGGGTAATAAATAATCCTCTTTTATTTTGCTTATACCCATAACAAGCCTTAAAATTTTGATAGAAAGCCTATGGAGGTTTTATATGAGTAACATTTACATTGTCGATGATGACCAGGACATAATCGATGCCGTGACTATGATACTTGAACCGCAGGGACACAAAATATCCTACCAGACAAATCCTAAAGATATTATCGAAAAAGCATCAGATTTCCATGCAGACCTGATTATTCTCGATGTTATTTTCCCGGAAGAAGATGATGCGGGTTTTAAGGCCGCCCGAACTTTAAAGCTCGATGAGAAAACAAAAGAGATTCCGATTCTCATGTTGTCAGCGGTTAATGAAAAGGGGCCTTATGCTGGAACGTTCTCTAATAAGGACAGAGATGCTATTTATCTCCCTGTAGATCAGTTTGCAGAAAAACCCCTGGCACCTGACAAACTACTGTCTCTTGTGGGAGAGATGCTTCAATAGAAATCCCCGGAGTGGAGCTGCTTTATGCCTGAAAAAAATGCTATAGCTATTATAGGAGCAGGAAAAGCCGGTAAGGCACTATTGTCTGTACTACTGCAGATACCTCTGATCAAAATAAAATACATTAGCGATATCAAAAAAGATGCCCCCGGGCTGATACTGGCCAAACGAAATGATATTGAAGTGATTTACGGAAAATATGCTGAAAAGATTCTAAAAGACAAAGATATTGATATGATTTTCGAGGTTACCGGAAGTGATGAAGTCTTCAATTATTTACAGAAAAATAAACTGCCCGAATGTAATATAATGAACTATTCCATGTCTAAAATAATTTTCTTTCTTCTCAATTCCCAACAGGATGTAGCAAAAGAATTGAGGCAATATAAACTGAAACTGGCAGAAAGAGTGATTGAAAGAACAGATGAACTGGAAAAAGCCAACTATCAGTTAAAAGAGCAAATTGATCTGCAGCAAAAGCTCAATGAAAAACTGCAACAGATTAATAATGAAAAAACAAAATACCTTCTCAATGCGACTCATCAGTTGAAGGCGCCCTTTGCTGCCATTCAAAGTTATGTGGATATTCTCATCGAGGGATATGCGGATCACATATCAGATAAAGTTCTTGTTGTACTGGAAAAAATCAAAATCCGATGCACTCTCCTTACAAGTTTGATCCGGAAAATGCTGGAGCTGGCGAATTTGAATTCTGCTGTTGAGGAAAATATTTCCGTGCAAAAGGAAAATCTGATTGATCTCATAGAAAAAATCATTGACGATCAGGCTTCCATATTGGAAAACCACAAAATCACTGTGGAATTCCCCCATAGTGGACAAAAGGAAAATATTAACTGCAATAGAGAACTGATTGAAACTATGATCGGCATTCTCTTAGAAAATGCCATAAACTATTCCTTTGATAATAGTACCATTGAAATCACTGTGGAAGTAGATATCAAAAACAGAACAATTTTCAGTATAAACGATCATGGAATCGGCATTGAGGAAAAAAATTTTTCCCGGATATTCAATGAATATTTTCGTTCCTACAGTGCCGCTGAAAAATATAAAAACGGAACGGGGCTGGGACTTCCCATAGCAAAACGCATAGCAGAGTTCCACCATACTGAAATCCTTGTAGACAGTATTCCCGGAAAAGGAGCAACTTTTATAGTTCCTTTCAGGAAAAGTTGAACCGTGAGACTATGTAGGTGTAACAAACTGATTAACTTCACTATTCAAATCTTCACTGACCACGCCGACCCTATCGGAAATAGACTTAATACCGGAAATGGCTTCCGAAACTTCCTGGAATCCAATATTCACCTCAATTATCGCATTTGAAACCATGCTTGAAATATCAGAAACGGTTGCCATAAGCTCATTGACAGAAGTCGAGCCACTTGTGACAACTACTGATTTTTCTTGAACGAGAGTAGATATTTCCCTCAATCCCGACATCGCTTCAAGAATCTGTGTTCCTCCGGCATTCAATTCGGAAGTGCTCTGAGAAATAGTTAATAAAGCCTCTGAGACACCGGAAATACTGTCATTAATATTACTGAATGCTTCTTTGGTACTTTTTCCTGCTTCTGATGCCCGGATAATTCTGGCGATAATGCCTTTCAGATTATTCGTGATGTCTTTTGTATTCATAGCAGAGGCTTCGGCCAGTTTTCTGATCTCATCGGCTACAACGGCAAATCCCTTCCCTTTATCACCGGCGTGGGCTGCTTCAATAGCTGCATTCATTGCCAGGAGATTTGTCTGGGCGGAAATACTCTGAATAATGTCTGCCATTCCATTAATTTCATTTACCGATGCATTAATTTCTTCAATCAGATTCGTTGTCTCTATCAGTTTCTGGTCGCCTTGATTCGCCGTATCCACAAGAGTTTTTATAATCGACCGATTTTTGTCAGTCAGATTCGAGACATTGGCAATGGAGGCGATCATTTCAGTTATTGAAGCCGTTGATTCTTCAATCATAACAGTCTGCTCTGCAATGTGTTCACTCAAGATATTACTGGAAGAGGAAATTTCCAGGGATTTTTTGTTGGAGATGGATATATTATTATCTAGTGTAGACATCTGGTTATTAATAGAATTGATATTGGCTGAGATCTCAACACTGGCAGCCGATGTTTCCGATGCGGTAGCTATCAGTTCTTCTTTGACTTCTCTATTGACCGCAGAGTAGTCTTTTATTTTGTTCAGAGAACTATTTAAACTATTCTGAAAAGTGCCCATCTCTTCACTGAGAGTCCCTATTTCATCTTTTGAAATTGCCCGGATTTCATTTGTCAAATCTCCCGATGCCATAATAGTCAGGCTCGATCCAATTGTATTCACAGAACGTGAGATTCGACCAGCGGATATCAAGGCAATGATTACTGAAAGAACAATACTTAAAACAACAACAGCGGCTGTAATCAGATACCCCATTGTCTGATAATAATGGATCTGCCCATCTATAAAGGAATATTGTTCTTCGATAATAATCTTAGATGATTCCAGGTCTCTTTCCAGTGCCGTAATCTGAAATTTCGTTTTGATAACATGATAGTTGAGAAGGTCATAATCATCACTATTCTTATTGGCAATGTTCTTAATACTATCGAGACTGAAATTATGATTGTATCCATAAACCTCTTCCAGAGCAGCTAAAAACTCATCGATACTTATCAAAAGTTTCTCTTGAGATGTTATCTGCAGATCGTGGAGAAGTAATACCCTCGTAATAGCCTCTGCAACGCTATCGCTCATTAAGGGAAGAAGTCTGATCTGTTTAACACTCTCCAGTGTTTTTTCCACATCGAGAATAGCTGCATTGAGAACTTCAAGCTGATCCAGAACATTAACATCATCATAGAGAAACTTTGCCAAGGCAATACGCTGTTCCTGTTCATAATCCTTCAATAGTAAAAGTCTACTTTTTTCCTTTCCCGTTATATCGACTATTTTCTGAAAGCCTATGTAAATAGTCAAAGAGAGAATCATCGAAAAGAGCATAGTCAATATTAATAGTAAAAGTTTTGTTCTGATCTTCATTTCTTATCTCACTCTAGACTTTCTATTATACATATCGGGATTTCCGCCAATGGCTTCCAATAATGGCTGTGACACTCTATCCAGTTCAGTTTTGACATCTTCAGGCAATTTCGTATCTATTGCTGAAATCAATTGTTCCAACTGAGACAAGTTCCGCGCTCCGGCCAACATGGAATCTATAAAATCATGGCTCAAGATATAAGATACAGCCAGATTCAAAGGTGATATACCCGATTCAGCCGATATGCGGAGAAAGCCACCAAGACAGCTTTGAGTTTCCCTTTCCATACCTCGATCACCGTGTTTTGCTGTGATACCATCGTCGAGAAAATGCCGAGTCCTCTTTCTCCCTGAAGGAAAATCATGGAGAGAAGTATACTTTCCAGTCAACAAGCCCTGCTGTAGTGGAGAATAGGAAATGACCTTCATATCCAATTCACGTGATTTTTCTGCAATCCCCTCTTCAATGACACGCCACATCAGATTATATGGCAGTTGATTGGAAATAATATTTTTTCCTGAATTCTCATCAAGATCATGAACTCCGAAATTACAGACTCCCAGATTTTTTATTTTCCCCTCCCGTACCAGATCCTGAAAAACATCCAGTGCGAATGATGATTGTCCGGGATCTGAAGCCGGCCAGTGAACCTGCATCAGATCAATAGTATCTCTTTGCAGATTTTTCAGGCTATTTTCAACTATAGAAATTAATTCAGAACGAGTTAATCCATCAACTTTGCATTTGGTGGCTACAGAAGCCAGGGGATTATTGCCTAGAGCTTTCCCTAAAATGGATTCACTTCTACCGTTTCCGTAGTTGGGCGATGTGTCAAAAAGGGCAACACCTCTGTCCAGTGCTTCCTGAATGACCCTGATCGATTCCGATTCACTGGAAACAGACCAGATGGAATCACCCGCATATGTCCATGTACCCAGAGACAGTCTGGAAAGTAGGATGGAATCACTCATGATTCAAATCCATTGACTCTATGGTTTCATTTATAAAATCCAGGCTCGAATATACTTTCTCTCTGATATCTTCAGGCAGAATCTTTCTGACTCGTTCCATGGATATCTGAGACAGAATGATGTTATCAAATAGTTCAATCAGCTTTGTTATCTCAGTGACGACATCTCTGTCATGACTTTCTGTGTCCCCTCTCTGTAGAGCTTCCATAGCACCCTTGCAGACAACCATCGGAACCTCTCTCCCCAGCTCTTTCATCATATAGGCTGCAGGTATTTCATTCGTGGGATTGGTCATAAGAACTACAGGATTCTTTTTGTTTTTCAAAATATAACTGTACATAGCTGTATCGATAGGAACAACGGGAATATTGACTTCTTTACAGACAGCTTTCACTGATATAGAAAGGGAGCTGCAGGTAACGATTACCCCTGTCATTCCACTCCGGACAGCATTACGCACAATCTGAGTGAGCCAGGGAACTGTCAGCTCCGGTGTATTTCCCTCGTACATCATGCATTTTAAGAGAGCTTCATCGAGTAGATGATAAAAGCTGTATCTGTCCGTGAAATTCTCAAGACTATGTACGACAGGATCTATAACCAGAGAGGTTGAATGAATAAGTGCTATATCAGTTTTCATAAAGGGGTACTCCATAAGGTCCGTCAGCCATCCAGCATATGGAAAGCTCTCTGCCAAGTTTTTTCCGTAAGACTGCGACTGCTTTTGATAGCTGATCCGGTATAGAACCCTGCTGTATACCACTCAATTCAGTCAGATTCTCTCCCGGACAGATTCTGTATTCATTTTCTCCAAACTGGGGACTGAAATAATAGAAATGGTCCTGTGGAATAACTTTGAACATACGGTTCCACATCTGAACCTGCCATTGATCGGGGATAAAAGTCCAGTCTGATGATAAAATTGTTCTGTCAAAGGCAGCTGAACCTGTCAGCTTCAACAATTGCAGCATAGTTCTATAGGCAAGAGAACCGATGGAATCAGTGTCCGTATTATCTGCAGCCATAAGAATATAACCGCCTTCTTTAACAATCCGTGCCGCTTCCACACCGGCTTTGGCAGCCTGATAGTGATTAATGCCAACGAAACCGGCATGTGTAACAACAATATCATATTTTTTTGTGACTTTGATGGCGGTATAACTTTTCAAATGCGTCACAGCGGCTTTATGAGTTTCCTCAAGTTCTCCCGCAAAGACTCCAGTCAGATCAAAATTCCCATCGAGTGTTACATTGACAATAAAATCTGATCCGGCTACACGAGCCATATCGAGTGATTCTTCATGACAGGGGTTTCCCTCCAGATTGAGAGCACTGGATCTCTCATCGGCCAGCATGGGAGCGCCGTGAAAAATAAAAGTACTCTTCTCACCGATAAGCCCGGGACAGATTGATTTCCTGCCTCCCGATGCTCCCGCCATAAAATGGCTTTCCACAAGTCCTGTGAGAATTTTTATATCGCAATTCACATAATCGCTGTTGATAAGAATATCACTACCCCGACCTGTTTTTCCTAGATATGACAGATTTTCATCATTGAGACAATCGTGATTCTCTACCCGGACAGGCAGCTGGAATATTCGAGAATCGAGCATTTCTCTCAATTCTTCTGCAGTCTGGCCACGATGTGTTCCCGTGGCAACAAGAATAAGAATATTCTCAGGTTTCAGGCCATTCTTCAACAATATATCGACAAG
>JADGDJ010000381.1 GCA_016744925.1 Spirochaetaceae bacterium
GAATTGCTGTTCTCTATTGGGATCAGGAAACATATATGCCCGATAGTGCTGTTGGTGAACGGTCTGAGCAGATAGCTTTACTAGAAGGGGTTCTTCACAATAAATTAACTGAAGATATCTGGGGGGAATTGTTTGCTAAACTCTCAGTTTCGGATGATGGGGTTCCCGATTCATTTAGTACAATAGATCAGGCTTTTTTAAGAGAAAGCTTTAGAAGATATAAGAGAAAAGTAAAACTTCCTGTGGATCATGTTGAAAAATTTGCCGCAGCAGTATCAATAGCTCAATCAAAATGGGTAAAAGCAAGAGAGACCGATGACTATTCTCTTTTTTCCCCGTATCTGGAAAAACTGATCACTTACTCTAAAAGAACAGCAGATTATGTGGGGTTTGACGAACACCCCTATGATGCTCTTCTCGATGAATATGAGCCGTGGATGAAAGCATCGGTAATTAAAAATGAGTTTGACAATCTCGAACCGGGTCTGAGGTCATTGATTGATCGAATTAAAAAAGCCCCACAAGTGAACAGTTCCTTTCTCAATCAGAATTATCCCGTAGATCATCAGGACATGTTTGGGAAGATGCTTCAGAGAGGAATGGGGTATGACTTCAGCAGAGGGCGCCTGGACTTAACAGCGCATCCATTTACAACGACTCTTGGCCATAATGATGTGAGGGTAACAACTCATTACAACGCTAATGATCTCTTATCGGGAATATTCTCCAATATACATGAAGCAGGTCATGGGCAATATGAACAGGGTTTTGGAGAAGATCTTCGCGGATCTTTGCTCGCAGATGGTACGTCTATGGGTATTCATGAATCACAATCGAGATTTTGGGAAAATATCGTTGGGAGGGATATCAATTACTGGGCTTATAATTATCCTGAACTTGTAAAAATCTTTCCGGATCAATTGAAGCATGTCTCTCTTAACGATTTTTATAAAGCTGTCAATAAAGTTGAACCTTCACTGATTAGAATTGAAGCTGATGAAGTGACTTACAGTATGCATGTTATTCTCAGGTTCAGACTCGAGATGGAATTAATTTCCGGGAATCTTTCTGTGAATGATCTGCCAGAGGCATGGAATGCCGAATCAGAAAGACTGCTTGGAATTAAACCGGACAACAATTCTAAGGGAGTTCTTCAGGATATTCACTGGGCTGCGGGATTATTCGGTTATTTTCCCACCTATGCACTGGGTAATCTCTATGGTGCTCAATTTGTCAATGTTATGAAACATGATATGCCTGACTTTAATCTCAATCTCCTCAAGGGGAATCTTAATCCAATAAAGGATTGGTTAGTTGAAAAAATTCATAAGTATGGATCATCTGTATCAGCTTCTGATTTGATTAGAAATATTTCTGGTGAGAAGTTAAACGCCCAGTATTTTTTGAAGTATTTAGAGGATAAGTATAAAACGATCTATGATATTTAATATTTACACATATTTGTTTTTTTCTGCCATGACAGCAGGTGCTGCTATGGCAGTATTGATACGAACAGTTCAAAATCCCGGAAGAAAGGTCCTCTGGCAAATTTCTTCTATTCCTTTTCTCATATACCTTGTTATGTCTTTCATAATCTTTATCTTTGGATTGGTAATAGTAGATCTGGAAGGGATGTCCCTGAAGGATGCTCTCGTTTTCTTCTTATCAGCTCTTTCTTTGTTTACCTTGTCTTTTTACCTGATAAAGGCACTCACATTCCCCTTGGTGTTATTCCTACTGCTAGGGACCATTTTTTTCTTTAATTTCAACTTAAAAGGCTTTAGTTCTTTTAAAGATAATAGACAGTTTCTTATTAAAACCCTACTCAGTGAGAATGATGAAAATATTCTGGAAATAAAAGACTTTGAAAACAATGTCGATTTTGTCAGTGTTCAGAAGGATCTGCGGTATCCATTGTTTCTTATTTTGGATTTTAGCCCCTATCTATTTTTTTTAGAAAATCCATCATACATTCTTCATGCCGGATTTATCTTTGAACTGGAAGACTTGGATATACAACTGGCAGACATAAATGAAAATCTGAAATCTTCAATTTTGCCTTTAAATACTATAAGACATTATAAGCCTCCTCTAATTGAAGAAGACGTATTATCTTCTGTAAAGCTACAATTAGAGCGCAGTGGAACGCTTCAATTTTATTCGAAAAAATTAATAAAATAATTTCATGAAATTCAATTGACAGTTTTCCTGTGATTTGTTAATTTACCTCTCGTGCTTGAGGGGTAAGCGGCAAAGATTTCTTAGTGAATAAGTCATCCTGGCCGATGTAAATATCTCCTTAAAAAGTTCTTTCAGTTTTTAGTGGAAAGCAGTTGACATGTTCATCTGATACAGACTATTCTCTCTAAGCGCTTCGGGTATAACAACTCGATAAGCATGAGTTCTTTTACATAGTTTTCATAAAAATCACACTGGTGATTTTGTTGATAATGTATATCAGGGAAGGGAAGAGAATACGAAACAAAAGTGATCTTTTGAGTTTCAAATTATTTATGATAATAATCGCGGGCTTCGGCCTGAGATTAAATA
>JADGDJ010000382.1 GCA_016744925.1 Spirochaetaceae bacterium
TACAGGATTTTATTTATCCTTGAACCGGTTTTTTTTATATTAGCAATTTTATCTTCAATGTTTGTTCAGAAAAAAATCCTTGAGATGGGACTTTATAATTTTCTATTGGTTTTCTATCTCATTCAGGTCATGCTGATACTTTCCATTTATTATTCAAAACTCAATCGGGTAAGCAGATCATTTTCTTTATATGTATTATTATTAGTCTCTCTTTTTACTTCTCTTAGTTTATATGACATTCCTATCAATTTATATATCTTTTTAGCTGTAATGATATCATCGTTGTTTTTTACATTTAAAAGAACATCTTTTGTGTTCTTTCTTTTTGTGATTAATATAAGCTTTTTACACCGGGATGAATTAATTCAGTATTTATACAGTCCTTATAGAATCAATTTTTGGGACTCTATTCTCTATTTCACTCTTTTCAGCTCTTTCATTACAGGATTGATTTTGTCTGTCATTGTATATTTTTTGGAAAAAAGTTTGTCAAGTCTTGATCAGACGCGTAAAAGTCTCAATCACCAGAATAACAAGTTCGCAAAGGTTCAGGATGAAAAAAGGGAATTTAAAGATGCTCTTGTTGGCAACGAACTCAGATTTAAAACCATACTCGAATACGCCTTTGATGGCATTACTATTTTGGATAAAGAAGGGAATAATAAGTTTGTCAGTAATTCCACAGAAAAGATAACCGGCTATAGTCCTGAAGAATTTGAAGGCGGAGCTCTGTCTTTTGATAAAATCCATCCTGATGACGCAGCAAGGGTCATTGAAAATTTCAGAAATATATCGGAGAACAGGTTAGATCACAGTACAATCTATTACCGGAGCAGGCACAAGGATGGTGATTGGAGAAATCTTGAGGTTTCGGTTACAAATCTACTGGATAATCCCGGTGTCGAAGGGATTCTATTTGTGTACCGCGATGTGACCAAACACATCAGAGCCGAGCAGCGAGCTCGTTATTTTGAATTTTACGACCAGCTGACAGGTCTGCCGAATCAGTTGATGTTTTCAGACAAAATTTCAGAGGAATTAGAGAGATCCGCAGCAAGAAACAGATCATTTGCTGTAATGTGTCTGGGCATTAATAATTTTAAGGATATCAACGGTGTATTTGGAACATCATTCGGCGATATGGCATTGAAGCAGATTGGCTCTAGACTGAAAAGTAATTTCAGGGGCGACGATTTTGTTTCGAGAATGATGGGCGACAAATTTCTCATATTATTTTCAGATATGAAATCTGAAGATGATGTTATTGCAATAGTCCAAAAAACTATGAACAGCTTTGATACCCCATTCTGGATAGAGAACAGAGATCTTTTAATCTCGGTATCCATAGGGATCAGCGTTTATCCCAATGATGCACTGCGCAAAGATGAACTGATAAAAAATAGTGAAACGGCACTATTCAGTTGCAAAGAGAGCAGAGATCGAAAATATTGTATGTTCAATAAAAATCAGAATGATGATTTGATCTATAGAATACAGATCGAAAAGGACATTTTAAAAGCCATAGAAAGCAAGGCATTCACTGTTTATTATCAACCCAAAGTAAATAGTCATGGTGATATTTGTGGAGCAGAAGCACTCATTCGCTGGTTTACAGCAGATAAGGGGATGATTTCTCCTGGTATCTTTATACCCATCTGTGAAAGAAACAGATCCATTATAGAGATCGGGAAGATTATCATTGAAAAAACATATACTGATATGAAAAGTTGGAGAGAGAAGGGATACGAACCGGTGAAGATCTCTATCAATGTTGCTCCCATGCAGTTCAGTGATCCCCATTTTATAGACACGATAAAAACGCTGGAAAAAAAATTTGAAATTGATACAGCTTTTGTAGAATTTGAAATTACCGAAACAGGATTGATGGAAAATGAGAATCACACTTTATTTATAATGGAGCAACTTATCTCTTCAGGTTATTCCATTTCAATCGATGATTTCGGGACTGGGTATTCCTCACTCAATAAACTAAAAGATTACCCCGTACATACTCTAAAGATTGATAAATCTTTTATAGATTCTATCCCGGAAAACCTTCCTTCCTGCAATATTGTGAAAACAATTATCGAACTGGCTCACTTTCTGGATTTTCAGGTTGTTGCTGAAGGGGTTGAAAAGGAGAATCAGGCCGCGCTGCTCAATAGTTATCAATGTGATCTTATTCAAGGGTTTCTCTATCACAAGCCCATGCCCTTCAACAAGTTTATAAAACTATTAAAAAAAAGCTGATCCCCCGGGATCAGCTTTTTTAGTCTGTTCAGTTTGTATTATGACAAAACTTTTTTTGTTTCGAGAGCGATCATAAGCTCTTCGTTAGTTTGAACTTTGAGGATTTTAACTTTTGAATCATCAGTATTTACTTCAAATGTTCCATCGGCAAAACTGTCATTCTTTTTGGCATCAAATTTAACACCCAGATATTCCATATCCACACAAACATCTTCTCTGAGGATAGGCATTTTTTCACCGACACCTCCAGTGAAAACAATAATATCCAATCCGTTCATGGCAGCGGTATATGCAC
>JADGDJ010000383.1 GCA_016744925.1 Spirochaetaceae bacterium
CATTAATATATACTATCATTCGCATCGGCGAAACTCAAATTTTATACTCACATTTTAATTGTAGGAGGTTCGTCAGGACATTTGTATTTTTTTAAGAAAAACGGCAGAACCGGAACCTTTTGTCATACTGACGATTTCACATTCGACCAATTCTCCCGTGTGCATATTTTCTTTGATATTTCTGATGGTAAATTTAATATAAGTCTCGGAAAAACCATACCAGAGCCCTTCGTCATCTACCTGTTCCAGAAGAATTGTGACTTTTTTCCCGATTGATCGTTTTACATATGCTTCATATGATTGAGCGGCGGCAGCTCTGAGCTTTCTAGCCCTGATGGCTGTTTCTCGTTCGGGGATTTTGGGAGTCATATTCTCCGCGTCTGTACCAGGACGTGGCGAGAAGGGAAAAACATGAGCACCGGCAAAATTCAATTCCGTGAGTAATTTCATCGATTCAGCGAGATCCTCTTCAGTTTCACCGGGGAATCCTACGATAATATCTGTAGAAATAAAGGGATCATCTTTTACTGCCCGCAGTTGTTTAACTGCAGTTCGGACCGTCTCTGAGTCGTAATGCCTTTTCATTGACTTGAGTATCGAATCAGACCCCGACTGAACAGAGAGATGAAAATGAGGACAGATTCTCTCATTGGCCAGTACCAGGCACATCCTTTCGGTGAGAGTGTCCGGCTCAAGAGAGGATAGTCTGATCCTGAACCCTTTAGTCTCTTCGAGTATCATCTGCAACAATTGGGCAAGATCTCTGTCTCCCGATTGATAAGAATCAATATTGATTCCTGTGAGAACAACTTCCCGATACCCTTTTTCCGCTAATTTATTGAGCCGACGTATAATCTCTTCGGCTTCGAGACTGACTGAAGCCCCCCTGGCGATTGTAACCCGGCAATAAGCGCAATGATTGTCACATCCATCCTGAATTTTTAAAAAAGCTCTTGAGTGAAAGTTAAAATCAGCAGGAGAATAACGGAATCGATCCGATTCATCAGACTCAGATGAGGCGAGGTGTTCCTGAAGCCACAGAGCAGTCCGGTTTTTGAGTTCCTTCAAATCTGAATCGTAGGAACCGATAAAAGCGGCCAGGTCGAGAATAGTGTCTTTATCATCAAGAGAAACTGTTACGACATTATCTCCCAGCGATACAACTTCCTCCTCTTCCATCTGAACATAACAGCCTGTCGCTATTACCAGGGATGAGGAATTACTCCGAGAAAATTTACGAATCATCCGACGGGCTTTCTGTTCACTTTTCGAGGTAACAGTACAGGTATTAACGATGTAAATATCAGCTACATTTTCAGCAGAAACAATGGATACACCCTGCTCATTAAAAGCTGAGATCAACGCTTCGGTTTCAACCTGATTCAGTTTGCAGCCCAATGTGTAGAATGCTGCTTTCATATTAGTTATTCCTGATGCGGTTTAGAGCTCTGGTGGCTTCAGCAAAAGAGGGATTGAGTTCCAACGCTTTATTATAAGCTGTTTGAGCTCCGTCAAAATCCTTTGCAAGCTCTCGAGAGTAACCCAGCCGATACCACCATCGGGTGACTGACGGTGCATGATAGAGGGCCGTTGAAAAGGCTATATCCGCGTGATTGTATTTAGCCTGAGTGATATAAATCTCACCCATATAGTTATAAACTTTTGCTATTCTGTCGCCAAGAGGAGCCTGAATCGCATACTGTTCAAAATAAGTCAGTGCACTATTGCCATTGCCTTTATAATAATAAGCCTCACCCATGGCTTCGGTAATCCGACTGTCGTAGGGGGAGAGCTTTCTAGCCGCATTGCCATAAACAATGACATCATCATATCGCCTTTCAACGATTAAAGACCAAAGAAGGACTGTGTAGGAGTCCATTTTTGTCCTGAGACTTGTGTCGGGAATGGTACTGATCTCTTCCAGAGTAATATTTATGGCTTCTTTATATCGGCCCTCTCGAAAAGTCTTGAGAGCATCTTTTTTTTCCTGACCATTAATATTTATTATTGCTGTGATTAGTAACACGATTACAAGTATTTTATTTTTCATATTCTACATCTCTCCTGCAGGTCGCATCTTGCTGATTCCATCAAAAAGGCAACCGGGTTCCATTACAATTCTCGGTGCAGTGATATCTCCAACGACTTCCGCCGTTCCTTGAAGTTCAACTTTGATGTCAGCTGTTATATTTCCTTTTACTTTTCCTCTGATGACGACGGAAGAGGCTTTGATCTCCGCCTCGACTACAGCATTTTTATCAATATATAAACTGCCCGTGGCATTTATACTGCCGCTGAACAAACCTTTTATCATAAGGGGTTTGGAAAATGCTACTTCACCTTCAAAACTGATATCTTCGGCAAGAACCGTATCGAGCTTTTTTTCATCAATTCGCCTCGAATGAATTTCAGCCATTTAATTGTCTCCTATACTTTTTATGGAATCTAATTTTATCAGCATTTCCTCAATAGATGAATGAAGTTTTTTCCTCATCTCTTCTGTATAAGGATTAAATTTCTGTAAATCCAGAAAAAGCTGCCA
>JADGDJ010000384.1 GCA_016744925.1 Spirochaetaceae bacterium
GGCTGATTATTACCGTCATAATAGTAAAAAGGGGGAAAGCTCTTCGGACCGGCAACTCTGATAGATCGATGATTATTCACCCATTGAAGCTCTTCACGAGTAAGATCTATTTCAAGCTGATAAAAATCTAACGGATTTGCATCCCCTGACCTACTCTGAGAATTGGAGAATAGGGCTAAACTCACGCTGATAAGGATTGAAAATACTATTAATCTTTTTTCCATCAAAAACATTCCTATCTATAAATTGTAGTATTAATTCCAGTCCTCATGTGTTTTAGAACAAAGACATCAAAAAATATTCTTGTATAGTTACGAAAGGCAAATATATACTGATCAAATAATTCCGGAGGAGTACTATGAATTCCAATTTTACAATCTATAAAAATATTGAAGATCTATCAGATAGAGTCGAGGATGTGCGGAAGTGCTTAACTGCACCATTAGATAACTTTTCGGGGCTATGCGGATTTGATGGATTTATCGACACTTTTATTCGAATGGAAGATCCTTCCTCTATGAAGTCCTTCGGTCCCAGGGTACTGGCCGCCGCCGGAATTGCCGCTTCATTCAGAGTGAAAAATAAAGGTGATAAGTTCGGAGGTAACGGACCACTATTTGCCGGAGCTCTAAGCGATATTTTCGAAAGAAACATAAACCTATCCTACATAGGTGCTATAGGTAAAGATAAAGTCACTCCCCTCTTCGAAAATGCTCTGAAAGACAAAGTAGACAATATCTATACTCTTGCCGAACCGGCACACAGTGATTGCCTGGAATTCTCAGACGGTAAAATAATGCTCAACGATCTGAGCAGCTGTGCCGAAGTCACATGGGAACGACTACTGGAAGTGGTGGGTTCGGACAAACTCGATGAACACCTGCAGGAAGCTGACTATATTGGTGCTGTAAACTGGGGGAAACTGGAAAATGTCGGTGAAATTTGGAAAAATATCGCTCTCCGATTATCGGAGTTGAAAGTTCCTGAGAAAAAAGTACATTTCTTTATGGATCTGGCGGAGTTTGAACAACGCCCCCCAAAGGACATCACAGAACTGATCGAAACTCTCAGCCTGATTACGAATCAGACAACGACAATGCTCAGTTTCAACCTCAAGGAAGCCTGGGAGATGGGAGAATTTTTAGGCGGCGAATTCAGAGGAAAAAAAGCTCCTGAAGATGTCACGAAACTAGCCTCTTTCATAAAAGAGAAAATTGATGTGGATAAAGTGATCATACATCCTAACGATGGAGCTATTTGCGCAGGAGAAGAGGGGACCGTCTATGTACCGGGTCCCTACTGTAAAGAACCGCTCATCTCCACTGGAGCGGGCGATAACTTCGGAGCCGGTTGCCTTGCTGCTTCTTTGAAGGGGCTTGATGATACGGGTATTATTCTCACTGGAGTTTGCGCATCAGGTCATTTTGTACGATCTGGGAACTCTCCTTCATTGAAAGAGATGTCGTCGCTACTCAAAAACTGGCAGAGTGGGAAATTACCGGAAAGGTTATAAAAGATGGCTGAAAAATACTCTTTTAAAAATGGTGTCCCCTATACAATTCGCCAAGCGGAAGTAGGTGACGCCAAATCTCTCATTGATTTTCTCGATCATGTTTCGAAAGAATCTGCCAATCTGACCTTTGGCCCGGGAGACTTATTACCGACACTTGAAAAAGAGAGAAGCATAATAAAATCAATGATTGATTCTGAGAGCAGTTTCTTTATCAATGCTCTTTGCAACAATAGGGTTATCGGAAATCTTGGATTTAATGGTGGTACGCGCAATAGAGTAAAACATTGCGGGGAGTTCGGAGTTTCTGTTCTGAAAGAATACTGGGGGAACGGAGTGGCATCGGCTCTCATCGCATACATGCTCAAGTGGGCTGAGTCGGCAAGTGTGACCAAGATCAATTTAAGAGTGCGAGAAGACAACCTAACAGCTATAGCTCTCTATAAAAACTTCGGATTTGAACAAGAGGGGATTCTTAGAAGAGAGTTCAAGGTAGACCATGTGTATTATGACTTTATTATGATGGGGAAAATCATCGAATAAATACCAAACAGCATACATCCGGATCGCCATGTTTCTATTACAGTTAAAATAAAATATTTTAAAGAGGGTATTAATGAATATTTGGTTAATTTCGATTCTCATAGTCTTAATGGTTCTGGCAGGCTTCACTCATTTCTTTTTCCGGTGGAAATAAACCTCGACCATCATTAAACATGACCATTCCTCATTTAGTCCGGCATAATGTGACAATGAATAATATATACAATCAGCTGTAAATTAAAAATGTAAACGTCCCATAAGAGTTTTTTTTTTTGTTTTTTGCAAAATCTTTACAGTTTCGATTCCCTGATTTTATAAATAAAAAAAGATCACAAAATAGTGATCTTTTCTTTAAGCGCCTGGACGGGATCGAACCGACATCATCAGCTTGGAAGGCTGAGGTAATAGCCATTATACCACAGGCGCATATTCGTTTTTCGGCATTACTACCGTGCAGAAATGAATATATCAGACTCATTTTCT
>JADGDJ010000385.1 GCA_016744925.1 Spirochaetaceae bacterium
CAATTCCAGTATGCGGCTGATTGTTACAGTTGCCCCCAGCTCCAGATATCGGTCGGTTCTGCTCACTTTTTTAAGATCTTCGATGCCCATGATATTGATAACAGAGCCTTTCATAGTGAGAAGGTCTCTTTCGTTATGCAGGAGAGATCTTGTTCCACCGGCATAGATTACCGCATCTTTATTGAGATTGTAAATTCGAAGCAGGTCCTGAAGAGAAGAGGGACTGTATATGACAGGAGGTCTGTTGATCTTAGCCATTATTTTTCCTCTTGTTTAAGTGGATTGATGCCTGTACAATCCCTCTTTTTAAATGGGAAAAACTACTGCATCGGCATTGTACTGCTGAGATATTATCCACTATTTGTTCTTCAGTGGGCATTATATTTTTTCTCAGCATGTACGCTGTGGAAAGAATCCTCGCAGGAGCGCAATAAGTGCAGAGGTGAACATTGGCTTCTTTGAATCCTGTGAGAATGTCACTGAATTCCTTCGTTTGAGAAAAACCTTCAATAGTGATGATGCTCTTATGTCTCGCAGCAAAAGCCGGGATGAGACAGGATGAGACGAGCAGATCATCCATAAGGACTATACAGCTACCGCAATAACCAGTACCACAGCCCTTCCTTATTCCTTTGAGATTCAGGTCGTCTCTTAAAATAGCGGAAAGTCTCTTGTCGGGTCTCGCTTCCACAGTGACTTCCTTGCCGTTCAGCCTGAAGGTTATGTTCATTTCACCTCCAATGCTGAGTAGATCTGTTCGGGGAGGACCGGGAGTGATGTGAACTCATACCCCGCCGCCTGGCTAAGGGCACTGCAGTACGCTGCGGGAAAAGAATTGAGTACGAGTCCACCGAGACCTTTTGCTGATTTAGCAGCCGATTCGAGAAAATTAATCGAAATGTCAGGTTGTTGTTCTATTCCCGGTATTTTGTAAGTATCTATATCGAAATCGCTGATAAGGTTGTAATCAAATGGGAGGTCTTCCGTGGAACACCAACCGATAGCCTGCATTATTTCCCCTTCCACTTCTGCCGTGGCCGCCTCTCTGCTCAGAAGCAGGCCGCAGTCGAGAAAGAGCCACACACCTCTTATTTTCGGAATAAAGGTCATTTCATCTATTTCCACTTCAACGGCGCATGCCGCCCAGGATAGTTCCTGGAAGGGGAGTCCTGTGAAAGATTCGGTATCCCATTTTCTCGAAGCGCTGTTTTTGAAGGTCTTTATAACTTCCAGAGGAAGGGGATCGCGAAAGCGCTTTTTCTTTATCTGTTCCAGACACTGCTGAAGAAGCCTGGTAGTCACTGTAATGTTTCTTGAGAGGGTGAGCGGCCCGGCCAGAGCTATTCTGTTCTCTTCATCTGCCGAGATCTCGATATTGTCTTCTTCTATGGATAATATCTCAACTGCGTATTGTTTCCACAGCTTCAGCAGGATGAAATTGTCCGGTAGGGACGTCGTTGTTATTTTCAGTTTTCCCTCTTTATCGAGGTGACAGATGACCGTCGCTGAAAATAGACTCCTCTCTCTCCGGAGAAAATTACTGCCCATATAAGATGTGGCAATTCCAATTCCCCTCCTCTTAAATGGGCATATCTTTGTTTTATCGCGTTTCTCCAGTGCGTTGGAAAAGGCTGCAAACTTTCTGGTAAAGTCAGATTTCTTTACCAGCCCTGCCAATAATTCACTTAAGGGAGGATTCTTTTTAAGCTTGCCACCACTGAGGTAGGTATTCCCCTTTATGAGGAAGTTTCTCTCTCTCCAGATAGCGGGATCTGTTGTCATTCTGCTTCTGGCACTTTTCAGTTTACCATCGTCTCCGCTTTCGACTGCCTTCTCTATTAAAAGAGCAATCTCTTTTTTCTGAATTTTTATCAAGCTTTCGACAATTATGTTAGTCATGCGTTCAGAAGCAAAAAAAGCCTGGGACAAACCGAAACCGGAAAAGGCTCCCATAGGAACTTTATTGCTCCTGTAGGCCTTCCCTGTTACTTTTATATTGCGGCATCTATATATTCCGGCAACACCCATGCAGATTCTGTCCAAAATCTCATCTGTAAGCATTTTTCCACTTCCCGTATCGAGAAAAAGAGATATCATCAGTGCAGAAAGTCTGCCGCTTTCATCTATAGCGGCTTTGAAACTGAAATTAGCAGGTATTTTTTTGGGTGAACAGAGGAAATCCTCCTGTGCCGAATAGATCAGCCTTACTGGTTTTTTTGATTTCAGGGCAAGAAGTGCTGCCTGTGCAGCAACCACTGAGGGCATCCAAATCTTGCTGTCCATTGATTTTCCCGAATGATTGGTCTTCAGAATGACGTTGTCTTTACTGATAGCGAGAACTGTAGAAATATTCTGAATGAGATTAGTGGGCCATTGGGTCGTGCTGTTAATGATGATTTTTTGTCCTTCACTTTTAACATAGGCACTGAGAAGTGGTGTGGCCATATGTTCCTGTGAGGGTGTAGAAAAATCCGATTCGAAAACCTGCCAGCCCTGTGTTATCACTTCCTCGGGATTCCCTTTGACAATCATAC
>JADGDJ010000157.1:0-7177 GCA_016744925.1 Spirochaetaceae bacterium
TTGAATTGGTCAATCCTGGAGATGATATCTATATTATTCCCGATGAGCAGGAAATCACTCTTGAACCGGATTACGGATATGATCAGACCCTTAAACAGGAACTTTTGAAAATCTTTTAACTATTGACCCGATCTGTCTATTTCTCTATATTTATTCTGTAAAATTATACAGATTTATCGGGATTACCCGATTTCTCTGTATCTTAATTGTTGCGGCATAGCCGTGAAAAAGTGAGCCTTCATCTCCGAAGAAAGCTTCGGGTATGAAGGCTGACGAATAATGAATTTAGGGAGAAATTGATGAAGATAGCTATCAACGGATTCGGTAGAATCGGTAGAAATGTTTTTAAGATTGCTATGGAAAGAGCGAATGTTGAAATTGTCGCTCTCAATGATCTGACAGACCCCAAAACTCTCGCTCATCTGTTAAAATACGACTCAACTTATGGTGTATATAATAAAACTATTGAAGCCACAGATGATGCAATTGTTGTTGATGGGAAAGTGATTAAAATCTTTGCTGAAAGAAATCCCGCCGATCTTCCATGGGGTTCTCTTGGAGTAGATGTTGTCGTTGAATCTACAGGTGTTTTCAGAACAGCTGAAGGTCCCAAAGGCGGATATAAAGATCATATTAAAGCCGGTGCAGGTAAAGTTATACTCACAGTCCCTGCAAAAGATTCCATAGACCAGACCATTGTTCTCGGTGTAAATGATGACGTTCTGGATCTGGAGAACGAATCCTTTTCCAATGCATCCTGCACAACAAACTGTCTAAGTCCCATCGCTAAAGTCCTCAATGATAATTTTGGAATTGAAAGTGGTCTGATGACTACAATACATGCCTATACAAATGATCAGGTTATTCTCGATATGCCTCATTCTGATTTGCGAAGAGGTAGAAGTTGTGCTCTCTCTATCATCCCCACTACAACAGGTGCTGCGGCGGCTGTAGGAAAGGTTATTCCTGAGTTGAATGGAAAACTGAACGGCATGGCTATGAGAGTTCCCACTCCTACTGGATCCATCGTCGACCTGGTTGTTAAGTTGAAAAAAGATGCTACTGTCGAAGAGATAAACAATGCGATGAAAACTGCCGCGGAAGGATCGATGAAAGGAATACTTCAGTATACAGAAGATCCCATAGTATCACGAGATATTCAGGGGAATCCCCACTCATCAATTTTTGATGCTCTCAGTACTATGAAGCAGGGTGAGGGGTTTGTAAAAGTCCTCTCCTGGTATGATAATGAAATGGGTTATTCAACCAGAGTTGTTGACCTCGCAGAAAAACTAACTTGAATAAAAACCGATAGGAGATATAAATGAGCGTAAAAACAGTAAAAGACATGGATTTAAAGAATAAACGGGTCCTGGTAAGGGTCGATTTTAACGTACCATTAAAAGATGGCGTTATAACTGACGATACAAGAATTTTAAGAGCTCTCCCCACCTTGAAGTATATTCTGGAGCAGGAAGGCACTTCTCTAATTCTCATGAGTCACCTCGGACGACCATCAGAAGAGAGAGAGTCCCAGTATAGTCTGAAACAGCTCGCCTCCCATCTATCAGCTGCTGCAGAAGTTCCTGTTATTATGGCTCCTGACTGCATTGGTGAAGAAGTTGAGACACTGGCTGGTGAATTAAAGTCCGGTGAGATCCTTCTTTTGGAAAATACTCGATATCACAAAGCTGAAAAAAAGAATGATCCCGAGTTCGCTCAGAAATTGGCAAAACTGGGAGACGTTTTTATTAACGATGCTTTCGGGACAGCGCACAGAGCCCACGCTTCAACAGAGGGGATTACTAAATATTTACCTTCTGCAGCTGGTTTTCTCATGGAAAAGGAATGTACGTTTTTTGACGGTGTTCTCGGCAATCCTGAAAAACCATTTGTGGCTATTATCGGTGGAGCGAAAGTCTCATCAAAAATCAGTGTTCTTGAATCTCTCGTGAGCAAATGTACAACATTTGTTATCGGCGGAGGGATGGCTTACACTTTTCTGAAAGCACAGGGGTATGAAATCGGGAATTCACTATTTGAAGAGGATTATCTCGATGTCGCAAAGTCTTTTCTGAGAAAAGCGGAAGAAGCCAAAGTGGAAGTTATTCTTCCACTCGACCATATTGTCGCTTCGGAGTTTTCTGAAAATGCCGACGCTCTATATATTGGTGAAATCAACATTCCCGCCGGGAAATTGGCTATGGATGTGGGAGAAAAAACTATCACTGCTGTTAAGAGTAGAATCGCAGAAGCAAAAACAGTTGTGTGGAATGGTCCTATGGGAGTATTTGAATTTGATAAATTTGCCACAGGAACAAAAGAAGTTGCAAACTTTGTAGCGGAATGTAAAGGTGTAACAGTTGTAGGTGGTGGTGACTCGGTTGCTGCTGTAAACAAATTTGACCTTGCAGATAAAATTGACCATGTATCAACCGGTGGTGGAGCTTCTCTTGAGTATTTAGAGGGGAAACAGCTACCAGGTGTTATGGCACTAAGGAAGTAGGAAAAAATTATGAGAGATTATTTAATTTCAGGTAACTGGAAAATGAACAAAACTCCTTCAGAAGCAATAGAGCTTGTGAAGGAGATTTTGCCTTTAGTAAAAGACAGCACTGTAAAAGTATCAGTTGCTCCTTCGTTTGTAGCCATACCGGCAGTTGCTGAATTGGTAAAAGGTACAAATATAATTCTCGCTGCTCAGAACATGTCTGAAGAAGAGTCAGGAGCACATACTGGAGAGACTTCAGTTTTAATGCTGAAAGATCTCGGTGTTGAAATGATTATACTCGGACACTCTGAAAGAAGAAGTATCTATAATGAGTCAAATGAAACAATAAATAAGAAAGTTAAGCTTGCCTTAAAGCATAAACTTACTGTAGACTTGTGTATCGGTGAAACTCTCGAAGAGAGAGAAGCAGGAAAAGCCGAAGCTGTGTGTTACGAGCAGCTTGAAAAAGGTCTAGCCGGTATTTCAGAAGCAGAATTATCAGACATCGTTATTGCCTATGAACCTGTTTGGGCAATCGGAACTGGAAAAACTGCAACTCCTGAAGATGCCGATGCGATACATAAAGCATGTAGAGATAAAATTGCTGATATGTACTCCGCGGCAGCTGCTGAAGAGATGATCATTCAGTACGGCGGATCTGTTAAACCTGCTAATGTAAAGGAATTAATGGCAATGGAAAATATCGATGGTGGTCTCATTGGTGGAGCAGCATTGACAGCGGATTCATTCGCTTCTCTTGTCAATTTTAATAAATAGAATTCGGAGACATTGATGGGGATTATAGAAACATTACTACTGGTATTGTTTGCAATAAGTGCATTACTTCTGATAATAGTAGTCCTAATGCAGGATGACCAGGGTGAAGGCCTTGGTGGTATTTTCGGTGGTGGAAGCACTACACCTTTCGGGTCTTCTTCGGGGAATGTTCTGACTAAAATTACCGGTATACTCGGTGTTATTTTTATTGTCAGTTCTCTAGGTATGGCGTACATACATAGAACAGTAGAAGAAGATGATGTTCTTGGTGAAGCACGACGTGGCAACGCTACAGAGCAATCTGAAAGCTGGTTTGAAAACAGCGAATCTGAAGATACTACATCTTCTAATGACTAGTTCAGCTTTAATGATAAAGGGAGTCTTAATCGGACTCCCTTTTGTTGCATAAAAACAGGAGATGAGAATGAGAGTTGCCGTAGTATACTTCGAATCCGGTTACCGTGAAGTTGTTAAAACAGCAAAATCACTTGCAGCGGGAATATCTGCAGGAAATCATATGGTCGATTTGATCAACGGAGAGACCGATTCAGATAAAAAACTTACAGGTTATGAATACATTATTATTGGCGCTTCGCCAATCTCTTTTTTTACCGGTAAAATTTCAGATAAAGTGGGAAAATATCTCAATAGTTCAGGAATGGTTACAGGGAAGAGAAGTTATGCCTTTATCAGAAAAAAAGGGTTGGGGTCTGCAAAAGCTCTGAGAAACTTAATGATGGAAATGGAAAAAGAGGGGATGATGCTAAAAGTATCTGATGTCCTTTTCTCAACCGTGGAAGCTGAGGCCGCCGGTAAGAGACTCCATATCAAGAAATAAGTGGATAAAAATTAAAAATAGTGTTACTTATGTGGCTGACTCGGGTTTTACTTATATTAAATCTGAGTCATTTACATTTTATATGAAGGATAATTATGAAAAAAACAATATTTCTTTTAACAATGCTGGTTCTTTCAGCAACACTTTCCGGACAATCTTTACTCGATAGACCGGCGGCTAAGATCAAACTATATGAAACAGAAATCATCAGTTCCAAAAAAGTTAATCAGAATGTTGCTCTACTCGAAGCCAATACGGGATCAGCGTTGACAATCGAGAAGAAAAAAGAAGTACTTAATTCCATGATCGATACGGCACTGGTACTTCAGGCTGCCAGAAGAGACGGTAAAGAAGTTACAGATCTACAGGTTAAACAATACGCAATAGCAAAATTCAGCCAGAGTGTTGGTGTCCAGTTAAACGAACAACAGTTTGAAGAATTATTGAAGCAGCAATTGGCTCAGAATCAGCTTCGGGGACGTCTGCAGAGTGAATTCAGTAATTTAAAAGTAAAATTGGGTAGAGATCCTTCGGAACTTGAGATTAACAATGTTATAAATCCCATCCTTAATTCTGCGATCGCTGAATATCTTGCCGCTATGAAATCTCAGCTAACCATACAAAATTATATTTCTTTCAAAGGGGATAGCCAGTTTAAATCTATTCCGGAACCTTCAGATAGAGAAATTCAAGCGGAATATGCAGTGCAGGAAGAGGGATTACTCAATCCGCCTATGAAAAGGGTCAGTCATATCTTCTTTCCGACTATTGTAAAGAATGGCCAAACGCCGAGTTATTTAAGCCCTTCTGAAAAAGAATTGGTACATTCTAATGCGGAATCAATATTAAGAGATTTAAAAAATGGAGTCATAACCTATGAGGCTGCTGTCCGTGAGCATTCTGAAGATCCCGACAGTAAAACTAAAATAGGGGATATCGGTTACCTCACGAGAAAAGATCAGAATGCCATTCAGAGTTTAGGTCAGAATTTTATAGATACTGTATTTACAATGACACTGCACCAGTTCCAAATTATCGAATCAAATGTGGGATATCATATTGTAAAGGTTACTGAAGATCTTCCTAAGAAATTTTTATCCCTTGATGACCCTATTAATCCTATGCAGATTGTTACTGTTCGTGAGAAAATAGTAAATGAATTGATGTCTGTGAAACAGCAGGAATTGTTTCAGGTTATATCTATGCAAATAGTGAAAGAACTGCGTGAAGAAGATAATTCAGAGGTCACTCTTTATCTTCAGAATCTTGGATGGGAGTAGTATGGGAATCAGAAGAAAAGCAAGAATACTGGCATTTCAGACAATTTACAGTTGGGATATTAATAATGATTCTATCGATGAATTATTAAAATTCAGCTGGAAAAAAGAAGATATCAATGATGAAGTTGCCAATTTTGCAAGACTGCTTGCTGCTGGTACAATTGAAAAACTTGATGAAATTGATGAACTGATAAAAAATAATATTCGAAATTGGGAATTTGAACGTCTGTCTAAAGTTGATCTCGCTATTTTGAGAACTTCGGTTTTTGAAATAAGATTTCAGGAAGATGTTCCTCCGGGAGTCACTATCAATGAGGCTGTAGAGATTGCTAAAAGTTTTGGTACTGATGATTCTTATAAATTTATCAATGGAGTTCTCGATAATATAAGAAGAACTGAAAACTCATAAACGGAGATCTATCATAAGCGGCCGCAAGTCTTTAATCATTCTGGAAATATTCCTTCTCATTTCTGCTTTATCTATTGCTGTCTTTCTTTTGACAGAAAATGATTTCGATTATTATGTGGAATTAATGATTCCCGATAGATCGGAAGAATTTAAGCAGTATCTGACTACAGTTGACAGAATGATTATAGGTGAAGGCTACAGCTCTGCTGCTGTGAAACTTAAAAAAGCATCATCTTATGCCGGAACCAGTATTAACTGGCTCAGCGTTATTAAGAGGGCATATTATCTGTCAGAGAGAACTCAAGATAGTTCGTATTTTGACAAATATACTGAAAAAGCCTTTGATACTTATCCCGGAAATGAAGATATTAGAGCATTTTAT
Organism: Spirochaetaceae bacterium; assembly: GCA_016744925.1. Taxonomy (GTDB): domain Bacteria; phylum Spirochaetota; class Spirochaetia; order DSM-2461; family DSM-2461; genus Spirochaeta_F. The sequence continues at coordinate 6,178 of JADGDJ010000157.1, forward strand.
GTCTTTTCTTTAATCAGGCAGGACCGGTTTGAAGAAGCTTCCCAATTGGCTGGATCTATTAACAGCCCTTTTTATGACAATATTAAAGTGGAAGCGGCCCTTACAGCCGAGTTTGTTTCTGAGACAATTGCAGATCCCTTTTCTCATATTTTGAAATTGTTCGCTGAAGCACAAGATCCTGCGATATTTCGAAAGGTGGGTAATATAACCGGTAATGAAAAAATCCTATTTGATGCAGCTGTTCTACATATGAAATATGGAGAGATAAAGGAAGCCTATAATCTTACCCGTAATATTACCGGTCCCTGGGTTAATGATGAAGCGATCGGTATGATCGCCATCGATAGGGGTGAATACAATCAGGCTCTGACCAGATTTCTCAATCACAATAGGCAGGATTTAAACAATCACAATGAAAAGTGGGCGATTCAACTGATAATTGGTGATTTATTACAATTGTCAGGTTCTATGCAGGAGGCTGTCTTTTACTACGATCGTTCTCAGGAGATTAACTCTGAAGGTTCATGGCATCAGTATGCCAATTTTTCCAGGCTTCTAAAAGAAACCGGCCGCTACAGGCAATCTATGGATATGCTCCAGGAGGGTATTCATTCTTTTCCCGAGAGTGAAAAAGAATTGATTATTTCGATGGTTAAGAACCAGTTTGATAAAAACAGATCCACAACTGAGCGTTATTTAAAGACTTTCCTCGATGAAAATCCCGATGATCCTGAAGCGAATCTTCTCTTTATAGAAAATTTTCCTATTCAGACGACTCCTGAAAAATACAGCGCAAGAATCTGGGAACTCTACAATAAAAATTCATCAAATCGGAAAATAGCAGAATTCCTTTTATGGTATCTTCTGGGGGTGGGAGATCTGGAAGGGACAACATTAGTTCTCGATCGTTTTGATAGAGACAGTGGACGATCTTACTGGACCGTTTTCTATCGAGCGCTCAGTCTCTCTATGGCTAAAGGGTTCAATGAAGCAGAATTGC
>JADGDJ010000157.1:7187-10728 GCA_016744925.1 Spirochaetaceae bacterium
GAATTGCTTCTACAGGAATCTATTGATTTAAAAGAGACCTGGTTCAGTTATTACAACCTTGCGGTAATTCAGCTCTTTTTAAACAAGTATGATAAGGTCCTTAGCAATCTCAGTATTGCAGAGACTCTTTTGAAGAAGAGCTCTATTATTGAGAATAAATACCTTTCAAATATAAAAACAAAGTATGCCAGTGCCTATATAGGGCTTCAGCAAATAGATAATGCCCGAATAGAACTGGAAGAAGCTCTTAAGTTGGACAATGAAAATCTTGAAGCGGCATTATTAACAAGAAAAATACAGTAAAACAGGTGAAGAAATTGATAAATATTAAAAATGACGATCAGATTAATCGGATTAGAGAGTCCTGCCATCTACTGGCTGACACTTTTGACTATATTGAAACTCATATTCAGGAAGGAATCACAACTAAGGAACTTGATAAGATCACAAATGATTTCATCATCAAAAATAAAGGGACTGCGGCATTCCTGGGCTATGGCGGTTTTCCGGGTGCTATCTGTGCGTCCGTTAATGACACGGTTATTCATGGTATTCCCGATTCAACAAAACTTAAAGATGGCGATATTATTGGTATTGATATTGGGATAAATCTCAATGGTTACTTCAGTGATAGAGCCATGACCTATCCTGTCGGTGTTGTGGATAGTGATACTCAGAATTTACTGAAAGTTACAGAGGAGAGCCTCTATAAGGCTATAGAGGTCGCTGTTGCCGGCAATCGAATTAAAGATATCGGTAAAGCGGTTACAGAACATGTAAGACCTTACGGGTATGGTATTGTTTACGATTTCTGCGGACATGGTGTTGGTCTCGCAGTTCATGAGGAGCCGAGCATTCCCAACTATTATCCCTATCGCGGTTTTAACCCTAGAATTAAACCGGGGATGGTTCTCGCTATAGAACCGATGATCAACCTAGGAACAGCTGATGTGGATATTCTCGATGACGATTGGACTGTAAAGCCCTGCGACAGAATGCTGTCAGCCCATTTTGAGCATACAATAGCTGTTTTTGCAGACCATACGGAAATTCTGACCAGAAAATAATTCTTGTAACTAATCTCTTTAAGCGATGTCTAATTAATACATACAGATTGTAATACCTAAGGAGAAATTTATTAATGAATGCAGTTCCGTCAAAAAAAATTATAGGGACATTTGTTCTCATCTTTTTCAGTGTGCTGATCGGCTTTGTATCTTCTTTCTACATTTTAAAACTGAGTAGTGTTGATAATGAAGTAAAGCCCGTATACGCGGCTACTGAAAATGATGATGATCTCGGTAGAGCTATGTCTCTCCAGAATACATATAGAAAAGTAGCAGCAGATGTTCTTCCTGTTGTTGTCGAGATACAAGCAGTAGAGTTTCAGGATAACAAACCGGAATCCATAACAAACCCTTTTGATTTTTTCTTCGGACCCAAAAGTGAAGAAGAGGAAAGTGAAGATGAAGGAGAGAGTGGAGAAACTCCACAGTATCGCAATGAGGGATTAGGTTCAGGTATTCTCGTTAAGCGTGAAGGTGATACGTATTTTGTTCTGACCAATAACCACGTGGCGGGAAATGCCGATGAGATAATCGTTCTCCTATTCGATGATAGATCTTTTCAGGGTGAACTGGTGGGAACCGACGAGCGTAAAGATCTTGCTCTACTGTCCTTTGAAACAGATGAGGACCTGGATATCGCTGTCCTGGGTGACTCGGATGAGCTCTATGTAGGTGATTTTGTGCTTGCTGTGGGGAATCCCTTTGGATTTCAGTCTACTGTGACTTCCGGAATTATCAGTGCTTTGGGAAGACAGCAGGGACCGGACAATAATATCAGTGATTTTATTCAAACTGATGCCTCTATTAATCAGGGGAACTCCGGTGGAGCTCTTGTAAATCTAAAAGGTGAAGTCATTGGAGTCAATACCTGGATAACAACTCCCACCGGCGGTAGTATCGGTCTGGGTTTTAGTATTCCTATCAATAATGCCAAAAAAGCCATAGAGGATATTATGGAAACCGGATCTCCCGAATATGGTTGGTTGGGTGTTTCCATCGGTAATGTCTCGACACTCTTTGCTGAAAATATGGAGCTTGAATCAGGTGAAGGGGCATTTGTCAGCCAGGTCTTTAAAAACTCACCTGCTGATAAAAGCGGAATCTTACCCGGAGATATTATAACGTCTATAGATGGTGAAAGAATTGAAAACCAGAATGATCTTCTCTACCTTGTAGGTGACATTTCTCCCGGAACGAGAGTTGAGTTCGAATTGATCAGAAATAAAACAGCCATGAGTCTTTCCGTCAAAATTGAAAAAAGAGAACCGGAAGATGAAGTTGATAAGCTTCGTGAGGGCAATATTGTCTGGCCCGGAGTTACTCTGTATCCTCTCAATGAAGATATAAGATCTCGATTATCTATTGACGACAGTGATAGCGGTGTAGTAGTTTTTGAGGTGTACCCCAAGACACCATTGCAGATTGCCGGTTTAAAATCGGGAGATCTTATCACAGAGATAAACGGGACGCCCATAGCAGGTCTGAATGATTTTTACAGACTGTTAAATAGTGATAAAATAAGATTTACCTATATACGTGAAGGTGTGACATTAGAAACATCTTCAATAATTAACAGGTAAAACGGGAGAAATATGGAAAAAGTTTTTATTCCTTACGATGTTGTTCGGAACGATGCCCTGAAACTGGCTTCAGAGATTTATAAAAGTGGATTTACACCGGATGTGATTTACATTCCTTTGAGAGGCGGGGCTTATATGGGCAACGTCTTCAGTGAATTCTATAAACTCGTCAGAAAAGATGAACGACCGGTTTTTTATGCGGCAGTTGTCGCACGATCATACACAGATATACATAAAAGAGACAATGTTATGATCGATGGTTGGACTTACGATCCGCAATATTTGAGAAATGGAGATAAAGTACTTTTTGTCGATGATGTTTTTGATTCGGGAGTGACCCTCAATTTTCTCGTAGAAGAGATAATGAAACACGGAATCCCGAGAGAAGATATCAAGATTGCCGTCCATGACTATAAAGTTTTCCCCAAAAAGAGTTCGCTTCCCATTCAGCCGGATTTTTTTAGTAAAAAGCATGTGATTGAAAATGAAGGTGATGAAAAATGGCTCCATTATCTGAGTCATGAATTCGCAGGCTTAACCAGAGAAGAAGTCGATACCTATTATGGTGATGATGAAGAACTGCATGCTATCCTGACGAAGATTGTAAAATAGTAATTTATCATTTGATATCAAATATGAGGCTGTCCCGAAAGGGATGGTCTTTTTTATTTAACTCATACCATTCTCTCTCATCTCCCAAAAGTAGGTGTGAGTTCACTTTTAAATTTACAACGAAAACCCTGAACGCTCTCTGTCTGCTCGGTTTGTATTTAAATCCTTCCGCATTAGCTTAATTTTTTTCGGATCCAAGGGAGAGTAGTTCTTGAAATTATTTTCAGCCCGTAGGTAGATATATATTTGAAGAATTGTAACTCTTAAATCATTTGCAGGGGG
>JADGDJ010000158.1:0-3392 GCA_016744925.1 Spirochaetaceae bacterium
CCGCCCCGGCGCAGCCGGGAAAGCAACATCAAATCGATGGAATTGAGGGGGGTCTTGTAACACCCCCCTCTACGAATACAAAAACGAAAGAGAGAGTATCGGGTATCTGAAAGAATATGAAACACAATCGGTATATTCCTTTATCATGGTTAATTACAAAGGGACTATTTTATATAATAAAAATATAGAATGGAATGATTCTTTAAACGAGAATAGCGGCCATATGCTGGATGATGGACTGAACTATCAGGTTCCCGTAACATTGCGGAATGGATCAGCATTGATAATAATAAGATTGGATAACGATAAAGCTAAAAACATGATGTTGATAATTGCCATTCCCATAACCCTTTTATCCATAATTGTTTTTTTCTCCATATTCTATTATCTCTCAAGAAGAATTATCAAAGAGGTTCAACAGATTGCCCTTATTGTTGAGAGAATAAAAAATGGTGACCATCATGCCAGAATCATGCTGAAAGGTGAAGACGAACTTTCTCAGTTGGGCAGCAATATCAATGAGATGGCAAGTGCTATTTCAGACACGATCGAGGAGATTAAAAAAAGTGAACTCTATAAAAGGGAGTTGATTACAGGAATGTCTCACGATCTGAAAACGCCTTTAACTTCACTGATCGGCTACCTTATGTTGATCAAGGATAAAAAAGATATCAAAAACAAAGACCAGAAACACTATATAGAGCTCAGCTTCAGAAAATCCATACAACTGAAAAAATTAATAGAAGACCTTTTTGAATACTCCAAATACAGTTCCCATTCGGTCAAGCTTGAACTTGTAAATTTTTCCATGTCTACTTTTATTCAACAGATCACAGAGAGTTACAGCCCTCAGCTGGAGGAGAAAAAGATCCCTTTTGAATCTATTTTGCAATCAAGAAAAATAAGATATACAGGAGATCCCCAGTTACTGAGCAGAGCAATGGGAAATCTGATGGACAATCTGCTGAAATACAGTGAAGGGGACAGAAAATCCAGTCTGGAATTAATGAATTGTGAAAATGAAATCAGAATCATAATAAAAAACAGAGTTATCTCTCTCAAAATGGATGATATGAATCTTCTTTTCGAGCGAATGACCAGGGGTGACAGCTCAAGGTCAAACATAGATGGAAGCGGACTCGGGCTTGCAATCTGCCGGGAGATCATCCAGCTTCACAGAGGGGAGATCCATGCAAAGATGAATGATGATATGTTTGAGATTGAGATACAATTACCTTGCTAATATCATTCAGTCAAATACATGATCCTATTCCTTTATTTTTTTAATCCGATCCAATTCTCTTTTCCCTGTTTCTGTAAGATACGGATATAATAGATTGGTAAGATAAACCAGAAAATCCTTTTTTCGGAAATAGTCGTCATAGGTGGGAGAAGCACATTCAAACCATAATGTATGCTGCATTATTAACGGAAAAGCCAGAGTCTCATACTTGTCAACAGTAAGATCTTTCCGGATAATATCTCCTTTTCGAAGTTCAACAAAACAACTGACATAGTATTCATACAACTCTTTTCTGAAACGCATCTGACGGGAAACAGTAGAAACTTTGATCGAACAGGCATCATTACGGAAGGTGAAGAAGAAATAAATAATGTCAAACACTATATAAGAGAAATCAATGCTCTAATAAACAACTCCCCCATTACAGGAATGATGCTGAGGTCGCATCAGAAGGCTATGGCTATCTTCGTTCGGCTATTGAACTATGTGTCGAGCGTGAAATTTTTCAGGGAACAGTTAAGCGCTATTAAAAAATATTGCTTTAACATCTTTCCTAAAAGTTGATGGAATTCAGGTAGACAGGAACAAAGAAAAACTAAACGAAATCTTTGAGAGATGTTTTGGATACTTAGATGGGCATAGGATTCCAGATTTAATCGTAGCTACGCCGGCAGTAGCAGAACTAAAATCTGATTTTGAGGAATTTAATGCGATTAGAGTTCTGTTTATCTGATCTAAAAAACAATCAAATGGCCTAAAATTTTTTCCTTCTGAATTCACTGTATATAGGTCTACATCGAACAGCATGCTCTTTATACAAATCATAAAGGAAATTGCAATGGTCAGTCTCAGACATATCACATTCTATAATTAGATTCCCAGCAATATTACAGAAAATTATTTCAAAAACAGACATCGGGGAAAAGGGAATTATAAATATAAAGAGGTCAATAAAGACATCAATGCCATAGACGACACTTATAAACAAAAAACACTTTCAAGCGAAAGCGTTCTAATCCCTTACCCTGAAAGGAATTAATCTTTGCGGTGGAGAAGACTTGTCTTTCTTTCAAAAACATCCTGTTTTCTCTCTTCAGACGTCTCCGAATACCGACGAAGCCATCCCTGGCTAATTATCGACAACTAAGCTGTCTTTGTTCACCCTGTTAATCAGGGCTCACCTCGCACTTGCTCGGCGTATTCTCCGTTTCAAGTCCTCTCGAACTGATTATACATATGAAAATACATCTGTTTAGGTTGCGGTTTCACCGCTGTATATATACCCTCCAACCGCAAGCGGTTTACAGGATTGCTTTATAAACAGAAAAAGATTCGTTTCCGAATCTTTTATTTTCTTATGCGGTGGAGAGGACTTGAACCTCCACGCCCTTGCGAGCACCAGCCCCTCAAGCTGGCGTGTCTACCAATTTCACCACCACCGCAGATGATAGTAACAAGGAGGATAATATAGATCTGATTATTTTTTGTCAACAGTTCAGAGAATTTTTTTTATTCTCATCATTTTACATTTTCCTTATTGAAAAATATGTTCTTATAGACAAGAATTCCCCTAATCTATAAAACGAGGTTGTATTATGAAGTTGAAAACAGGATTAATCGGGTGGAGAGGAATGGTCGGCTCCGTGTTAATGGATAGAATGACCGCAGAAAATGATTTTGATCTTATCGATCCCCTTTTCTTTTCAACGTCTCAGGCCGGACAGAAAGCGCCTTCAATCGGTTACGATGTGCCTCTGCTGGAAGATGCCTACAATCTCGAATCCCTTAAAAATATGGATGCCATCGTCTGCTGTCAGGGCGGAGCTTACACGGAAAGAGTATACCCGGAACTGCGCAAAGCGGGATGGAAAGGATACTGGATCGATGCCGCGTCAACTTTGAGAATGGTAGATGAGAGTGAAATCGTCCTCGACCCGGTTAACCGCAATGTTCTGGACAATGCCCTTCAAAAAGGTGTTAAGACATTCGCCGGTGGAAACTGCACCGTAAGCCTTATGCTTATGGGATTGGGTGGTCTCTTCACCAACAATGCTGTAGATTGGCTCACATCCATGACCTATCAGTCCGCTTCAGGAGCGGGAGCACGGAATATGCGGGAGCTATTAATACAAATGAGAGAACTGGGCAC
>JADGDJ010000158.1:3402-10698 GCA_016744925.1 Spirochaetaceae bacterium
CACAGTTGCCGATCTCGACAATCCCTCTTCGGCTATTCTAGACATTGATAGACTGGTAACAAAAAAACTCACCGACGGATCTCTGCCCATTGAGAATTTCGGAGCCCCTCTTGCAGGAAGCCTGATTCCCTGGATCGATAAAGCTGTGAAAAACGGTATGACCAAAGAAGAATGGAAGGGTTTTGCCGAGACGAATAAAATACTCAGACCGGATACACCCATCTGCATAGACGGACTTTGTGTCCGTGTGGGATCCATGAGATGCCACAGCCAGGCACTGACAATCAAGCTGAAAAAAAATATTCCTCTCGATGAAATAGAAGATATGATCAAAAATGGGAACCAATGGTCCGATCTTATAAGCAACAATAAAGAGGATACCCTCAAATATCTCTCTCCTGCTGCTGTTTCCGGTACTTTGAAAGTTCCAGTAGGCCGCGTTCGGAAGATGAATATGGGGGGTGAATATCTCACAGCCTTCACTGTGGGCGACCAGCTTCTCTGGGGAGCCGCCGAACCGCTGAGAAGGATGTTGAGAATAATTCTCGAAAACTGAGGTAAGCCATGCGACCAGTTCTGACAGTACTCTTTCTCTTCTCCACATTTTCTCTTTTTGGAGACATGCGCAGCGATCTGGTCGATGCTCTCAACGACAAGAGATATATACAAATCCGTTACCTACTCAGTGAAGGGGCGGATATTGAGAAAAAAGACCATCAGGGGCTCTCACCTCTCTCGCTTATGGTACAGAGCGGCAATAACGATATGGTTCGTCAACTACTTCAGTACGGCGCCAACATCAATTCCATTGACAATGACGGAAATACGGCACTTCACTATGCCGTAAAAATGGGTTATCTCAATATTGCTGAAATGCTTCTCCTCGCGGGAGCTGAAACCAATTCCATAAATAACTACGACGAAACTCCCCTTTATCTCTCTCTCGACGATAATGATTTCAAAATTACCGAACTTCTCATAAAAAATGGTGGTGAGCTCGATTTTATCCCCATGATCGATCCCATCATGGAGAATTACTTAAGAATGAGAGTCTCTATCCGCAACAAGCTCTACGGTCTGGATTTCCTTCATAGAACAGAGTTGATGGAAGCCGTCTTTGCGGGTGATTACAAATTGGCGGAGCTACTTATTTTTAATGGATCCGATGTGAATGAGCAGAATGAGATGGGACTGACAGCCCTGATGATGTCCTCGGGGCTGGGCAATACTTATATAACCCGACTGCTTCTGAAAAAGGGTGCAGACATTTCAATAGAAGATGCTGATGGCCTTACTGCCTTGTCTTACAGCATGCTGCACGATAATTCACTGGTGGTTGAGGAGCTGCTGGAAGATATCCATAGAATAGATCCTCAATCTCTGTTCTATGCTTTATTTGAACAGAAAAAGGAGAACCTCTCTCAACTGCTGAAAAGAGCGGATTCTCCCGATGTTTTTGATAAATCCCGTAGGAATCTTCTCATGTACGCCTGCTACCTGGGGGACTATTTCGCTGTGAGGAAAATTATTGAAAATGATGGCAAGGTCAATCTTTCCGATGATTCAGATATGAACGCTCTCAAGTATTCGCTTCTTGGAATGAAAGAGGCCAATGAAGATTATTATCAAATTGTGTCTGCGTTGGTGGAGAATGGTGCTGTTTCAGGACGGTTGACCCATAGCGATCCGGAAATGGCCAAAGCCCTTAAAGGCTTTCGTCGATTATAATCTTTATTTACAACAAGATCCCACTCAAAATAAACACATTAAAATTGTCTCTGAATCCTGCTTCTGTAAGTACATTCCCATAAGGGCTTTCCGAAACAGGAACTCCGTTGACAGTTTCCACTTTAATCGATTTAAGAGGTTCAAACTCCCGGCTGAGCAGTGTCTTGAAAAAAGCAAGAGATTCAAGAGTATCACTGTGGTCTTCATCAGTAAAAAAATCGAGATCCCTCCCTTTCCTTTTGGAAAAGAGAATGGGCTTATCCCCTCGGAAGACCATATGATTGGATACAAGTCTCGCGGGATAATTACCTTTAACGGCATCGATCTTAATCCCCGAGAGCGATGCAGGATCGGTACAGTTCATCCAGTACATACGTTCTTCGTTGAGAGGCTCTTTGAGCTCCCGCAAAGCTTCCCAGCTGGCAAATTGAACTCCCCTTATCTTGTCGAAAAAATAACCGGAAACACATTCACCTGATAATTCCATCAGCCTCAATGTCGTAAAGACACTGTTCCAGCCCAACTGTTCTGTCTCTCTTTCGAGAAGTTGCCGAAAGATCACTCCATAGCGGATAAAGAGTTGACGGAGCACTTCTCTCAAACGTTCATCTCGTTCCAACAAGTCTTCATCTTCGGCTATGGATTCAGTGATAAACCACCGGCCGTCTACGGGACGGGATTGCATCCATCGGTTGTAACCGCTACGTCGAATCTTCCTCCCTCCCGATTTCCGCTCCACATCTTTGAAAGTGTCGGCGCTGTATTTGTTGAGAATCCCCATGCGAACAGTAGAATAATGGTCGTTGCTGATGCGGCTGTTCCAGCATTGTTTCCAGAGGATTTCCACCAACTCACTGCTGTTTATCTGGCTGTGTTCTTTAATATCCCAGAAAGAAAAACTTCCCCGGTTGTCGGGCAGCAGATCTTCTGGGAACTGCTCTTTGCCTGTTTTTTTAATAAACAAGGACTGTTCCTCTTCAAAACAAAAGGCAATTTTTTCCTTCCCACAGCCGAACCAGAGAAGCGGACTCTCCTGAAAGAGTGTGTCGAGCCACGATTTGTAGTAGGGATTGATCCTTGCAGGGAAATATTCTGCTTCCCAGAGAGGAGCCTTGGCACCAAAACCGATCAGTATATCAAATATATCCCTCAAATCATCTTTCCCAGATCCTGATCCGGTCAGAAGTTGATGCTGAGCCAGAAAAAGCTGCAACTTTTCTATAGGGAGGGCTTTGAAGTCGCTCTTTCCTTTCCTTCTTTTCAGACGGAAGAGAATCTCAAGATTTTCAGCAGTACAGAACTGATCGGAATCCAATCCTTCAATCAGCCTGTCTACGATCAGTTCTTCCGATTCTCTCATTGTCTCCAGAAATTCCAGAATATTCTTAACGGGCGCCGGATAAACAGAAAGCAGATAGGAGAGATCCCGGGGACCGAAAAAGCTGATCCATTGGGTCAGGAGAAATTCCATCTCCGAATGAAAACCACTTTCTCCGTATTTATTATAATAGGTCTTTGAAATTACCAGAGTTTGACTACTGAGTTCAGGCTCCCAGAAGAGTAGTTTCTTCTCAGTTGTTTCGATCACTTCTAAGGCATTCTCTTCAAAGTCTCGCACAAGCGCCGTTTTCATCTCCTCCCACTGATCCAAAGGGATAAAAACTCTCTCTTCAACCCAGTCAAAAAGATCATCTGCCCTGCGGGGACAATAGTCGGGATATGTTCTCTGCAGTTTGTTGTCAAACTCCCGGACAAGTTCTGCCGAGAGCATGGGTCGAAGCCCCGATTCGTGAACGATCCCTTTTATCAGATCTTCTCTCAGGTTGGACTGACCGGAGAGAGGAGTGTCGTCTTCATACATTCGCTGATCTGTATGATCGTAAATAATTCCGGCGGAAAAAGGAGATGGTGTTTTGGTCACAACTTCACTCACCTTGATTTTTCCTTCGCGAATCTCATCGAGCACCAGAACAAGCGACTGAAGGTCGAAGTCATCTCTCAGGCAGGATCGCCAGGTTTCTGTGAGTATGGGAAAATCCTCGTATCTGCTGACGGCCTGAAGCAGCTTTTTCGAACGCAGTCGGGTCAGCCACAAGGGAGTTCTCTGCTTAAAGGACTTTCGGGGCAGCAGCAGAGCACGGGAACTGTTATGACGAAATCTCCCCCCGAAAAACATGGTCGATTCCAATCTCTGACGGAGTAATTTTTCCAGATTGTCGCCAGAAACCAGAGAGAGAACATCTTCCACTGTAAACTGATGGGGCAGATCGAGAATAACCGCATCGTCATCGCAGAAAACCTGCAGGGGATAACCATGTTTATTTTCCCAGGCTTGAGACAGGGCTTCGCTATAAGGAAAATTGAGTTTTCCTCCCCAGAGCGTGTGAAGTATAATCTGGTGGCAATCGGTTCTGTTAAGGGGATCATTAAAATGCTCAATAAGAAGATTATTTCTATGGGGCAGAGATCCATCCACATGGTCTCTTTGTCTTTTGAGAAAAGAGATGAGAGCCTCTGCAGCATCTCGGTCAAGTAAAAACTCGGAAGATAGTCTCTCGCTGATAAGATCTTCTCCCAAACCTTGTGGTTTTGCCAATTCCGTTTCGATAAACTGAAGCAGATCCAGTATTTTCGTAGAATAGAAAAAATCCCTTCCATTGGGATCTGCCTTCCAGAAAGGGCTCATGGCACCACCCGTATCGGCGGGACTGACCTCTACTGATCTGTCGTTGATATTGTCTATGCGCCAGGTCTGTGTTCCCAATGTGAAAAAGTCTCCATGAGATCTCTCCCAGACAAACTCCTCATCCAGTTCTCCGATTTTTGCACCGTCTCCGTGAATTCTCAGTTCATAATAGCCTCTGTCGGGAATTGTTCCCCCCGACATGTATATGACACGTTCAGCACCGTCCCTTGCTTTAGCGGTATTTTCCACTTTATCAATATTTATACGGGGTTTCAATTCACCAATACGAGTATCGCTATATCGGCCGCTCAGCATCTCCATCACAAGATCAAAATGTTTTCTAGGCAAGCTCTTCCAGTGATAGATAGATGTTACAAACAGGTAGAGTTCATCGATATCCCACTCTTCGGTACAGCACATGGAGAGGAGGATCTGAGCGAGTACATCAAGGGGATTTACAGGAACTTTTAGCTCCTCTATTTCACCATCGAGTACGGCTTTAGAGGTTACAGCACAGCGGAGAAGATCGGCACCGAACATGGGATAAACGGTTGTACGGCTCACATCTCCCACATTATGCCCTCCCCGTCCGATGCGTTGAACAGCTGAGGAAACTGAAAAGGGTGCCTGAATCAACAGGACTTCATCAATATTCCCAATATCGATCCCCATTTCGAGAGAACTTGTAGCCACAATGGCTTTCAGTTCTCCATTTTTCATCTTTTGCTCTACAAAATAGCGGATTTCCCGGGATAGAGAACCGTGATGAGCAAAGGCGAGAATCTCTCCCGCCTGCTCATTGATCATACGGGTTACTTTTTCGGTCTCTCTTCTGCTGTTGCTAAAAATAAGGGTTGTTCTATTAGCTTTAATCTTTTCTATAAATTGAGTGATAACTGAGGGCCAATGGGAGGTCTCACCCTCGGGATTTTCAGGAAAGCTGACATTGATCTCATATTGCTTTTTTATATCCGATCGAATCAGTTTTACATGTCTTGCCCGAACTGCTTGCTCTTCCTGCTCCCTGACATAAAAGCCCCCCAGTAGAGAAGCTACCAATGACATAGGATGGACAGTTGCCGACAATCCGATCCTCTGCATTTCACCATTGATTAAAGTCAGCCTTTCAATAGCCGAGATCAGATGCACTCCCCTCTTGTTAGCCGCCACAGCATGAATCTCATCGAGGATGACAACCGATAGGCCGCTCAAGATTTTCTGTGCCCCGCCTGAGGTCAGTAAAATATTAAGGCTCTCAGGAGTTGTAATGAGGATTTCCGGAGGGCGACGCATCATCTTCTGCCTGTCGCTACCGCTTGTATCGCCACTTCGGGTCTGAACTCTTATTTCCGGAAAGGGAACCTCTCTCTCTTCAAAAAAAACCTTGAGCTCTTCCAGAGGTTCAATCAGGTTGCGTCTCACATCGTTATTGAGAGCTTTTAAGGGTGAAATGTAGAGAACGCGGACAATTCCCACGGACCACTCACCTGTTATCAGTTGATTTAAGGACCATAAAAAGGCGGCCAGGGTTTTTCCGCTGCCCGTGGGGGCAGTCATGAGGGTGTGGCTACCTTGAGAAATCTCTTCCCAGCCTCTCTCCTGAATATCCGTGGGAGATGTGTATTTTGAAACAAACCACTCGTGTATCAGCGGGTGAAATTTAGTAAGAGATTTTTCAACGGCCATATGTTCATTAGTTTACACAGAAGTCATCCGATTGAAAACATTTTTTTAATTGTCTCATCGATGCGAGGCTTTACCTTAAAGCACCATGTAGCTTGATTAACCGATTAATTTGATTTTTACAAAAAAATTGATGATAATCAAGAGAAGAATAGTTGTACCCTCGTTAATGACTGATGCATATTGTAGACGCCTGAAAAAAAGTCTGCCTGACTCACAATATCATTATCACTCTATAGTTCCTATTTTTTAAAGTTCAAGATTCAGAAAAGTCTGAAGCTTATGCACCCAAACATCACCTTTCAGAGGATATGATTCGTCGACAGGAACAATAACGAAAGCTTTGTCCGGTTTAATGACCTTCAACGCTTCATAACTATTCCCCAGACAAGGGTGGCCCAGAAGATCATTATAAGTTTCAATCCCCATTAAGCAATGAATAAGACCGGAATCCCGTATATAAATTTTAGGTGATTTTATCAATCTTTTTTTTGTATTTGTAAAAAACGTCTTAAGCCTCCGTATGACAAAAGTTCCTTCCAATATATCCAGATAATTTTTTTTGTCGGAACACTTACACCCATTGAAGAAGCCAGTGTACTCCGATTCAATACAGAACCATTGACATGTGCCAGCATATTCCAGAAACTCTTTAACGTCTCTGAGGGAATATTAAAACCCAATTGAGGAATATCTCTTTCGAGAAAAGTTCTGATATAATTTATTCTCCAATCAAAACTTAAATCAGAATCTAAAAGGTAACTGTCGGGATAACCTCCCTGAATCCATAAGCGCCTCATTTCAGAGACTTCAGTTGCAGTAAATGGATTAATTTCTATATAGGAGATTCGTCCGGCTAGTGATTCAGAACTCTGCTTAATTAAATCTCGCGAAGCAGATCCAAGCAAAAGTAATTGCCCCTCCTCCATGACTAACCGGTCACTGAGTTTTTTTGTCAAAGCAAAAAAGAAACGGAGTGACAACTTCCTTGACTTTTCTCTCTACAATAGTTATATAAAATATATAGAACTTTGATGATGACATTGAGCCTTAGGGTAAGTGATCACATATAAGTCAAAGCTCTAAAACCACATAATAGGACTTGATTCTAAAAGGACAGGTACCAATGAATGACAAAAGACCTTGCGCTATAATCGGAGACGGCCGCATAGCCACCCATTTTATCGCATACCTTAAGC